>CAJTSH010000005.1:0-19331 GCA_910578885.1 uncultured Lachnospiraceae bacterium
GCGGATTGGGGACTTTCACCCGTTAGAAACGTGCGCCGCTAGGCGCACAAGAAATGCTGTCACACCAATCAATTGAAATGGTGCGGCAGCACTTTTAATCCTCAACAGGTTCACATATATCTGCATTCTTCCAGACACGACGAATCTCATCTCGAACCTCCATTAACGCAAAACCCAGCAAATTCTGGCCTTTCCATTCCAATGGATTCCGAACATATTCATTCGTCTGCCCCATCTTAATTCCCCATATGCCGTCATACGGGCTTGCCTCCACAATAACACTGTCACCGGTAGATAGCAGGAAATCCCTAAGTCTGGGATTTTGTGTGAATTTTAGATAATTCTATGATTTTCTCACTGTTTAAGTGTTTCGTCAGCTCTATGATTTTTTCCTTCAAGTCAACCATAAAATATCCACCTCTCAAAAAACCAACATGATGTTCAATACCCCGGCTTTTTATAGAGATTCTCCTTCTTCTCAAGAATCTCCTTCTGATATACGTTTTCAGTCCAGTCTGTCTGTGCAACCTCTTCCATAGAAATAGATATGTCATCCATATCAACTGCCAGAATCTCTGCAGTATCTGCGGCTAATTTATCGGCTAAGGTCTGCTTCATTTCTTCTGTTCTTCCGGGCCATAATTTCACTATAATATGAGGCATACTTCCCTCCCTATCAAAAAAGTAACAAAATATAGATATTAACTTCCACAACTACAGCTTTGAAATTTGATATTAGACTTCATAAAGGAATTCGTAATCGCCCGCCCTACCTCTGCGCCAGCTCCTGTGTAATATCCTCCCACGTCACGCCCTTTTCCACCATCAGCACCATCACATGGTACAGGAAATCAGAAATCTCATACTTAATCTCCTCCGCATCCGGATTCTTCGCCGCAATTACAATCTCGGTCGCCTCTTCCCCGACCTTCTTTAAAATCTTATCAATTCCCTTTTCAAAGAGATAATTGGTATAGGAACCATCCTTCGGATTCTTCTTCCGGTCTGAAATAATACCGTATACATCCTCAAACACCTTACGCGGATTCTTCTCTACATAGTCCTTTTTCACAATCTCATTGAAAAAGCAGGAAGGCTTTCCGGTATGGCACGCTACGCCCACCTGTGATACCTTGGCGAGAATCGTATCGTAATCGCAGTCTGCCGTTAAGGATTTCACATACTGAATATGCCCGGAAGTCTCGCCCTTTACCCACAATTCACCACGGCTTCTGCTGTAATAAGTCATCTTGCCGCTGCTGATGGTCGCGTCAAAAGCTTCCTTTGTCATATAAGCAAGCATCAGCACTTCATCGGTGCGGTAATCCTGCACAATCACCGGAACCATGTCGTCACTGTTTTTCTTGAGCGCTTCCCATTTCACGGCCGGTTCAAAGTGATCCATCGTTAATCCGTCCTTTGAAAATTCTGCCTTTATTTTCATAATGTCCGCTTCCGGGTCATTGATGAAAGCGCCTGCCACTCCGCGGACACAGTCCTGTTTGAGAATATCGCAGATTTTGTCATGCTCATACACATCATACTGAACGACGAACGGTAAATCTGTCACATTTTCAACTGCATCCACCATATCAGAATCCATCAGAAGCATTTCATGGAAATAATCGAGCATTTCCGACTGATGTTTGAACACAAAATCCACGTTTTTGATGGAGACATTGATGTGCTCTTTTCCAAATCGGGCGCCGCCCTCCTTTGCAAGAGAAAAGCTGGCAAGCTTAGAGCCGTTTAACATGACCTGCTTACAGCCGGCATAAAGCAGCTTCTTAATATCTTCCAGCCGGTTGATGTTTCCGCCGCCGCAGACCGGAATCTCAACATTTCGGTTAATCTCCTTGATGGTATGTATGTTTTTCTCATGCTCTTCATCACTGGTCGACAAATCAAAAATCAGGATTTTGTCAATGCCGCTGTCATTATAGAGGGAGGCTAAGGTAAACAAGTCACCTGCCGGCTCAAAGTTATGTAATCCTTTTACGGCTTCGCCGTCCTTTAAATAAATTGTTGCTACGATATTCTTATGATCCATAATCCGTACCTTATAAACTGCCTTTCGTCGATAATATGCTTGTAATGCGCGGGTCAATGAGGGTCGCCTCATCCAGCGCTTTTGCAAATGCTTTAAACATCGCTTCTATCATATGATGATTATTGCCCGGGGTCAAGACCTTCATGTGAAGATTCATGCCTGCGCTATAAGAAATGGCATAGAAGAACTCTTTTACCATTTCCGTATCCATATATCCGACCCGGTCAGTGGTAAACTCTGCCTCAAAGGAAAGATACGGTCTTCCGGATAAATCCAGTGCGCACAATACCAATGTCTCATCCATTGGAAGTATGCAGCTTCCGAAGCGTTTCAGTCCCTTCTTGTCACCCACAGCCTCTTTGATTGCGCTTCCGAGGACAATTCCGGTATCTTCAATAGTATGGTGGCAATCTACAATCAGATCCCCTTTTACCTTTGCCTTTAAGTCGAACAATCCATGTCTTGCAAAGCCTTCTAGCATATGGTCAAAAAAACCGATTCCGGTGTCTACATCGGCATTTCCGTTTCCGTCCAGCTCCAAAGTCAACGAGATATCCGTTTCTTTTGTTTTTCTTGTATATTCCGCAATCCTGCTACCTTCCATGTCCAAATCCTTTCTTTCCAAATCCGTACGCTTTTCCTGTACCGGCTTCCTATTATTTCTGCCAGCCTTACGTTTACGCTTCTTCATCCTCGAACCTCACCCGGATAGAATTGGCATGAGCCGTCAGCTTTTCGCACTCCGCGAACTGTACAATGTCCTTATAGACCGGCTCTAATGCTTCTCTTGAGTACGAAATAATACTGGACTTTTTGATGAAATCGTCCACGCTTAAAGCAGAAAAGAATTTTGCGGTTCCATTGGTAGGCAGAACGTGATTCGGTCCTGCAAAATAGTCGCCCAAAGGCTCACTGCTGTATTCGCCCACAAAGATTGCGCCTGCATTGCGGATTTTCGTCATAATTTCAAATGGATTTTTCGTCATAATCTCCATGTGCTCCGATGCAATTTCATTGACCGCATCAATCGCATCTGCCATTGTATCCGCAACCAGAATATAACCATAGTTGTCCAGTGACTTCTGGATGATTTCTTTTCTGGATAACTGTGCCGTGAATGCTTCGACTTCTTTCGATACTTCCTTGGCAAGCGCTTCGCTGGTAGTAATTAGAATTGCCGAAGCCATTTCGTCGTGTTCTGCCTGAGACAATAAATCAGCAGCTGCGAATCTTGGGTTTGCGCTCTCGTCTGCAAGGACGAGAATCTCGCTTGGTCCTGCAATAGAATCAATGCTGACATAACCGAATACTGCCTTTTTCGCAAGTGCCACATAAATATTTCCCGGGCCTACGATTTTATCTACCTTCGGGACGCTCTCCGTTCCAAAGGCAAGCGCCGCAATCGCCTGTGCGCCGCCTGCTTTATAAATCTTATCTACGCCGGCTTCCTTTGCGGCAACCAGAGTCGACGGAAAGACCTTGCCGTCTTTTCCCGGCGGCGTCGTCATAATGATTTCATCTACCCCTGCCACCTTCGCAGGAAGGACGTTCATCAAAACGGAAGAAGGATAAACAGCCTTTCCGCCCGGTACATACACGCCGACCCTGCGCAGAGGTGTAACCTTCTGCCCCAATATGACGCCGTTGTCCTTACTGTCGAACCAACTGCGCTGACACTGCTTTTCGTGATATTCCCTGATATTGACCAAAGCCTTGCGGATAACGCCCAAAAGCTTCTCATCTACCAATTCATACGCTTCCTGTATCTCTTCCTCAGTAACGAGGATATTCGAAGCATCAATATCCGCACCGTCAAATTTCTTTGTGAAGTGAAATACCGCTTCATCCCTTTTCGCACGAACCTCTTCAATAATGTCGTTTACCTTACCTTCAAATTCACCATAGCTGTTCGGACTTCTTTTCAGCAGGTCTTCCAATATATTGTCTTTCGTTTCCGGTGTTAACTTTAAGATTCTCATGTTTTCCTCCATTCTGTGCGTTTTTTGCACAAACAGGTAGTTGTGAGAGAATTCACAAATTCTTTCACACTTTCCTCCATTTTGTGCGCTTTACTGTTCCCGCAATACTTGCTTTAAGTCTGTAATCAGCTTTGTAATTCTCTCATTCTCCATTTTCATACTGACTTGATTGACAACCATTCGTGCGGACAATGGACAGACCTCTTCTAAAACCTGAAGTCCGTTTTCACGTAAGGTTGAACCTGTCTCTACGATATCGCAGATGACCTCGGAAAGCCCGACAATCGGAGCCAGCTCGATAGAACCGTTCAGCTTGATAATTTCTACGGTCTGATGCTTTTTATTATAGAAATAGTCTTTGGCAATCCTTGGATACTTTGTTGCCACACGGATTAGCTCATGATGCTGCAGGAAATCCTTCGCTTCTTTTGGTCCGCAGATGCACATCCTGCATTTTCCAAAGCCAAGATCCAGCACCTCATAAATGTTCCGCGCCTCTTCTAAGATCGTGTCCTTTCCGACAATCCCGATATCCGCCGCACCGTATTCTACATAGGTGGGAACATCAGGTCCCTTTGACAGGAAAAATTTTAATTTCAGTTCTTCATTTACAAATATAAGTTTTCTGGTATCCTTGTCCTTCATCTCTTCACAGGTAATCCCGATTTTCTCGAAAATTTCCAGTGTCTTTTTCGCCAGTCTGCCTTTGCCGAGCGCAAAGGTTAAATATCTCATTTCTTCCATCTCTATTCCTCTTCCATCCATGTCAATGCGGCAAGTTTATTCCGTTTCTGATATGCCTCGTAGTCAGCCTTCGTTTTTGTTTTATCCCGGCGTATCAGCTCCACACGCCGTCCTTCGCCTCTGAGTATTTTTGCCATTCCAATCGCACTCTTTTGGTGATTTGCAGAATATACGATCAGCTCTGTATCATTTTCCAACGGAATCTCGATTTTCTGTCTGGAAAGAGCCATCATAAGCTGGTCTACCGTAAATGCAAATCCAATTGACGCCGCATTCTTTCCGAAATACGGCAGCAATTTATCGTAGCGTCCGCCCTTGACAATCATTTCTCCGCTCCCGAAGGTATATCCGGCAAAAATGATTCCGGTATAGTAGGAGTAGCTGCTTATCATACCAAGTTCATAAGAAACGTATTTATCCACTCCATAGATTTTCAGCACGTTATCCAGCTCTTCTAACCGTTCCAACGCCCCCGCAATTTGGGGATAACTATGCGACAGTGTTTTTGCCTCGGCAAAATCCCCGCCCTCATTGTAAATTTTTCCAAGCAGACCAAACAATTCTTTTAAATGACAGTCAATTGCCGCCTCTTCGATTTCCTCCTCCACGCCAAAAAAGTTCTTGTTCGCAATCAATTCCCGCATCCGCTCTTCCTGTTCTTCATCGAGTCCTGCCGCTTCCATCATGCCGCGCAGAATATCTGCATGTCCGATACTGATCTGGAATTCTTTTAGACCGCACGCCTTTAAAGAATTGACTATCATGGAAATGATTTCCGCATCCGCATCTACTGTGTTGTCTCCGATCAACTCTGCGCCAAGCTGTGTGCATTCCTTTAAACGCCCCTGATAGCTGTGGTTATTGATAAACGTATTTCCTATGTAGCTCAGACGGATCGGCATATCCTCATCCGTAAAATACTTCGCTACGGAACGGGCTATGGACGGTGTGATATCCGGCCGCAATACCAGCGTATTTCCCTGTCTGTCAAAAAATTTGTACAATTCCTTAGAAGGCGTTGTTCCGATCTCCTTTCCGAAAATATCGAAAAATTCGAAGGTCGGCGTCTGGATATTGTGGTATCCAAAGCTTTTTAATGTATCATGAAGCCGTTCCTGCAGAACCAGCTTTTTTTCACATTCTTCATTGTAGATATCCCGGACTCCCTCCGGTGTATGTAATAATTTGTGTTTCATCATATCCTCCATCATTGAAATAGAAATCGTTACCGTTCACTCCCATCAGTCGTTCCAGTAACTAAAAATCCTTGTATTTTCGGCGTGCACTTTAGCGTGCTACCATGCTACTACAATAAAATCTTTGCTTATTATATTGGATATTCCGCAAATTGTCAATCCCTTGCAGCCAAATCCTTCTGCATGCCATCTAAATAGGGCACTAAAAGCCCGTTTTTTCTTTCTAAAAAGTATTCCGGTTCTAATTCTTCATAACGAAAGCTCTTGCGTCCGCCTTCCTTTGCCCGCTCCCAAAAACGCATGAGATGGGCAAAACGCAGATAATAAAATTCGTCACGATGGGTATAAAAAATCAGAAAGAAAGCAATCCCTCCCTGTTTTTCAAAATCTTCCATGAACTTTACCTGATGTTCGTGGATATTTGCCAGAGGAAAGGTGTCTGCGTGGCACTCTTTTGCATCAAAGCAGACAGGAATCCCCTGCACAGCTCCGATATAGTCTACGGTACTCTTCTGGTCGAAATAAGCAAGAGTAATATGCCTCGTCTCTTTGTCGATATTGATGGGGGTAATCGGCGTGGGAATCTTTTGGATTAAGGCAAGCCCGTTCTCCAAATACTTTTCATTTGTCCGATTGATAAACTCCTCTAAGGCAGATCCGCGGAGCCCCCTTGAATTCCAAGTCGCCATTATAGGATTGCCCCCTCCTTTTCCTTCGGCAAGGCATAATAAATTTTATGCTCTTCCAATATATGTAAGGAATGATTCTGAATCTCAATAATATTGACACTGCAATTCGGCTGGTGGTTGTTCCAGAACTGATTTAACTCCAGTTTCTTCAAGAAGGCTAAAAACGCCCGGATAATCCCGCCGTGGCAGCAGACTAGAATCCTGTCATACTGCATTTCCTTCGGATAGATTTCCTGCTCCAGAAAATCTTCTACTCTGGAAAACAGCGCTTCATAGCTTTCCCCCGCTTCTGTGGCATGGTATTTTTCGGGATCGTTGAATAGGTAATCAATATTCTTTAAGTCCGGTTTTATACTGATATCTTTCAGAAGAACACCCTCCCCTTCTCCGAAATTCATTTCACAGATGCGATCATCATAAATGACAGGCGTGTCTGTTCCTTCGAGCAGAATTTCAGCCGTTTTTCTGGCGCGCACCAGCGGACTGCAATATGCTAAATCGAAAGTAAGACCTTCAGCCCGAAAGCCGTCTCTCGTCAGTTCTGCAAGTTTTATGCCGTTTTCATTTAAGGGGATGTCAAGGCTTCCCTGTATCAGCCCCTTCTGATTATAATCTGTTTCTCCGTGGCGCATCAGATAAATCTTCATTTGTGATCTGCTCCTTCCATTTTGTTTATCGCAAGAATTGTCGATTCCTTTTTTCATTTGCCATCAGCGGCAGTTTTTATCTGTCAATTTCATCAAATATCCGTTCAAACTCCTCGGGAAGCGGTGCGGTGCATATACTTCCGTCAGGAAATTCCATGCGATAGGCATGCAGCATCTGGCTCCTGATCCCATACTGTTTCCGGCACTTCTCATTGACGTCCCGATTTCCATACTTCATATCTCCAATAATCGGATGACCGATTGAGGCGAGGTGCGCACGTATTTGATGGCTCCTTCCCGTAATCAGATGAACTTCCAAAAGTGTCCGGTCATTTTCACACCGAAGCGGCTGATAAGCCGTTTCAATATATTTGGAATCAGGCCTTTCTTCTGAAAAGATTGTCACCTGATTTGTCTTTTCATCCTTTTTCAGCCATCCTTTTATATTGTCAACCTCGTTCATATTTCCGTTTACAACACAGCGATAATACTTTTTTACGGTTCGATTTTTCAACATTTCCGATAAATCCTGCAATCCCTTGAGGGTTTTTCCGGCAGTCAGGATACCGGAGGTATTCCGATCCAAGCGGTTGCATACTGCGGGCCGAAATGCGGCAAAATCCGCTTCTTCAAACTTCCCGCCAGAAAGCAGATAGGCAATCAGATATTCATTTGCAGAGATATCATCAGCTCTTGCCTTCTGTGACAGCATTCCTGCCGGCTTATTGATAAGCAGGATGTCTTCATCTTCGTAAATAATATCCAGCCTGTCTTTCGGAAGGCTGCGATAAAAGGATAAATCCGAGCTTTGGGCAAACTTCGAAAATGTTTCGTCCGAAAAATAACATCTCAGCACATCGCCCTCCAACAGCTTCTCGGAACCGTCTGCCCGCTTCCCGTTTCTCACAATATTTTTTTTCCGCAGCATTTTGTAAAGAAAACTGCTTTTTGCACCCGGAAGGAGCTTTTTTAAATATTTATCCAGTCTCTGACCGGATTCATTTTTTCCGATGGTGAATTCTTTCATGCTTTTTTCCTTTCTGCTGTCTGGGGCGGATCAGACATTTCTCCCCAAATCCGATCAAATCCTCTCTGCCGGCTTTTATCAACGCTTCCTTCACCAAATCATAGTTCTTAGGGTCGCGATATTGAATCAGGGCACGCTGCATCGCTTTTTCATGAGGACTGTCCGCAACATAGACCGGCTCCATATTTCTGGGATCTAATCCTGTGTAATACATACAGGTGGAAATTGTGGACGGCGTAGGATAAAAATCCTGTACCTGTTCCGGCATATATCCCAGATCTCTGATATATTCGGCAAGCTCTACCGCCTCTTTTAAGGTGGAACCCGGATGGGAGGACATCAAATAGGGAACCAGATATTGTTTTTTCCCCAGACGCTCATTCATTTTCTCATATTCCCGTACAAACTGCCGGTAAATCTTAGCGGAAGGCTTTCCCAGTTTTTCCAGAACCCTATCGGAAATATGCTCCGGTGCGACTTTTAACTGTCCGCTGACGTGGTGCTGGCAAAGCTCCCGCAGGAAAGCCCGGTTTTTATCAGCCAGAAGATAGTCAAACCGGATGCCCGAACGGATAAAGACTTTTTTCACGCCGGGAAGCTTACGAATCTTGCGAAGCAGTGCAATATAATCCGAATGGTCGGCAATCAGATTTTTACATGGCGAGGGGAACAGGCACTGGCGATTGGAACAGACGCCCTTCGTCAACTGCTTTTTACAGGACGGCGCACGGAAATTAGCGGTCGGTCCGCCCACATCATGGATATAGCCTTTGAATTCTTTATCCGTTGTCATCTGTTTCGCTTCTTCCAAAATCGATTCATGGCTTCTCGTCTGAATGATTCTTCCCTGATGAAAAGTCAGCGCACAAAAATTGCAGCCGCCGAAACAGCCTCGGTTGCTGACCAGTGAAAATTTAACTTCCCGAATGGCGGGAACGCCGCCCAATTTCTCATAGGACGGATGATAGGTTCTCTGGTAGGGAAGCGAATAGACATCATCCATTTCCTGCATGGTCAGGGGCTTAGCAGGAGGATTCTGTACCACGAACATCTTCCCGTCATAGGTTTCATACAGCCGCTTTGCCGCAAACGGATCTGTGTTCTGATACTGAACATAGAAACTTTTCGCATAGGTTCTCTTGTCTGTTTTGATTTCTTCAAAATCTGGAAGCCGGATGGCATCATAAATATCCGCTTCCTTTCTGGTCTTATAAACGGTTCCGTCTATAAATGTAATGTCAGACACAGAAATCCCGCTGTTTAGCGCATCTGCAATCTCTATGATGCTCTTCTCACCCATACCATAGGAAATGATATCTGCTCCGGAATCAAGTAAGATAGAACGTTTCACTTTGTTCGACCAGTAATCATAATGTCCCAGCCGCCGTAAACTTGCCTCGATTCCACCGATGATAATAGGTATTTTTTTATAATTGCGGCGAATCAGATTGCAATAGGTAATCGTTGCATAATCCGGGCGTTTTCCCATAGTTCCGCCCGGCGTAAAGGCATCCGTACTGCGCCGTTTCTTGGAAACGGTATAATGGTTCACCATAGAGTCCATATTTCCGGCTGTGACAAGAAATCCCAGCCTTGGTTCTCCTAGAATCGTGACACTTTCTGCTTCCCTGAAATCCGGCTGAGAAATAATCCCGACCGTATAACCGTTCTGCTGCAAGCTTCTGCTGATTATGGCATGTCCAAAGGAAGGATGATCCACGTAGGCGTCCCCGATTACATAGACAAAATCCAGCTGACGTATACCTGCCTTCTCCATATCCTGTTTTGAAATTGGTAAAAAGTTGTTTGTCATTTATCCTAATCCTTTAATTCCGCTATTTCTTCCGGAGTCAATTTCCGGTATTCTCCTGTGGCAAGCGCTTTATCCAAGCTCAGACTCCCCATCGAAAGCCGCTTTAAATAGAGCACCTGCTTTCCGACCGCCTCAAACATTCGTTTCACCTGATGATATTTCCCCTCCGTAATGGTTACGGTGATTTCGGAAACGTCTCCGGCTATTAGTACCTGAAGCGCTGCGGGAAGAGTGTTTTGTTTTTCTCCGATATCCAGCCCTGCCGCAAATTTTCCACAGTCCTCCGATGTCACAAGTCCGTCTATCTTGGCATAGTAAGTCTTTGGCACATGATGTCTCGGAGATAACAGGCGATGGGCAAGCTCACCATCATTCGTAAGAAGCAGCAGCCCTTCCGTATCAATATCTAATCGTCCCACCGGAAACAAATCTTTCCTTGCACTTTGAATGACATCCAGTACGGTCTTGTGCATCCGGTCTTCCGTTGCAGATACACAGCCCGCCGGCTTGTTCAGCATATAGTATTCAAATTCTGCATAGGAAATCCTTTCACCATTATAGCATACATTGTCTATAGCCGGTGATATTTTCAGCTCCGGCTGCCTGACGGCGGCGTTGTTTACCGAAATTTGCCCCTTTTTCACAAGAGCTTTTACTTCGCTTCTTGTTCCGAGCCCCATATCGGCAAGAAATTTGTCCAAACGAATCTTTTTATCCATAAATCTGATACCTCATCTTTTCTTACAAAAGTCCGAATTTAGAAGATACATTTTTTCTTCCGTGTTTCCAGATATTTTAGCGGAGCATAAGAATTGACACTGAATTCCTCTCCGTTTTCATCATTCAGGTAAATCCCAAAATGCAGATGTACAGCAAAATTTCCGACGGTTCCCTCTATCTCGCTATAACCGCTGTCGCCCATGAACCCCAATAACTCTCCCGTCACCACCTTATCGCCCGGTACAAAGTCTTTGGCATAATCATATAAATGCGCATAATAGAAATATGCCCCGTTACTTCCCCTGACGCCAATCCGGTAACCGCCCTGCGGGAGCCAGCCGATTTTCTCAACGACGCCGTCGCATACACTGAAAATAGGATAATGTCCCCTGACATTGAAGGACGCCATAATATCGCAGCCCTCATGCCCGCGGTCGCCGCCAAAGGTCCGGCTCTGCATCCAAGAGTCTTCAAATGCGACCGTCTCACTTGGATTGTTGATGGATTCTGCAACGGGAAACAGTTCCAGATTTGACCAGATTGCCTTTTCATAATTGTAATACCGTTCATATTCTGTCGGATACCGCTTGATAAAACGCCGTATCTGCCGGTCTAAAGCATCTTTTTCAGTCAGCTCGGAATACAAATATCCAAATAGATAGGCATATCTGTCATAACCGTCTGCCTCCTCATAGGAAATAAACTGTTCATACAGTTCTAAATCAACCTGCTGGTTCCTCAGGGACTGCATCAAGAGCTCCTCGTCCAGCCGAACCAAAGTCTTTGCCTCATCCCGAATATGGGTTATCAGCAGGATATCAAAAATAACTGCCGTAAAAAATAGAATTTGGAAAAACAGGATGGGAAAAAAGGATCTTTTCTCTTTCATAAATCTTGCCTGCATACTTTTTTTCTCTGTTCAATATATTAAACTATGAAAAAAACTATTTCTGCCATCCTAATTTTTTTATTGATATTTTATATGCTCACAAAGCCTGCGGAGGCGGTTGCTGCCGCCGGAAACGGTCTGGTGCTTTGGTATCAGACAATTCTGCCGACATTGCTTCCTTTTGCAGTTTTGTCCAATTTATTTATATCCAGCAACATGTTTTATATGCTTTCACGCTTCCTCTATCCCATCGTACGCCTGTTTCTTCCGGTCAGTCGGGAAGGAACTTTCCCAGTATTTGCAGGATTCCTCTTTGGATTTCCAATGGGAAGCAGAATCAGTGCGGTCATGCTGTCGGAAAACAAGTTAAGCTATGAAGAGGCCTCCGTGATTTTTGCTGTCACAAATAATATGAGCCCTGTATTTATCAGCAGCTTTATCCTTCATCACGCCCTAAAACTCCCGCAGCTTGTCATCCCTACCTTTATCGCCCTATATCTCCCTGCAATATTACTAGGTAGACTGCTGTTTTACAGGCAAAAGAAAGCCCAAAATGCACCGCATAAAAATACGGCTCCAGGATTTCAAGTCAACTTTAAAATCATGGATGCCGCAATTATGAACGGATTTGAAACCTTAACGAAACTCGGCGGTTATATTATGTTGTTCTCCATCATAGCCTCTTTGATGAACCATCTTCCGCTTCCAACTATAGGCATGAAAGCATTTGCCGTAGGATTGACCGAAATCACAAACGGAATTCAGTTCACAGCGCTCACACCCCTTCCAATCCGGCAGAAATACCTGCTATGCGTCGCATTTACGGCCTTCGGAGGAATCAGCGGATTGGCACAGACCTCTTCTATGGTAGCGGAAAGCCGTCTTCCTATGAAAAACTATGTTATCGTAAAGTCTGTTTTATGCGTCATAAGTGTGATTCTGGCAAGACTGCTCTATCCTATCTTCCTAGTTGGCTGATAGCCGCCGCTATGCTTCCTCTGTCCCGGTTCCACTGCCAGAAACAGGCGGCTGATTTGACATGTCCTCTTTTCCCGGATTCGGTTCTTCGACTGCGGGAGACAATTCCATGCGGTTTGCAGTAACAATATCCAAAAAGTCCTGAAGCGTACGGCTCAAATTATCATACCTCGCCTTGGTCGTATCAATTGAGTGGGAAAGCACCTCTTCCAGATTCTTTAGCATGTCGTCTGTATACTGAATAGCGCCGGTGCGGATATCATTCGCATCAATTGTTGCATGATCCAGTATCTCCTGCGCCTGCTTGGTGGCAATCATAACTACTTCATTCGCCTGGGCATATGCCTGCTGCATAATCTGGTGCTCACTTACCAGTTCACTTGTCTGCACTTCCGCTTGAGCAATAATCGAATCTGCCTTTGCCTGAGCATCCGCTAAAATTGCCTCTTTATTACTGATGATTTTCTGATATCGCTTAATCTCTTCCGGAGTTTTCATTCTAAGTTCTGTCAAAAGTTCTTCCAGCTCATCCTTATTTACAATAATCTTCGTACTGGACAATGGCTGGTATTTGCAGCCTTCTATGTATTCTTCAATTTCTTCTATGATTTGCTCCATCCTGCTGCTCATCAATCACACACTCCTTATTTGTCAATGTTATATTTCGAATAAATATCATGGATAAACCGTTCCGGAACAAAATTGGAAATATCTCCTCCATAGGAAGCAAATTCTTTGACAATCGTAGAACTTAAATAAGCGTATTCCAGACTTGTCGTCAAAAATATTGTATCAATCTTAGGATTGACCTTATGATTTGTCTGAGCAATCTGCAATTCATACTCAAAATCCGTAACGGCACGAAGCCCCCTGACAACAATGGTAGCTCCTATTTCATCCATATAATCTACCATCAATCCATCAAATGAATCAACGGTCACATTCTTCATGTCCCGCGTCATCTCTTTTAACATACTAACACGTTCTTCAACAGAAAACAACGAGTTTTTTGCACTGTTATTGAGCACTCCGACCACCAGTTCATCGACAATTTTGGAGGCCCGCTGTATCATATCCATGTGCCCATTGGTAACCGGGTCAAAGCTTCCCGGATAAATCGCTTTTTTCATATTAATCTCCTGTTTTATCTTTCTTACACAAAAACAGATGCTTGTTGGTTTTGTAATTCTTTTCTTTGATAATCTCATATCCAAGCTCTGTCACATACGTGAAATCCTTATCTAACGCTGCCTCTACAATGATTACCGTATCATTTTTTTGCAGAGACGACTTTGAGAGCTGGCGTAAAACCTCATGCTCTAATTTACTTTTGTAAGGCGGATCCATGAAAATATAGTCAAAACAATATTTCCCTTCCAGAGAACGAATCGCTGCCAAAACATCCGTTGATATCAGACGGCACTTGTCCCCAAACTTTGTAAAACGGATATTCTCTTCAATACAGGCGGCTGCTTTCTTATTATTCTCTACAAATACGGCATATGCGCCTCCACGGCTGACAGCTTCCAATCCAATCTGTCCGCTTCCCGCAAACAAATCCAGAAAATAACATCCGGGAATATTCTGCTGTATCATATTGAACAGCGTTTCCTTGATTCGGTCTGTTGTAGGTCTTGTCTCCATTCCTTCCGCCGTCTTAAGCGGAAGGCTTCTTGCGGTTCCCGCAATAATTCTCATCGTATTTCCTCCGTTTGTGTCTTTCTGTTACTGTTCACGTTCTTCGGCCGTTCCGGTAGCAGCACCGTGTGAACAGTCGCCCTTTTCTGTCAGAAGCTCCAAAACCAGACAAAGAGCGGCTTCCACCGAATGCTCCCTGACCTCCATTCGTCCGCCGTAGAATTGATATTTTCTCACAACGGTTTTTCCGCCAAAGCAGCACCCGATATATACAAGCCCTGCCGGAAAATCCTCTCCCTCATCATTTGGTCCGGCGACCCCCGTAACGGAAAGGCAGATATCGGCATTTGCCGCTTTTGCTCCTCCAATTGCCATTTCCTCAGCAGTTTCCCGGCTTACGGCAGTATATTTTGCCAGCGTCTCCTCATTCACGCCAAGGAGCTTTTGTTTTGCCTCATCGCAATAGGTGACATAGGCTTCCTTTAGCTGCTCCGAAACGCCGGAAACATTGATCAGCCTGCCGGATAAGAGTCCTCCGGTACAGGATTCTGCCGTTGTAATCGTAAGCCCTTTCTCTTTCAGCAGTTTTACAACGCATTCCTCGAGAGGAAGTGTGTTCTTTGAAATTTCTGCCATTGTTTGCTCCTTACTTCTGTTTTTGTAACACACTTTTATTTTTTACCAGATAATCAATTAACGACACTATTGTCAGTATCAATGCAATGTATGTCAGCACAATCCCCAGAGCATCGAAGAATGTATAAGGAATATTCAAAATCAGTACAATAATCATTAACATCTGAAATGTCGTCTTAAATTTGCCCCAATAGCTTGCCGCTATCACGACTCCGTTATCGGAAGCTACCAGACGGAAGCCGCTGATGATAAATTCACGGCTGATGATGATAATGACAATCCAAGCCGGTAATTGTCCGCTCTCTACCAGACAAATCAACGCCGCACATACTAATAGTTTATCTGCTAACGGATCCATAAATTTGCCGAAATCTGTCACAAGATTATATTTTCTTGCAATTTTTCCGTCCAAAAGGTCTGTCAGGCTTGCAAAAATGAAAATCACAACCGCAATATAATTTCCGTATCCCTCAAAATAAGGCGCAAGTAAAAAAAACACAAAAAACGGAATTAATATGATTCGGAATATTGTCAGTTTATTTGGTAAGTTCATACTATCTCTCCAATCAAGTCATATTCATATGCTCCGGTTATCTTTACTTTCACAAAGTCCCCAGTCATAAGCTCCGCAGAAGTATTGATAAAAATATATCCGTCCACCTCCGGCGTATCTTTATAAGTACGCCCCACATACGCATTTTCATCCGCAACCTTCCCCTCGATAAATGCGTAAAGCTCCTGCCCTTTCATTTCCTCATTTTTATCGAAAATAACCTCCTGCTGCAGTTCCATAACGGCTTCCTGCCGATTCAGCTTCACTTCTTCCGATATTTGTCCTTCCATTTCGGCTGCCGGCGTCCCTTCCTCCGGCGAATAGATAAATGCGCCCAAACGGTCAAACTCCATATCATTTACAAACTGCATCAGCTCTTCGTGCTGTTCCTCCGTCTCTCCGGGAAATCCGCAGATTAACGTAGTACGCAGCGCAATATCAGGAATCTCTTTTCGCAATGTGGTAATAATCCGAACCAGATCTTCCTTATTCGTCCTTCTTCCCATACGTTTTAAAATATCAGAATTGGCATGCTGAATTGGAATATCCAGATAATGGCACACTTTTTTGTTTCGTTTGATGGAAGAAATCAATTCATCATAGATTTCTTCCGGATAACAATATAGAATACGAATCCAATATAAGCCCGGAATCTGATTTAGTTCATCCAAAAGGCGGTGCAGTGATTTCTCACCATACAGGTCTATTCCATAAAGCGTAGTCTCTTGGGCAACCAATATCAGCTCTTTCACTCCTTGTTCTGCCAATTCTCTTGCGGTTTCCAAAAGCTCTTCCATCGGAATGCTCCGGTAATTGCCCCGAATGGAAGGAATCACGCAATACGTACAGCGTTTATTGCATCCCTCTGCAATTTTCAGATATGCAAAATGACCGCCCGTTGTCAGGCTGCGCTTGGTGGAAAGCTTCGGCAGTCCCTGTAAAGTGCCGAGATTCCGATAATGTCTGCCGCCCAAAGCCTCCTCTGCCGCATGAACGATATCTTCATAGGAATTCGTACCAAGAATTGCATCTACTTCCGGTATTTCTTTAAGGATTTCCTCTTTATACCGCTGAGCAAGACATCCGGTTACAATCAAAGCCTTTAACTTTGCCGTTTTCTTTAGCTCTGCCATTTGAAGAATGGTGTTGATACTCTCCTCCTTTGCATCATTTATGAAACAACAGCTATTGATAATCACTACATCTGCCTCCTGCTCATCATCCGTCATCTGATAGCCAGCAGCGCCAAGCATTCCGAGCATATATTCGGAATCCACCAGATTCTTATCACAGCCCAGTGATACAAATAATAAATTCATGCTTTTCTTTTATCCTTTCCAAATGCCATCTATATAAGTGACATGATACCTTTCGCACGAGTGCGCGTAATATTCTTCTATCATTAGGAAAGCCATAAACTTTAGTGCTTCACAGCAACAAGATCTTTCCTATGATAGAAAAGGGTGCCAGCCTGCTGTCACCCTCCTGCGCTTTCTTATTCTTCTTCCAACTCGTCTTCACCGACAATTTTTACCTTGCCCTTGTACAACTCCTCTACTGCAACGGACAACGGCTTTTTGCCTTTCGAATGCCCCACCATAGGAGTATCCCCGCCGATAATCTGTCTTGCTCTTTTACTTGCTGCAATGACGATGGAATAGCGGCTGTTTACCACAGGTTCCTCACCGATTTCGACATCATTGTTTACGACCTTCATAAGTTCTACATAAGATGGATGTATCATAATTATTCTCCTTTCGAAAAACCTGACAGTTCTTCTCTGATTTGTTGAATGAAATTTATATTACGTGATACACGGCTGTGCTCGCTGCTTACAATTGCATGGATTTCCTCTACACATTTCTCCAGCATGTCGTTAATCACAATATAATCATAATTCTCTATTCCCTGCGATTCCTCTACTGCGCGGCCAAGCCTTGCCCGGATGGTATCCATGTCTTCCGTGCCTCTGCCCACCAGCCTGTTCTTCAATTCTTCTGCGGACGGCGCAGAAACAAACATAAGCAGTGTTTGAGGGAATTTTTCTTTTACTTTTAAAGCTCCCTGTATCTCGATTTCTAAGATTACATCCTTTCCGGCTGCCAGCTGGTCGTTGACATACGCCTGCGGAGTTCCGTAATAATTCTCCACATATTGCGCATATTCAATCAATTCACCCTTAGCAATCATCTCTTCGAATTGTTCTCTCGTCCGAAAGAAATATTCCACACCGTCTGTTTCACCTGTCCGCGGTTTTCTCGTAGTCGCAGAAATGGAGAGTGCATAGTGCTCCGGATATTGCTGCAATAGCTGCTTCATAATTGTTCCCTTGCCGGCTCCCGAAAAACCGGATACTACAATAAGTATACCTTTTTTTGCCATGACTAAACCTCTGCTTCTCTTTCTTATGCCCTTTAGGGGTTACTGTTCGCTCCCTTTGGCCGTTCCGGTAACGGCATCCGGCTTATTTATCCTTCAAAACGTCCGGAAAGCGTATCCGGCTGCAGCGCCGACAGAACAATCTGATTCCCATCCATGACAAGAATCGACCGGGTTCTTCTGCCCTGAGTTGCATCAATTACCCGTTCTTCCTCCTTGGCGCGCTGAACGAGCCGTTTTGCCGGAGCAGAATCCGGCGTAATAATTGCAATAATTTTCTCCGTATAAACCACATTTCCAAAACCGATATTCATAAGTCCTGCCATTCTGTCACCTTCATATTATTCTATATTCTGAATCTGCTCCCTTACCTTTTCAATATCAGTCTTCAGATTGATCCCCATATCCGAAATCGCAATATCGTTCGCTTTCGACAAAATCGTATTTGCTTCCCGGTTCATCTCCTGGGCAATGAAATCCAGCTTACGTCCAATGCTTCCACCGGCAAGCAGTGTATCCTTCATGGTCTGAATATGGCTCCTTAAACGCACCATCTCTTCATCTACACAGATTTTATCTGCAAAAATAGTAACCTCTGTAGCGATTCTGGCTTCATCTATCATCGTATCCTCCAGAAATTCCGCTATTCTTGCTTCCAGCTTTTCACGGTACTCCTTTAAAATACGCGGGGAACGCTCCTCAATAAAATCTACATATGTCAATAAGGTATCAAGTTTCCCGATAAGATCATTCCTTAGGTTCTCACCCTCCGCCTGTCTGGATGCGACAAACTGTTCACAGGCATCTCTTAGCGCCCTTTCCAATATCGCCCAGAGCTTCTCCTGATCCGCTTCCTGCTGTTCCATCGTTAACACTTCCGGATAACGGGACAGACTGCTGACCGTAATATCATTTGTAATTTCAAATGTATCTGCCATCTGCTGAAAATATTTCAAATACTCTCCTGCAAGACTTTCATTATATTTCAAAGCAAAGTTATCTTCATTATAGTCTTCATATGTAACAAAAACGTCTACCTTGCCTCGCTGGATATATTCCTTTAGAAAATTTCGGATAGAACTTTCAAATGCGCTTAACTTCTTCGGCATTTTCATATTTACATCCAAATACCGGTGATTCACCGATTTCATTTCTATTATGATTTTTTGATTATCTTCCGTCACTTCACACCGTCCAAAGCCGGTCATACTTTTAATCATAGATGCCTCCCATGTGCATAGATGAATATATTATAGTAGAAAACTTTCCATTAGTCAAATTCAATCCCACAGAATTCCTTGTAATTTTCTTAAAACTTTCTTATAATGTAACTTATCAGAAAATCACGAAGTGATTTTGCAGCGATAGCTGCGTACTGCGAAGCAGTTGATAA
>CAJTSH010000005.1:19430-113787 GCA_910578885.1 uncultured Lachnospiraceae bacterium
AGACACAACCTATTTTTTGAAAATCACGAAGTGATTTTGCAGCGATAGCTGCGTACTGCGAAGCAGTTGATAAGTTAGCGAAAGAAGCTCTGCTTCTTGAGCCTTTCTTACGCAAGACACAACCTATTTTTTGAAAATCACGAAGTGATTTTGCAGCGATAGCTGCGTACCGCGCAGCGGCTGATAAGTTAGCGAAAGAAGCTCTGCTTCTTGAGCCTTTCTTACGCAAGACACAACCTATTTTTTTGAAAATCACGAAGTGATTTTTGCAACACACCTAGGAGGATATCATGGCATTAGACGGAATCACTGTCGCAAGCCTGGCGGCAGAATTAAATCATACAATCTTAAATGCAAGAATCAGCAAAATCGCCCAGCCGGAGGCGGACGAGCTGCTGCTGACCTTAAAGGGAAACGGGGGAAATTATCGTCTGGCGCTTTCCGCCAACGCTTCTCTCCCCTTTGTCTATCTGACCCAGAACAACAAACCAAGTCCCATGACTGCGCCGAATTTCTGTATGCTTCTTCGAAAGCATATTGCAAACGGCCGGATTACCGCTATCAGGCAGCCCGGATTGGAACGGATTATCCAATTTGAAATAGAGCATTTGGATGAACTGGGCGATCTGCGAACCAAGACACTGGTCGTCGAATTGATGGGCAAACACAGTAATATTATTTTCTGTACCGAAGATAGTAAGATCATAGACAGCATTAAACATGTATCACAGCAAATGAGCTCTATCCGCGAGGTACTTCCGGGACGCGAATATTTCATCCCGCAGACACAGGAAAAATATAATCCATTGACGGCTTCGCAGGAAGAATTTGTGGAAAAAGCATTGTCAAAACCGCTGTCTGCGGCCAAAGCAATCTACACCACCTATACCGGCATCAGTCCTGTTTTGGCAAATGAAATCTGTACCCGCGCTCTAGTTGACGGCGACTTGCCCGCTGCTGCTTTATCAGAAGGAGAAAAGCTGCATCTCTGTAATCATTTTTTATGGATGATGGAGGATGTAAAAAATGAAAATTTCAAGCCTCATATCATTGTAAAAAATGGACAGCCGGTTGATTTTGCCCCGGTAGAGCTTACACAGTATCAGGACATGGAAAATGAATACAATTCCTCTATCTCCTTCGTCCTTGAACAATTCTACGCAAGAAGAAACGTATTTCACCGCATCCGGCAGAAATCTGTAGATTTGCGAAAAATCGTCGCAACAGCTTCTGAGCGCAGCAGAAAGAAATATGATCTGCAGGAAAAACAGATGCGGGATACCGAAAAAAGAGATAAATACCGGATATACGGAGAACTCATCAACACCTACGGCTACAGCGTGCCGGAAGGCTCAAAAAGCTTTCAGGCAATGAATTACTATACCAATGAAGAAATCACGATTCCCTTAGACCCGCTTCTTTCACCAACAGAGAATGCAAAAAAATATTTTAATAAATACAACAAATTGAAACGAACCTGCGAAGCGCTTGAAAGTCTCCTGACAGAAACGAAAAGCGAAATAGAGCATTTGGATTCCATTGCCACCTCTTTAAATATCGCAGAATCAGAAGAAGATCTGGTGCAAATTAAAGAAGAACTGATTTCCTATGGATATATCCGCAAAAAAAGCGGTGAAAAACGCCGGAAGATAAAAAGCAAACCCTTCCACTATCTTTCTTCCGACGGCTTTCATATGTATGTCGGCAAGAACAATTATCAGAACGACGAATTGACCTTCAAGTTTGCAGGCGGCGGAGACTGGTGGTTTCATGCCAAGGGAATGCCCGGTTCCCACGTAATTGTAAAGACAAATGGCAATGAGCTTCCGGATAGAACATATGAAGAAGCAGCAAGACTTGCCGCATTCTATTCCAAGGGACGGGAAAACGAAAAAGTAGAAATTGATTACTTGGAACGAAAAAACGTCAAAAAGCCCAACGGCGCAGTTCCCGGATATGTCATTTACTACACCAATTACTCGATGGCAATCAAGCCGGATATTACAGGTATAGAGCTGATCTGCGATTAAATTTTCATTCCATTTTTTTCGGATTTTTGATGATTTTTCCAAGTGTATTTTGGGGATTCTGACAGATAATATCTTTGTAACAACAAGTTACAAACCCAAACAAAGGAGGAAATAATCATGACAAATCGTTCTAACAAAGCAGCAGTTCCAGAAGCAAAAAGCGCATTAAATCGTTTCAAATTCGAGGTTGCAAGCGAGCTTGGCGTGCCACTTTCTGATGGCTATAACGGAGATTTAACCTCCCGTCAGAATGGTTCCGTTGGTGGTTATATGGTAAAGAAGATGATCGAAGCTCAGGAGAAGCAGATGGCTGGTAAATAAGCCTTCCTGAGAGCAGAAAAGTAAATACTTTCTCTGCATAAACAAGAGACAGTTTTTTCGGATGCTTTTATGCATGCGGGAAAACTGTCTTCTTTTAAATTGCAGCGGCTCAGTTTCGATTAAGAATATCATGACAAAAAGACAGATTGCACATCTGCCTGTAAAGGGTTATGATAATATTGATATAAATGGAAAAATGAAAAACAAAGGGGCGCATCTTATAATGAAGAAAAAAATAAAACAAGGAATCTGCATGGTACTTGTGTTGCTTTGCATCTTCGCAGCACCTGCAGAAGCAGCGGGCGGAAATAAAAATACAAAAAAAGAACTGCATGTGTTGTTTGTGGGAAACAGCATGAGCCAGATGAAAATGGGGGGCAATTTTTACACCATAGAAGAACCGCTTGAGAAGCTGGCAAAGGCGGCAGGATATTCACTGGATGCGACAATGGTTACAAATGGCGGTGCGTGGCTGAAGTATTATGCGGGCCAAACAAAAAAATACAGTAGTTATTATCGTCAGTTCATGCAGGCGCTAAAGAGCGAGACGTGGGATTACATTTTTCTTCAGGATTACAGCAAACGTGTGGTGAACAGCGCGGATACAGAGATGTATGAGGCATTAAAGAAGCTGAAACGCCAAATTAAAAAATACCAGCCGCAGGCAAAAATCCGCCTATACATGACGTGCGGCTATGATAACAAAAAGCAGGTGACGATAAACGGGAAAAAGCGGCGCCTGACGGTTGGGCAGATGCAGGAATATCTGGCGCAGAGTTATTTTAATCAAGGGCTGCTGGCAGGAGTACCGGTAGTGCCTGTGGGAACATATTTTGAGCGCTGCCGCAGGCTGTATCCCGACATTGATTTATACTTGAGAGACGGATGGCACACAAACTACGCAGGATATTATCTGGCGGCGTGCTGTTTCTTTTGGGAAATCTATCAGGAAGTACCGGATGGAAGCGGCGTTCAGATCAGTGGTCTGAAACTGTCCGATCAGCAGAGAAAAAACATAGAGTCACTGGTGGCGGATAAGGCGTCAATGAACGCGAAGAAGATAAACTTGTCCGTCGGAGAGAGCAAAAACGTTTCGTTGAAGGTGAAGGATACACATAGCAGGAAAAGGGAAGTGATATACAAAAGTCTGGATACGTCCGTAGCACGCGTAAATAAAAAGACCGGGCGCGTGACGGCGGTGAAAAAAGGACGTACGATAATTTTTGCAAAAACAACCGGAGGGCTGCAGGCGGCCTGTGCGGTTTATGTAAAATAATTACGATAAAATTATTATATGTATGAATAGTTACATAAGGGCGTATACCGGATTTGCGGTTTTCCGCCCTTATCTGCATTATTCAGGGATTTTCAGGCTTGTCAATAAGACCAGCCTCCTAAATTTCTTATAGGTTACGGAAAGAAAGTCGTTCCCCGAATTTGATATTTATAATTTACATTCCAGCTGGCAGTCATAAGGCTCTTGCTCCACATGCTCCTGATTATATACCTCCGCCTCAATGCAGCCCATTTTTTTATAAAATGCCTGACTTTCGACAGCCGAATGGGCTGATATATATAGCTTGGCGGCCCCATTTTTCTTAGCCCATTCTTTGGCGGCAAGAAAAAGCCCTGCACCAATCCCCTTATTCCGCATATCCTCGGATACATGAATACTGGATAAATCAAGATATTTTTGTTCGTCTCCAAACAGAGCGGGTTCAACCGATACAAAGCCTTTCAGCTTTTCATTGTAAAAAGCAGCATGCACAAATCCTCCTGTCGCAACTGTATTTTTCAAACAGGAAACCAATGTGTTGTAGTCCTGTTCTGTCCAATCATCAATAAAAGGCACATCTTTGACGACCCATTCGTTATTTTCTCGTCTCCAGCATTTTGTTACATTTTGATGGCGGATAAAGTCTTTAAATACTTCCCTGCATATTTCATTGAGCTGCAGGCTTCTATATTGAACCATTGATTTTCCTCCTATCTACCGTTCATCAACAATATCAATTTGAAGTCCAAATTTACCATAAATAAAAGAAGATTATAAAACAGAGAAATCAGATATTTATCTTATCAAACTGATTCCTTCGATACTCTTGTAATACCTCAAGCAATCGGCTGTTCTCATCCAACCGGTAGAGCGCATCCTCTTCCATAAGCCGCTTGCTCTCTTCTGACGCCGCCGCAAGAATTCCTGCGTCATTGTACACATCTCCAACCGCAAATTCCAGCATACCGCTCTGCCTGATTCCAAAGAAGTCTCCCGGCCCCCGAAGTTTTAAATCCTCACTGGCGATTTCAAAACCGTCATTGGAACGGTTTAAGATTTCAAGCCTTTTTGACGCCTGCTTGGAGCCGGAAAGATTCATCAGAATACAATAGGACTGTGCATCTCCTCTTCCGACACGCCCTCTTAACTGGTGCAGTTGAGCAAGTCCAAAACGTTCCGCATTTTCAATCATCATCACTGTAGCATTCGGCACATTTACCCCCACTTCAATTACTGTGGTAGAAACAAGGACTTGAATCTCTTTTCGTAAAAATGATTCCATAATTTCATTCTTCTCTTTCGGCTTCATTTTGCCATGCAGATATGCGGCGGAAACAGTGGATGGAAGCTCCTGTGCCAGTCTGGCGGTGTAGTCAATGACATTTTCCGCCTCCATGTTTTCGCTCTCTTCTACCAGTGGGCAGATAATATATGCCTGATGTCCCGCTGCAACCTCTTTTGTAATAAATTCATATGCTTTTTTCCGAAATGACTCATCCACTACACAATTCTTAATCGGCAGACGCTTCGCCGGAAGTTCATTCATAACGGAAATATCAAAATTTCCATATAAAATAATTGCTAAAGTTCTTGGAATCGGCGTTGCACTCATTACTAAAATATGCGGAGACTGCCCTTTTTCAGCGAAGATTTCCCTCTGCCTGACGCCAAAACGATGCTGCTCATCGGTTATTACAAGACCTAGCCTGCGGTATTGTACTTTTTCCTGTATCAACGCATGCGTACCTACAATCAACGCAGTGTCTTCTGATTGTATCTGTTCATAAATCAGCCGCTTCTCCTTTGCTGTGGAGGAACCGGTCAGTAAGATTACCGGAAAATTCAATCCGAACTCCCGGCACCAGCCCGTAAAGGACTCATAATGCTGTCTTGCCAGTACCTCCGTAGGAGCCATAATTGCCGATTGATATCCGTTTGCCGCCATCACAGCCATTGCGAGAAAAGCAACGATTGTCTTGCCGGAACCCACATCTCCCTGTAAGAGCCGCTGCATCATGTACTCTCCCTGCATATCGGAAAAAATTTCTTTTAAAGAATGTTTCTGGGCATTGGTCAAAGCATAAGGCAGCTTCCGCAAAATAACGTCCTGAATAGATATATCTTTCACGATACACTGATTTCTTTCCCTTTTCCTGTTTTCCTGCAGGCTCCGCATAGAAAGCAAAAACAGCAGAAATTCATTGAAAGCAAGGCGGTCATGCGCCGCCTGAAGACGATTTAAATTTAGAGGAAAATGAATTTCCTCTAAAGCCTCCTTATAGGATAAAAGCTGCCGACGCTCTCGTATATCTGTTGGAAGGAATTCAACGTCCTCTGTCAATAAATCACAGGACTGCCGCATTGCTTTCCGATAGAGATTATTGGTAAGCCCCTTTACCAATGGATAGACCGGCTGATACGTTTCTGCAAGCGCTTCATACTGCGCCTTGGAATAGACTGTCGGCTGTTCCATGACATAGTGTCCGTTTTTCCAGATGACCTTCCCATAAAAAATATGAATTTCTCCGGGCTTCAAGCTGTTTTTGATATAAGGCATGCGATACCATATGCCCTCTATTTCTCCGGTATCATCCATCAATTTTGCAAAAGTAAGCGCCATATTCCGCACGCCCTTTACAACCGGAGTACTTCCGACTTTTGCGGCAATCGCATATTCCTTTGCGTTTGTTACATTCCGAATTTTTTCACAAGCAGGAAATTTGCGGTAATCACGTGGAAAAGCCAGAAGCATATCCCGGATGGTATACACTCCCAGCTTTTCAAATAAACTCTGTGTTTTTTCACCAATTCCCTTTAATTCACCAATGGAAGAATTGATATTCATAAAAATTATTCACCCTTATTCTACAGAAATCACATAATAGTAAATTGGCTGTCCGCCATAATGAATCTCCACTTCAACGTCTGGATATTTGCCTTCCAGCTTAGCGCCCAGCGCATTCGCATCATCCTCTTTTACTTGATCACCATAGTAAATGCTGATAATGGAGGATTCCTCATCTATCATCTCATCTATCATTGCATGCGTCGTCTCTGTCATGTCTCTTCCTACAGCAAGGATAGATGTGTCACCGATTCCCATATAATCGCCCTGTCTAATGACTTTATCATCAATCTCGGTATCACGGACCGCATAGGTCACCTGACCGGTTTTAACATTTGCAAGTTCCTCCGTCATCCGTTCTGCATTCTCTTTTGACGATAAATCCGGAATAAAGTTAATCAGTGCCGTAATCCCCTGCGGAATCGTTTTGGTCGGAATAACAATAATCTCTTTATCCTCTACCAATGTAGCTGCCTGATTTGCCGCCAGCACAATATTCTTATTATTTGGCAGAATAAATATTGTCTTGGCATTGACCTTTTCAATGGCATTTAACATATCTTCCGTACTCGGATTCATGGTCTGGCCGCCCTCAATAATATAATCCACACCCAGTCCCCGGAAAATCTCATTGACGCCTTCGCCAATGGATACGGAGATGAATCCCATCTCTTTCGCCGGCTCTGCCGGTTTGGACGCTTCCTGCGCCTTCTGCTGTTCTGCGAGCTTCACGGCGTCTTTAATCAATTTTTCCTGATGCTCTTCTCTCATGTTGTCAATCTTTATCTTACTTAAAGAACCATGCGTCAATGCCGTCTGGATTGCAAGTCCTGGGTCATTGGTATGTACATGGGTCTTTACAATCTCTTCATCGGCAACAACTACAATGGAATCACCGATAGATTCAAGATACGCCTTGTACTCCTGTTCTTCTTTTTCTGTCAATGGCTGATTTAATACAATAATAAATTCTGTACAATATCCGAATTTGATTTCTTCCTCTGTCTGTGAGGAAATCCTTACAACACCAGAGCCGCTTCCGGCGCCCTCGATGGAATAATCGATTTCTTTGCCAAGCAGGGAATCATATCCTCCCTTTAATACCTGCACAAGTCCCTGTCCGCCGGAGTCCACAACGCCAGCCTGCTTCAATACCGGAAGCATATCCGGCGTTTTGCTCAATACACGCTCTGCCTCTTTGATAACTTCTCCCACAAAGTATACAATATCATCTGTCTCGTCGCACAACTCCATTGCTTTATTGGCAGCGCCCTTGGCGACGGTAAGAATTGTTCCTTCCTTTGGTTTCATTACAGCTTTGTACGCTGTCTCTACTGCTTTTTGCATTGCTTCACAGAGAATCACCACGTCCAAGGTGTCATATTTTGCAATAACCTTGGTAAATCCGCGGAATAACTGAGATAAGATAACTCCGGAATTACCTCTTGCACCGCGCAGTGAACCAGACGAAACTGCCTTTGCCAATTCTGCCATCGTTGGATTCTCTAAAGAGCTTACTTCTTTTGCAGCCGACATAATAGTCATGGACATATTCGTTCCAGTATCGCCGTCCGGTACCGGAAATACATTCAATTCATTGATCCATTCCTTCTTGGCCTCTAAATTCTTTGCTCCGGCAAGAAACATTTTCGCAAATACCGCAGCATCTATTGTATTTATTTCCACTTTGTCTGTCCTCCTTAATCAATGACTCTGACGCCTTCAACAAAAATATTGATTTTTTCGATTTCCATTCCGGTAAATTCTTCCACTTTGTATTTCACCGTGCTGATCAAATTGTCCGATACGGTGGATATACTTACACCATAAGAAACAATGACATGAAAATCAATAATGATTTTATTGTTATCGTCAACAGAGACATTTATTCCATGAGTCAGATAATCTCTTTTCAAAAGCTTTACCAGACCGTCTTTCATATTGACAGCCGCCATACCAACAATGCCAAAGCACTCTACGGCAACCGAACCTGCATAGGTGGCAATTACTTCATTGTCAATAACTACATTTCCTAATGCGGTGTCCATTCGTCCCTTCATTCTACAACCTCCAATGTGAATTCGTATGCAATGTGTGGATACTGTGATGCCCACTACTCCGACGTGTACGCTGGGGAGCAGAGCTCTTTCGCTCACGTCTTTGGAGTGTGATACCCACTACCCCGACGTGTACCGCTCAAGAGCAGAGCTCTTTCGCTCACGTCTTTTGGTGGAGTGATGCCCACTACTCCGACGTGTACCGCTCAAGAGCAGAGCTCTTTCGCTCACGTCTTTTGGTGGAGTGATGCCCACTACTCCGACGTGTACCGCTCAAGAGCAGAGCTCTTTCGCTCACGGGCATTCGCCCTATGCTTTGCAATCAAAACAAATTTGTCAGCTAGCTGCCAATTTGTTTTCCTTACAAAGCACACGTCTCATTGCTTTTATGAACATTATACCCGGTTTTGGTGAAAAAAGAAACCTAATTTTTGTTATTTTGGAAAAAATCGAATTTTTTCTTGCATTTTGAACATATTTCTGATAAGATACTATTGTTTGAGCTTGCAGGTTAATGCAGGCTTAGTAAACTTAAGGAGGTGCTATCATGGCAAAGTGTGCAATTTGTGGAAAAGGCGCTCATTTCGGAAACAATGTGAGCCATTCTCATAGAAGATCCAACAGAATGTGGAAATCCAATATCAAATCTGTAAAATGTAAAGTGAACGGAGCTCCCAAGAAACTGTACGTATGTACTTCCTGTCTGAGATCCAACAAAGTAGAGAGAGCATAATTTATGGAACTTAAAGAAGCTGTTGCAGAGGCAAATGAATTCATCATATGCCGGCGCAATAGCTTCTTTTTATATTTGGAATTTTATCTTGCTTTTAGCAACTAATTGTCATATGATATAGATAATCAATAAAAAGGCAATGAAATGATTAAAGAAATAGGTATTTCCCCTGATGATAAAAATGTATTAATTTCTTTTAATGACAGAAAGGAGATTAGAAAATGGAGGTACTGAAAGCTATGACAGCAAATGAAATTTTAAATCTGATTGATTGGCTAAGGGCACAGGGATTTGACAATAACAAAGTAGTTGAATGTATTGAAGCAGTAGAAGGTAAGAAAAGAAACAAAGCGGAAACAGAGGAAGAATGACATTAACAACACCCTCGCAGACGAAACCATTGCTTCGCCTATGAGGGTGTTATTCAATGCCTATTTACAATCGCAGGAACAAAATAAATTATATCCAATAATTAAGCATAAAATACTTATGATGATATCTCCAATATATCCCGGAACCAGAACCGAAATAAAAATTCCCACTCCTATGAAAAAAAGGCTAAGTCCGATTACCTGCTTCATAATCCCACCCAAAAGCATATATCATTATACTATATGCTCTAGATGTGTCTTTTACTCTTCTGTTTTCGCATCTTCTGATATAATATCTTCTGCCCCGCTTTCCGCATCAGCAGTTTTGTCACCCTTACTGGTAAACTTGTTGACAAAGTCCGGAACCATATCCAAAAGCTTTGTCACTCCATCCTGATTTTTGATATTTACCAGTTTCGTCGTTCCGTTCTGAATGACGAGTACCGCGCTTGGCGTAATTTTGCCGCCCATACCGCCGGCTCCATTGTTCTTCTTATCCTGTGCAAACGCACCTGCACCAACGCCGAAAGATACATCTACCAGCGGAAGGATAATCGTATCATTCATGTAAATTGCATCACCAACGACTGTTTTTGTGGTGATAAAGCTGTCCATTCCCTTAAATAAGGATTCCACAGTTGAGTTAAACGTATTGTCTGCCATTACATAACCTCCTATTGTCTGAGTTTGCGTATGAATTTCTTACAATTGTCATCTTTCCATATATGCAGCCCGGAGCGAATCAGGTGAAAGATGCGGATATATCCTCCTGCATCCAGATTCCCTTCCACGAAGAACTTCTCCGTTTCAAAATCCGGTACTATTTGAACCTTCTTCTTATAAAGAAAAGGTATCATACTTAATACTGCCAAAGATTTCCCTGTTAAAGCAGGATCACCAAGTCCATAGCGGATATCTGCCTTTACTCTGCGCGGCTTATAATGAAATGCCAAATATTTTATCTCGCTATAGAACAGTCTTACAGACGCCCGGTTTGCCTCATCTGTAAAAATCCCTTTCCACTTAGAAAAGTTAGAATATACCAACCGCACCTTAGCTGGCAGCGTTTGAAAAAAGCTTCCGATCTTCCTAAAAATCTGCTTGATTTTCTGTTGAAAACGTTTCCACGAAGATATTTTATCCGGCAAAGTAATTTCTTCCCGCAAAATGTCCTTCTCAGATGACATGACATTTTCCGTTTCAATGGAAGTCATTTGCATCGTCTGAAGTACGGCTTCCTCTCCGTCCTCTTCTTCCATTTCCCAATCGTATGTTTTTTCGCCGGGGGCGTCGCTCTGCGAACGGCGTTTTTTCCTTCTATGCCGCTTTTCTTTCTTCTCCACTGCCGGATATATCTGTTTTGGAATCCCCAAAATATATAAGACAGCCCGTTTTTCTTCCCCTACAATCCGAAAACTGAAACAGAACAAGTGAAACAGCCAATGCAGTCTGGCATGAAGCTCTAACTCCTCTTCAAAACTCCCGGAAATCCGATAACCGGCCGGATAAAAAATGACTGCGCAAAGGAAAAGTACCAGCAATCCAAGCAGAACTAAAAGTACAATTCCTATTATTTTTAAAATCAACAGAATTACACTCATGTCTTACCTCTGCTTTCCGTCATATTTCCGGTAAGATATTCCCGGACGCGAAAGCCGCCGGTATTCTCGTAGACCTCTAAAACAATCCGCTGTACTACTTCGACCGCTTCCTCCCAACCTTTCGCAAGTCCAACAATAAACAGATTCTTCTTGGGATAAAATTTCTGCATGACTTCCCAGGCGGGAATGATATCCAGAAGATTCTCCGGATTAGCAGCCAGCGAAATGATGTATATCTGTATCTGACCAGCATTGTGGTTAATTTTCCATTTAATCTTTTCTGATTTATCTTGAATACTTTCTCCGATGTATAACTTTTTATACCACTCCATCAGAACCTCACCTGTGTAAAACTGACCTAGTAATATTTGTGTGTACCCCAAAGATTACTCTTTTTCAAATCCAGATATTCATTATAAGCTTTCTCCAAAATCTGCTTTTCATTCGAAAATTTTAACAAATGATAAGCCTCATGATACTTATAATATCCGGAATCAACAAAATATTCTTCTTTTTGTGGTTTGCTGTAATAACTGTCTGCCATCATCAGATACCAATGCACCTCTTTCTCTACAGTGTCTTCCGGCACTGTAAAGGTATATTGGCTCTTACCGATATATTTGATGATAGAGGCACTTGCTCCGGTTTCCTCCAACACTTCCCGCGTTGCAGTTGCTTTATACTCTTCTCCCGGCTCTACCGTTCCCTTTGGCAGAACCCATCCTTCATACTTATTCTTATAATTTTTGTAAAGAACCAGTATTTTACCGCGAAATATTACGACACCACCACAACTCGTTGCTTCGATCATTGCATACCCTCCTGCTGTGGTTTCTTCCTAATTCAAAAACTAACTTACAGTATACTCTAGTTTGGCATATCTTGCAAGACGGGTATCCACATTCTTAATAACTGTAGTAGGCATCAAAGATCTGCTTTGCCGCAGGAACCGCAACCGCACTTCCCGTTCCGCCTCTTTCTGCAATGATAGCAACGGCAATATCTGCTTTGCCTTCCTGATGGGCATATCCGATAAACCAAGAGTGGCTTTCTCCTTTATTATTAGAGAATTCCGCTGACCCTGTCTTACCTGCCGCCGTATAAGACGCGCCGTTTAATTTTGCACCCGTTCCGTTTGTGACAACTTCTTTCATGTATTCTTGAAGTAAAGCTGCTTCCTCCTCGCTAAAAAGTCTTCCCCATTCTGCAGCATTATAAGCCTTTACCTCAATTCCGTTTTCATTTTCTGTGCGCTCCACCAGATAAGGACGCATCAATACACCATTATTGGCAATGGCGCTGGCTAACAGAGCCATATGGTAAGGACTTACCAATGTTTCTCCCTGTCCGATGGCAGTCTGCATTACAAGCGCGTCACTGGAAGAAGTATCCAGTGAAAAGCTGCTAGATTTCGCCCCAAGATTTCCCGGCAGCGTCTGGTTGAACAAAAGTGAATTGCAAAGTTCTGCAAACTTCGTCTTATCCAGTCCCAATCCTATATTGGCATAGGCAGAATTGCAGGATCTTGCAAATGCCGATTGAAGATTCAAAGGACCGTGCACCTGATTCCCGGAACAGTGAATCGTAGTCGCCCCGGAAGAAATACTTCCGGTACATTCATAGCCAAAGCTGCCATAGTCCGGATTTTCTCTCACATATTCCAGCGTTGTCAGTATTTTAAAGGTAGAACCCGGCGGATACATACCTTGCGTTACACGGTTTAACAAAACAGACTCTTCTGAATCCTCCGACGTCAGATATTCCCAATTCTCGGAAATCGTATTCGGGTCAAAATCCGGCTTTGATACCATAGCAAGAATCCTTCCTGTGGACGGCTCTAGCACAATGATTGCACCGTCATAGCTTCCGAGAACATTGTAGGCAGTTTCCTGAAGTCTGGAATCCAGCGTAGTGATCACATTATCCCCCACACTCTTTTCTCCGCGGATTTCATTCACCATTCTTTCCAGTATAAAGCTGTGGGAACGGAGCAGATTAAAATTCATTGTGGACTCCAGCCCCGATTTTCCATTGGATGCAAAACCGACCACATGGGCATAGAGCCTTCCGTATGGATAATACCTTGTCTCATTTCCCGTCTCATCCCTGTTTGTCTGTGCCAGAACCTTCCCGTCTGCGGAACGGATTTCTCCTCGGATGATTCTTGTGGCAAAGCTATCCTGCCTCTTGTTATAGGGACTGTTGATAAAATCCTCGCTTTTTACCACCTGAAAATATACCATATATCCCATCAGACAGATGAAAAGCCCTAAAAACATATACGTGATTACTGAAAATTCCCGGTTATTCGTCGAAGTTTTCGAACCTCGCGTCGAAGGCTGTTTCTTTTTTCTTTCTGTTTGCTGTTTTTTGTTTTCCTGAAGATTTTGCTTTTCTTTCATGGATTACTCCTTCATCCTCCCGCAAAATATATAGTCCCTGAATGATTCCAAAAAGGATTAGCGTGCTTAAAACCGAACTTCCTCCATAACTGACTAAAGGCAGGGTTACTCCGGTAGAAGGGATAAACTTCGTCACTCCTCCAATCGTCAGAAAGACCTGAAATCCGTATACCGTCCCCAATCCCAGAGCCACCAGCTTAAAAAATGTATTTTTAATCTGCATTGCAATATTCAAAAACATCAAAAAGCAGCTGGCACATACTAAAATCAGACAGAGCGCAAATAAAATTCCCATCTCCTCCGAAATTGCCGCAAATACAAAATCCTCTTCTACAACCGGAATCCGATTAGGCATTCCCTGATACAGTCCGAGCCCAAAGAAGCCTCCTGTTCCAATCGCAAACAAAGACTGACAGATCTGATACCCCTCGTTATTGATTACGGAAAGAGGCGCCTTCCAGGCAAGCACCCGAACCCGCACATGACTGAACAACTGATATGCGACAAACGCCGCCGCACTTCCGCCTGCAAGTCCGGCAAAGAGATATGCCAGTCTTTTGGTTGCAACATACAGCATTGCCAGATAGACGACAAAGAAGAGCAGCGCCCCTCCCAAATCTCTGGAGGCAACCAATATCAGTACATGGACTGCCGCCACGCCGCTGGTAATCACAACATCCCGAAACGCCGTAGATGCGCTTAGCCTTGCCGCCGCAAAGAACACAAAGAGAATCTTTATGAATTCCGAAGGCTGGACTGTAATTCCGGCAACCGTAAATGACAGCTTTGCTCCATAACTTGTAGAGCCAAAGACAGCGACAATAGCAAGCAATATAATGCCAACGGCTGCATACAGCCAGGTCAGCTTCTGAAAGAATTTGATTTTTCGTATCAGCAGCGGGATAATCAATGTAATGACAATAGATGCCGCCGTAATCAAAAATTGTTTCATCGCCCGTTCCTGATTCAATCTGGTAAGGATGATAAAACCGACGAGCAAAAGCATACACATATTATTTACCACCAGCCTTGAAGAAGACGGATAAAAGATATGGTAACAGTTCAAAACTACAATCACAAGCAATACCTGCATGAGATAGAAAATCAGCAAGGAAGATTCCTTTGTCGCCGCATACATCACAGCGAAAGCATTTAGATGCAATAAAAACATCAGTGCGGTCTGACGTCCGAAAATCCGCTCTTGCACCTGCGGCGATTTCCGCTTGCCAAGTACGGAAAAGCACTCATACGTATATCCCGCAAACAAGATGATGATTAAATATTTTGATAACTCAACAATTAAATTCGTCATAAATCCTACTCTACTCCACGTTTGTAGTGTCCGTTCGTATAATCGCTCAGACATTCTTCCGGGTGTCCCGTTCCCCCATCCACCAATGTCTTGCCCGCAAAGTTAAGAACAGCCTGAATTTCATGCTCTTCTTCCAAAGTAAAATGTATTCGGAAGGCAGCCGGATTGATTCGTCCAAAATCTTCAGACAAATGCAGAAGAAACAGCGGCTTTGCATTATAAAGGATATTATAACAATCCGGACAGTGATTGCGTACCGGAAATTCTACTCCATACCGATCCTTTAAATATAAGATACCGGACTGTTTCTTACAGCTAACAGTATTCTTTCTCACACAGCCGGCGCTTATCATTAACGGCAATTTCCCGTAGACGAACAAGTCGCTCATCCGATTGCTCCTGTGCAAAAGTTCACCCCGATTTAGTTCTACCGGAATCGTATCCCGGAAGACACCGGTATCCTTGACAAAAGCCTTTTTTGCTCCGTCGGAAAAAGTATACAGTCCCGCATCCAGCCGGATTTGAGCCATATCATGAACATACTCCTTTAAGAATCCCAGCTCGTCATAGCTTCGTATCACAAATCCGTCCAGCTTCAACAGCAAAAGTTCTTCCATGATTCCTGTATAAAAAGCTCTTGTATCTGCTCTGAAAATTGCCGGCATCATAAAATATACACGTTTCTCTGCTTCCCTGCAGCTTTTTACATCTTCTCTCAGCTTAGAAATCAGATTCCCATGTGTATAAAGGATACTATCCAGATAGATATCTGTAACCCACTCCCTCTTTAACGCCTGCCGAAATCCGCTTTCACTTTCTGATGATATGATGATATCCGGTTTTTCTGCTGTCTTATCCTCATATTCTTCACAATATTGTTCCCACTCAGGACTTTCCGGGAATACCACCGATGCCTTCTTTCTCCGGTATAACTTTAAATGCTTGATTTTCAATAAATCCAAGGCTTCCTGACGCATGTGGTTGATTGCAGTCATCGGAAGAAATACATCTTCTTCCATTTCCACTTCCAGATTTTCAAATACAAACGGAGTATTTCCGGTTTTATTCAGCTTCTCCAATATCGTCTCTTTTTCAAGCGGACGCTTCATTGCCTGCTGGACGATATCACCGCCAGTCTCTACTTGAAATTTTTCGTCCCACACCTGTATCATAGCATGTTTCCCTTTGAAAAGAGTTAATTTTCCGTTAATCTTTTCTTTTAAATCCTTTTCGATGTAACCGGATACCAGTTGATAGGTTCTCTCATCACTTGATTTGCTATGGCTGGAAGTTTCACCGGTCAGCATATCCACATCGTTTCTTGCATGATAATATCCGTCGGTAAATCCATTCCGATTTCCAAAATCATAGATTTTCTTCGCATCTTCTTTGGTCACGGCATAACTCTCTTTTCCCTCATCCAGATATTTGTCCATGTAATAACGATAAACAGATACAATCCCCGCCGCATACTGCGCCGATTTCATTCTGCCTTCTATCTTAAAGGAATATACTCCGCTTTCTGCGATTTGTGGAAGGAACTCAAGAGTATTTAAATCCTTGAGGCTTAAAATATATGGACTGCCGGGATTCAGGAGATGATGCTTCTCATCATATACCTCATAAGGCAGGCGGCAGGGCTGTGCACAGCGTCCGCGATTGCCGCTTCTGCCTCCTAACATACTGCTGAAAAGGCATTGTCCCGAATAAGAATAGCAGAGCGCACCATGAATAAAGCTTTCAATTTCCACATCTACCTCTCGGTGAATTGCTGCAATCTCCTCTAAGGACAGTTCCCGCGCCGTCACAATACGGCTGGCGCCCAGCTCCTGCAGCAATCTCGCCCCATCCACACCGGTTATGGTCATCTGAGTACTGGCGTGAATCGGAAGCGCCGGAAAATGCCCCCGTATAAAATTCATCACTCCGAAATCCTGCACGATTACTGCATCCAGCCCCGCCTCATAATAGGGCAGAAGATATTCATAAAGTGCAGTATTGATTTCTCTGTTTTTCAGTAATGTATTCACAGTAAGAAATACTTTTCGGTTGTGGATATGTCCATAATCAATTGCTGCAAGCATTTCTTCTCTGTTAAAATTCTGCGCATAGGCTCTCGCACCAAACATCGAACCGCCTACATAGACAGCATCTGCCCCCGCATGGATGACTGCCTTCAAGGTCTCGAAAGAACCTGCCGGCGCCAGCAATTCCAGTTCTGTATTTGCTTCAGCTTTCATTCTGTTCTTCGTCTCCTTCTCTATATATGTACATGCGAAAAAGAAGGGGCAGAATTATTTCTTGCCCCCTTCGGTACGTTTATTTTTCGTTTCTTGATTTGGTTTGGATTTTTCTTTTTCATCCTCTTTTATTTCCGGCACCTGTCCAAGAATCGCATCTTCTAAAGTAGTCTCCAGCCTTGCTTTATTTAACAGAAGCTCCCGATTTTTCGCTTCTAATTCTTTTATTGTCTTCTCATAGTTTTCCATCTTAATTTGGTTGGATATCAAATCATGGCGCAGGTCATAGAGTTCTTTTTCTTTCGCATCTAAATCTGCCTCCAGCTTTTCCGCCTGATTTTTTGCCTTGAAATAATCATCTGCAATATTCAATTCCAGCAGCGTTGCTTTCATCTCTGCTGAAAGTCTGCGGTAATTCTCCATCGCATCAAACTCTGCACATTTATTATTGATATAGGCTGCCACCTTTTGTAAATACTCTTCTCCTTCATAACCGCTTAATGTATATACTTTCCCGCCGATGATTACCTCTGCGCTTGATTTCGCTGACATTATTTTGTATCCTCCCTGCTTTTCTTCTTCCAACATGTTACATTATAAATAGATTTTCTTTGAAAGACAACAACTATTTCACAATCCCAAAGTGCTGATATGCAAAATCCGTTACAACCCGCCCCTTTGGGGTACGGTTGATAAAGCCGTTTTTTACCAGATACGGTTCATACACATCCTCAATTGTTCCGCCATCCTCACCAATTGCAGCCGCAAGAGTATCAAGTCCCACCGGTCCTCCCTGAAATTTCTCAATAATCGTAAGCAGAATATTTCGGTCATTCTGATCAAGTCCAAGTTTATCCACTTCCAGCAAATCAAGGGCAAACGCTGCCACTTCTTTATTTATCTTTCCGTCATAACGCACCTGTGCGAAATCCCGGACACGCTTTAACATCCGATTGGCAAGGCGCGGCGTGCCTCTGGAACGTCTGGCAAGCTCAATTGCTCCTTCCTCGTCAATCTCTACTGCAAGCTTTACTGCGGAATGCTCAATAATCGTCTTTAGCTCCTCGACCGTATAGAATTCCAGATGATGTACCACGCCGAAACGATCCCGAAGCGGCGCTGACAATAATCCTGCTCTCGTAGTAGCCCCTACCAATGTGAACTTCGGCAAATCCAGACGGATGGAACGCGCTGTCGCACCTTTTCCGACCATAATGTCAATGACATAATCTTCCATAGCGGGATACAAGACTTCTTCTACCTGACGGTTCAACCGGTGAATCTCATCTACAAACAAAATGTCACCCTCAGAAAGGTTGCTCAAAATCGCTGCCATTTCTCCCGGTTTACCGATTGCCGGTCCGGAGGTTATTTTCATATGTACCCCCATTTCATTTGCGATAATTCCCGCAAGAGTAGTCTTGCCAAGTCCCGGCGGCCCATAGAACAGCACATGATCTAATGATTCTTCCCGCTGCTTTGCTGCTTCAATATAAACTTTTAGGTTCTCCTTTGCCTTCTGCTGACCAATGTATTCTTCTAGTGTCAATGGCCGCAGATTCTTTTCGACTTTTATATCTTCTTCCTGTATCTGGGTTGAAATCATCCGCTTTTCCATCTTTTCCTCTTTCTGGCGTGTATTTGCCATCCATGTAGATTTGGAAGTTTTACTTCCAAACTTTCCTCTAATCAGTGCATATCCGGGACAAAAATACCACCTTTTACATAAAAGCCATAGATTTTAACGCCTCTTTCAAGATTTCCTCCACAGAACTTTCTTCCGTAATCGCGATCCCGCTCAAAACCTTCAATGCTTCTGAAGAGGAGTAGCCCAATGAAACCAAAGCCTCCACTGCTTCATTCTTCTTACTGTTGACCACAGAACGGACAGGCGAATCCTCTTTGTGGGCGAGCTTTGCCTCAAAAGCATCTTCCAAGCGCAGCTTATCCTTTAATTCGATGATAACACGCTGTGCCGTCTTACTTCCCACTCCCGGCGCCTTTGAAATCGCCTTTGAATCTTCGGATAATATGGCAAACCGAAGATCGTCAGTAGACATGACCGAAAGAACCGCAAGCGCTCCCTTCGGACCGATTCCGCTGACGCCAATCAACAGCTTAAATACTTCCAAATCGTCCCTTGACAAAAAACCATACAGGATATGGGCGTCTTCCCGCACATACAGATAGGTATAAATCTTTACTTCGGAGCCAATTCCCGGAAGATAATCTAAAACTTGTGACGGAATCCGGATGTTGTAGCCAATCTGCCCGGCTTCCAGCACGATCAAGTCTTCTCCGATAATTTCAACTAGTTCTCCTTTAATATATGAATACATATGTATGACCTCTGTTTCCGTTTACTGTTTCTTCTGGAATAAAAATTGTAATCGTTTTATCAACTCTTCTCCCAGCACACCTATTACAAAGCCGGTGATGATTCCTGCCACCAGAAGCACCGGCATGTAATAAAGCACATTATAGTTCTCCACGACCAGCGCTGCAACAAAAAGCTGTCCGACATTATGAGAAATCCCTCCGCAGACACTGACTGTCACCGAATAGAATTGTCCCGTCTTTTTTACCAGCCACATCACAATGAAGCTAAGCACTCCTCCTGCCAGACTATAAAGGATTCCAAACATATTTCCGAACAGAAAACCGGATAATAATATCCGGAGAACGGATATCACAAACGCTTCTTTCGTTCCCGAAAGATACAGCATAACTACCACAATCAGATTGGCAAGCCCAAGCTTCATCCCAGGGATTCCAAAATAAAAAGGAATCAATGATTCGATATAACTGAGTATCAGGGCAAATGCCAAAAACACGCCCAGATAAGCTGTCTTTTTTTTCATGCTATCTCCTATTTTGCCAGTGAGTCAATTGCGGCTTCCTTCGCTCCCTCTATGGTTACAACAACTTTATTTGGAAGGCAGACAATGCTTTCTGTCGATTTGGAAATTGAATGCTGATGTACACAAAGCTGATCTGGACAGTCTGCATGTATCATATCTGCCTTTTCATTTTTGATTTCCAGCACATTGGTCACGTTTTCTCCAATTGCAATTGAAATTTCCTGCGGTTTATCAAGAGAATATCTTCCATAAAGCGCGCCATCAACTGTTACTACGGCATTAGCGCCTTTCTCACTTCCGAACAACCCGATTCCTGCCCAAATCCCAAGTGCAGCAACCAATAAAACGCCTATCAACAGAAAATCCTTTTTTCCAAACCGTTTCATTCTTCTATGACCTCTCCCAGATAATAGAAACCTTTGCACTCCGTCAGTCTTACCCGAATCAATTTTCCAATCAGGCTCTTGTCTCCCGGAACGTGAACAACAGAGTTATTGCTCAATCTTCCGGTCACTAAATGGGAATCCTGATGGTTGACTTCCTCTACCAAAATTTCTTGAATGGTTCCCTCATACTGCAAAGATTTCTTTGCCCCGATTTCCTGCACTTCCTTTAAAAGACGTTCAAATCTATCCTTTACCACATCTTCCGGAACCTGATCCTCGCGTTTTGCAGCCGGGGTTCCGGTACGCTTCGAATAGATAAAGGTAAATGCACTGTCATATTCTACCTTTTGTACGACATCCATTGTTTCTAAGAAATCTTCCTCCGTCTCTCCCGGATATCCCACAATGATATCTGTAGTAAGGGCAATATCCGGTACTGCCGCACGCAGCTTGTCTACCAATAAGAGGTACTGCTCCTTCGTATAGTGACGGTTCATCTCGCCCAGCACCTTCGTACTGCCGGACTGCAGCGGCAAATGAAGGTGCTTGCAGATCTTCTTGGAATGTCTCATCACCTCAATCAATTCGTCGGAAAGATCCTTTGGATGGGAGGTCATGAAACGAATCCGTTCAATTCCGTCTATACGCTCAATCCGCTGTAACAGCTCTGCAAACGTGACCGGCTCTTTTAAGTTCTTCCCATAGGAGTTTACATTCTGTCCCAAAAGCATGACTTCCACGACGCCGTCCTTTGCAAGACCTTCAATTTCATGAATAATATCCTCAGGCTTACGGCTTCTTTCCCTGCCTCTCACATAGGGTACGATACAATAACTGCAGAAATTATTACAGCCGAACATGATATTGACGCCGGATTTGAAGAAATATTTCCGCTCATTCGGAAGCTCCTCTACAATCTGCTCCGTATCCTTCCAGATATCCACTATCATCTTATCCGACTCATAAGCTGACGCAAGCAATTCTGCAAATTTAAAAATGTTATGCGTCCCAAACACCAGATTGACAAAGCGGTAGCTGGTCTTTAGCTTCTCTACGACCTCCGGTTCCTGCATCATACAGCCGCACAATGCCACCATCATGCCCGGATTTTTTTTCTTATAGCTGCTTAATGCTCCCAGACGCCCATACACCTTATTGTTCGCATTTTCGCGTACTGTGCAGGTATTGTAAATGACAAAGTCTGCCTCCTCAGAGTCGGTTTCCTGATATCCGATGGTCCCCAAAATCCCCCTTAGTTTCTCGGAGTCTCTTGCATTCATCTGACAGCCCATATTGACCACGCAGGCTTTGGGAAATCGCCCATTCTTCTGCTCAAAATCCTGAACCCATTTCCGGCATTTTGCCATGAAGTAGTACTGTCTGGCAGGTTCTTCTGCAGGAGGTTCTGAATTTATATTTATTTTATCCAAATCAATTTCTTGATACATTTTCCTTGACTTTTATTCCCTTCTGCTATATTATTACACAAAAGAAACGGGTTTTTACCGTACAGCTTTATAGCTCAAACGGGGTACTCGTTTCTTTTTTATATTTATAATACCATTATAAATATAACTTTCTATTTTAATTACCGAATCTGCCCATTTCCGCGAATAATATATTTCGTACTTGTCAACGCCAGCAGTCCCATCGGTCCCCTTGCATGAAGCTTTTGGGTACTGATGCCAATCTCCGCCCCAAAACCAAATTCAAATCCATCTGTGAATCTTGTAGAAGCATTGACATAGACTGCCGCAGCATCTACACCGTCTAAGAATTTCTCCGCATTCTCATAGCTATTCGTGATAATTGCCTCCGAGTGCCCGGTATTATAACGATTGATATGGGAAATTGCTTCCTCCACATCGGCTACAGTCTTTACCGAAATAATATAATCCAGATATTCCGTTCCCCAATCCTCTTCTGACGCAGGAACGATTCCATCTGCCGCATCCATAACAGACTCGTCGCCGCGGATTTCCACATCCTTATCTTTCAAACGCTTCGCTAAAAGCGGCGTAAATTTCTTTACAATGTTTTCATGGACAACCAGTGATTCACAGGCATTGCAAACACCAATCCGCTGTGTCTTGGCATTGAATATAATATCCAGCGCCATTTCAAAATCAGCGCTCTCATCCACATAAATATGACAATTTCCCGTTCCCGTCTCAATGACCGGAACGGTTGCATTCTGCACCACAGCACGAATCAAGCCTGCGCCGCCTCTCGGAATCAATACATCCACATATTCATTCATCCTCATAAATTGTGTAGTCGTTTCTCTGCTGGTATCTTCAATCAAAGAAATTGCAGTTTCCGGCAGTCCAGACGCAAGAAGGCTGCTTCTGATGCTCTCCACAATCGCTATGTTGGAATACAAGGCGTCACTGCCTCCCTTTAAAATAACGGCATTTCCGGTCTTAAAGCATAAGGCAAATGCGTCTGCTGTTACATTCGGTCTTGCCTCATAGATAATTCCCACGACGCCGAGAGGAACGCGCTTCTGTCCAATCTCCAAGCCGTTCGGACGTTTTTTCATGGAGAGCACTTCTCCAATCGGATCATCCAATGCTGCCACCTGGCGAAGTCCCACTGCCATCTGTCCAATCCGCTCCTTCGTCAAAAGCAGGCGGTCCAGTAATCCCTGCGGCATATTGTTTGCTCTGCCGTTTTCCATATCCTTTTCATTTGCCGCCAGTAATTTGTCTGTATCTTTTACCAGATTGTCCGCAGTCACTAACAACGCTTCATTTTTCTTATTTGTTTCCAAAGTCCGCAGAATAATTTCCGCTTCCTTCGCACTTTTTCCAATCTGCGTTAAATCCATCTTTTTCTCCTTCTTCTGCATTCGATATGTAGCCATCACGCTTCACTTATAGCACACTAGTCACTTATTTTCCTGATTCCGAGCTCAGTCACAAGATAATCCATTGTCTTATCCCGCATATCTGCTTCGAAACTTTCAACAAGCTGGAATTCATAAGCAATTCCAAGTGTTGTAAGCTCCGGATATTTTCCCAGAAATCTGTCATAAAAACCTTTTCCATATCCAATCCGGTTTCCGTCCATATCAAAAACCACTCCCGGTATCAGCGCCAATGCGTCTTTCTCCTCTGCCACAGCCCCGGCAGACGGCTCCATCACATGAAAAGCGCCTTCCTTCAATCCCGCCAAATCTTCCACTTGATAAAACACGATATCTTCTCCCTCAACCTTCGGAAATGCAATCCTCTTACCGTTTAAAAGAGAATCATCAATGACCGGAAGAAGGGAAACCTCGTTCCCCAGCGGATAGTAAACAAATACCGTTTCCGCCTCCTGATAAAGCCTGCTCCCCAAAATATGCCCGCAGATTTCCGCAGATAACGCATCCTTTTTCTCTTTCTGCATCTCGTTTCGCTTTTTTTTATATTCAGTGCGTAGTTCTTTTTTTGTTTCCATATTTTTCTCCAAGATTTTCTATGGTTCCATCGGGATTCTGGATATCTATGTTATTAAGCTGCCCACGCAAATTCCTGCGGACAGACTCAATATAGATTCCCCGAAGTTTTGCCTGCTCCTCTTTCTCCTCAGATGTCAACCCTTCAGGCGTCTGTGACTTATGGTACAACTCGTTGATTCTTTTGATTGTTTCTTCCATTGCTATTTCAACTCCTTAATCAGCCCATGCTCTCCTCAATAAAATCTGCAATATAAAAATCGTCATTCTTATGGGCACGGAACAATGTCCCTGTCGGCTTCCCCTCAAAAATCCTATGCAAAACGCCGACATCCCTGCCGTTTGCAATAATCATATCCGCACCGGATTCCGTTGCAATCTTAGCCGCTGTCAGCTTCGTTGCCATTCCGCCGGTTCCCACATCACTTCCCGTCGTGTCCTTTGCCATATGTAAAATCTGATCTTCCAAATGCTCTACATAAGGAACCAGTTTTGCATCAGGATTCATTCGTGGGTCATCTGTAAATAATCCGTCGATATCTGACAGCAGGATTAATAAATCCGCACCTGTTAACGATGCCACAATGGCAGATAAGGAATCATTATCACCAAACTGCATCTCATAGGTAGATACCGTATCATTTTCATTGACAATCGGAATCACGCCTAAATGAAATAATTCTTCAAAAGTATTCTGCGCATTCTTTCTCGATACGTTATCCCTCATAGTATTCTTTGTCATCAGTACCTGTCCTGCCGTCTGATGATACTCGGAAAACATTTTCTGATACGTCATCATCAGCCTTGCCTGTCCAACGGCTGCACATGCCTGCTTTGTTGAAATGTCTGTGGGCCGTTCTTTTAAACCAATAGACTGCCTTCCCACCGCAATCGCTCCCGAACTGACCAGACAGACGTCCATTCCCTGATTGCGGATATCACAAAGCTCCCGTACCAGCCGTTCCATTTTCAAAAAATCCAGATTCCCGGTTTCGGGGTGCTGCAAAGAAGAAGAACCAATCTTTACCACGACTCTTTTCTTTCGTTTCAACATTTCTCTTAATTGTGCATCCATTGTTAAAGCCTTCTCTTTCTCTCATGTCACCAGCAAAATTGTATGCTGATTTTTCAATTATATACTGTACCATATCTTTGAAGAAAAAGCTATTACTTATTTCAGTTTTTATCCGTATCTAATAATTGAGAAATTGCTTGTAAATCTTCATTCGTTATTGCCATTATACCACGCTCCCTTTGTATGATTGCTGAAAATTTTTTCGAAAACCAGATGCGGCTTACCGCAATAGAGAAAGAAAGCGAACGCTTTCTGAACTATCTTCAGTATAGCATCCGCTTTCTGCATTGGCAAGACAAGATTTTGTAAAATTTTTCTAAATCAGACGCCTCTTAATATTCTTCATACTCCACGCTGCCGTCTGAATATGTTATTTCGTAATACCCATGTCCGGAACCGTCACAATCATCAAATTGCTTTTTCGATACCACGGTTCTTCCGGAACCGCCGGAGGATGATTCTTCTTTCGTCCCCACTTTGACGACTTCATTTACCGGTTCCTTCGTAACCGTTTCACCGGTTGCTTCTCTGGATTCCTCAACCCCGTCCACATAAGTAACCTGATAAGTCACTTCTTTTTCACCGTTCTCGCCCTTTGTACTGACTTGTTCTTGTCCTTTTGCCATTGAGCTGTCATTTTCATATGAAGTTTCATACGCAATTTCCTCTGTTTCCGCAACTGTATCAAAGGTCACGCGGTTTACCACAATCTTCATTCCCTCTGTAACCTTTTCCGTTGCCGCAGGAGTTACGCGATCGTCCTCTCCTAATGTAATTTTTAATTCCGCTAATACATCACTGACCGTCTCTGCCTCCGTCTCACAGGCATTCGTTTCTCCGTCGCACTGAACCTCTATAGAGAACGAATAAGAAATTTTAACATCCATCCCATCTTTCAGGTATTCATCCAAATCATAATTTACATGCTGCTTTTCTCCAAGGGTAATGCCCTCCTGCTCCAAAAGGTCGCTGACCTTTCCGCCGACCATGACCACTTCCTTTGTCTCACCGCCGACCGTCAGATTCACTGTATTTTTTCTTGAAATAACAATTTCCTGCGCTTCTGAAATCTTTGTGTCCAGTGTTGGACTTACCTCGTCTCCGTCATTCAACACGATTTCTGCATCCTCCAGGATTTTTTCTACAGTTCTTGGTACGGAAGTCTCTATTTCCGTAATCATGCCGCCGTCATTCACCTGCACCGTTGCTTTCCCGCAGGCACACAGCCCCAGCAATAGAAACACAGCCGTGCCAAGTATCATCATCCTTTTCATCGTCTTCATTGCAATATTTCTCCTTCATCTATCTTTTTTGTCTGAACCACCCTGCAGATTTCCTGATCCTTTGTAAGCACCTCAATCTCCGCCGGATAAGTCTGTATATTCTTCTTTTTGATGTAAACCGCATACTCATTGGCTCCGATATGGTATGCCTTATAATAAGTATCATTGATTCGGACAATAATATCTGTTTCATCCTTTAAAAGCGCTTCATCCACACTTCCGCTGATTTTATAATAATTATAATCATTGTCCAAAGGTTCTATGGATACTGTGGTATCGGATTCCAGCGTCCCCGCAATCTGAGGAACCTTCTCTTCCATCGCAGAAATAATCGGCGGCATATTGATATACTCGGAAATATTGCGTTCCACCTTCTCAAACACAACCGTATCCGGATCATACCGCTCCATCAGGCTCTCCAATCCATACGGAATCTCTTTTGTAAACCATGCCTTTTCAAACTGGTTCGCAATCAGGGGAATCAGCGTATTTCCAAAGGAATCGCGAAACATGAGCAATGTGCCATTCCCTGCTCCTCCCTCCGTTTCAATCCATGCATCCTCAACGCTTTTTACATCATTTGTATAAGTATATGCCTGCTCTATATCGTATTTGTAATTTAGTTCCTTCTCTCCGTAAAAGGTATAAAGCATCCGGTTCAAGTCTCCATCTTCATCCTTGGCTCTGCTGACAGGACTGTCCCCATAATCCATATGCGTATATCCCAGAGTGTCCATAATACAATTGTACGCCATGACAGCGCCTTTCATGTTCCAGTGGGAATCCCGCTTTAAATACAAAATCTCCTCCTCATTCCGGAACAGCTGCGGCAAATCTGCATAAGGAACTCCCAATTCCTGCAGCTTTGGCGCCAGCAGATCTATATTGTGCGTATGATCTGCAATATAGGAATCATAATATGGCATATTCTCACCATACAAAGTATTCTTATTTGGCGGAATCGACAGAACAAAATCACTTCCTTTTTCCTCCACATACTGTCTTACCAAAGAAAGGTTATGTGCAAGGTTATATATCTGCCGATCTGACATCCTATTGTATCCCAGATAGTCATCCAAGGTGGATGAATAATACAGCCATCCGTCCTTCCCGTATGTTACCGTATCCACATTTGAAACCTGAAAAATGGAGGTCTGAATCTTTGCATCTGCATAAACCAGCTCATTGCGGAACGCAAAATGCTCATTGAAATACTCTTCAAACTCCTGAAAAAAATTCAGATTCAAAAACCCATCCTCTTCCATAAGACTTGGGAAGTCAGACATCACCTTATTTTCTGTGCTCACCGTTGTGGGACATATAGCCATTCCTGCAAACGGCAGCAGACAGACCGCAACACAGGCTATGATAAATATCAAATATTTTTTCATACGTATTCTCCTTTTTGTACAGAAATTTTTGACTTGCTCTTCCTAAAACCTGAAATAGATAAAAGGATTATACGAACCGCCTGACAGTCTGATCATGCACCACAAAAGCAATGCAAAAGCAGCCGTATACAGGATTATCTGTACAATGTTTTCTTTTGGAGTCAGTTTGCCCGCCTTCTCCGATACAGTTCTTAATTTCACAGTAAGACGACGGATTGGGGCACAGCCAATCATAGCCGCAAGCAACATTACAATGAAAAATGGCGTCATCACTTGGTATACAAAAGACATGGATAATGCCGAAAATTCAAAGCCCGTAAACATTTTTCCAATAAAACCAAGCGCAAAGCCTAACGTATCTGACCTGAAAATCACAAACCCTACAGTCACTACCAGCATCGTATAAACATGCAGTATAACACGGGGCAGCTTCTTCAGTGCCGGAACAAATTCTTCAAGAAAACTGAACGCTCCATGAAACAGCCCCCATACAACAAAGGTCCAGTTTGCTCCATGCCAGAGTCCGGTCAGGAAAAACACAATCATCTTATTGATTCCTGTCCGTATCTTTCCCCTTCGATTGCCGCCAAGCGGAATATACACATACTCCTTAAACCAAGAAGACAGAGAAATATGCCAGCGACGCCAGAATTCCTTAATCGTAAGTGAACCATAGGGATGCCCGAAGTTCTCCTTAAAGTGGAAGCCGAACATCCGCCCAAGCCCGATTGCCATATCACTATAGCCGCTGAAGTCAAAGTAAATCTGCATCGTATAGGCAACTGCGCCGATCCATGCGCCTATGATATTCAATGAATCAAATCCCTGCCCAAATACATGATCTGCTGCTACAGCCATAGTATTGGCAATTAGTATCTTTTTCGCCAGACCGCAGATAAAACGTCTCAGGCCAAGAGCCGTTTCCTTCAGATCCACGCTGCGGCTGTCAATCTCAAGTGCAATATCCCTGTATTTTACAATCGGTCCCGCAATTAGCTGAGGGAAAAAAGATATGTACAACAGTACTTTACTGAATTTCCTCTGAATTTCTACCTGCCCCCGATATACATCAATCACATAGGACAATGCCTGAAATGTGAAAAATGAGATGCCGATCGGCAAAGTAATCTGAGGAACATTTATATTTAAGTGCAGCACACTATTTATTGTTGTTATGAAAAATCCGGTATATTTAAATGCGCATAAAATACCGATATTGATTACTACCGCCGCAATCAGCACGGCCTTCCGGTTCGTTTTTCCCATAAGCGCCGCGCACAGATAATTGAGAAATGCGCTTATCACCATCAAAATCACGTAAACCGGTTCTCCAAAAGCGTAAAAAAACAGGCTTGCCAGAATCAGAAGTATATTTCTCACTCTTATGGAAGGTACTATGCTGTGCAGGCAAAATATGACCGGAAAAAATATACATAAAAATACTAATGAACTAAAAACCATTTTTTTCTCCTTTGTCCTAAAAGATATCCTATTATCCCATTAGATTTTTATGCGCATCCACGGATATCCGGCTCCAATAGCCCCTTTATAGTCCTGATCTGTTCTGGTATCATAGCTGAGGGCATAGTAACTATAAACATGATGATGCATGCTCCATTCCGGATCATAAACCAACCCGTCAATCTCAGCCCATCCGTGACCGCCGCTGTTACAGCAGTACACCTCTTCATATCCAATCGCCTTTGCCATATATGCAAACGCCGCCGCATAACTGCAGCAATTTCCGGTTCCCCTCACGAACATATCATCCGCATAAATCACCGGCCAGTCCATTCCCTTATAATGCGGCATCCTTGGTCTGCTTTCCGGGTAAGTTCTCACATAGTCAAAACAAACTTTCAGTTTTTCTTCCTTCGTCATACTGTCATTTGTAATACCGGCAACAACCGCCTGCGCTCTTTGAAGGGTTGCCAGCGACTCCGCGCTCATCCCCTCCATTGCTTTTCCATATACATATACTGTCTGTACTGAAAGCGCCTGCAGCTCTCTGGCATTATAGCTGTAGTATTCGGTTCCGGCGTTAAGCGTTGTATTGACCAGCGTGAAGTTTCCGCCGCTTACACTGTACATCATATTTCCGCTATCCAGATAATAACCTGTATACACTTTCCCATTTACATATAACGTCTGTGCAGACAGCGTCAGTGTCTTTTTTTCTTTATAGCTATAGTACTTAGTTCCAGCGTCAAGCATTGCATTGAGCAGGGTCTGCGTCCCTTTTTTTACGCTATACATTTTCTTTTTGCTGTCCATGTAATAACCCGTATACGCTTTTCCTTTTACATATAACGTCTGCTTGGACAGTTTCCGGGTCTTTCCCGTATTATAGCTGTAATACTTGGTTTTTGCTTTAACCGTTCCGGTTTTGAGGGTGCGCGTTCCTTTTTTTACGCTATACATTTTCTTTTTGCCGTCCATGTAATAACCCGTATATGCTTTCCCCTTCACATATAACGTCTGCTTGGACAATTTCCGCAGCATTCCGGTATTATAGCTGTAATACTTGGTTCCGGCTTTCAGCGTTCCGGTCTTCAGGGTCTGCGTCCCCTTTTTTACGTGATACATTTTCTTTCCGCTGTCCATGTAATAACCCGAATACACTTTCCCGCTCACATATAACGTCTTCTTTGACAGCGTCAGCATCTTTCCGGTTTTATAGTTATAATACTTGGTTCCAGCTTTTAGCACTCCGGTTTTCAGGGTGCGTATTCCTACTTTTACGCTATACATCTCATTTCCATTGTCCAGATAATAACCTGTATACGCTTTTCCCGCAACAAATATTGTCCGTACTGACAACGTCATCATTCCCGCATCATGAAAACTATAATATGTAACTCCTGCATTCACCGTTCCGGTTTCCGGTTCTGCCTCTCCATCGGATACTGTGTACAAAATCCCCGCGCCGTCCAGATAATAACCCGTATAAATTTTCCCCGCAACAAATACTGTCTGCTTTGACAGCTTCATTACTCCATTTGCTTGAGAACTGTAGTATGCAGCTCCTACGCCCATTATTCCGGTTTCCGGTTCTGCCGCTCCGTTAGATACTTTGTACAAAATACCGGCATTGTCCATATAATAACCTGTATAAGCCTTCCCTGAAACAAACACGGTCTGTTTTAACAGAGTCATCATACCGGCGTCATTCAAACTGTAGTATTTTGTTCCTTCGCTCACCATTCCATTTACAGGCTCGGCTGCTCCATTGGAAACTATGTAAAAATCACCGGCGCCATCCATATAATAGCCGTTATAAAGCGCATCATTCACATAAATCAGCCCATCGTTATTCTCCTGTTTGTCTGGAATCGTCTCCTGATTTTCCCCCGTCGCCGGAACAGGGAACATTTCTGGTTCTGTCTCTGTCACATTAGGCATTTCCGTCTCAGACTCCGGTTCAATTTCTCTCACCATCTCTGTCTCTGCAATGTTTTCTGCTTCCGTATCCTCTGTAGAAGCAACTGCCTCATCGGAAAAATTCTCTTCCTCGGTCTGCATCCTGTTTACTACCGGCTCCTCTGGTACTGCTGCCGCAAAAGCAGGTAATGCATCAGCGGCAATAAGACTTGCTGCCAATGTGAATGCACAGATGCGAGCCACAATTTCCCTTTTTTTCATATGTTTTCCCTTTCTTCTATTTATAAAATCATTTTTTAATAGAATGATACAAATCTATCATTCCATAATAAAATCCAATCTGGTATTCTATTATATTACAACTCATATTCTTATTCAAGTTTAACGAAAGCTGCAACAGTCTCCAAAATTATCCACCATTCTTTTTGCAGCATTCTATCCGGAATTAATTCCATTTGACAAATGCAAGATAAGACGGCATAACTACAGCGTCATTGTATATGCAGGATGAATACGGTAATCCGTGTATTCTGCGTCATAATTTTTACTAAAATCCCTGTCTTTTGCAAACAGCGGATCATAGAGCCTTCCGTCAATATCTACCCATGCGTGTTTCGTATCGGAACAGATTGTCACATTTTCATACCCACAGGCTTTTGCCATATATGCAAATGCACAGGCGCCTGACGCACAGCATCCGCTAAATTTATCAAATATATCATTTGCAAAAACCACATCCCAGCTCCACGGACCGTTTGCATATGCCTCGCTCATGGTCCGATATTGTACATACGGAAACTTTTTCATCCAGAGAAAGCATTTGTAAAGTTTTTCAGATTTGCTGTCAGCCGGTTCTGAAACGGATTGCACGACCGCCTGCGCCTTTTGAAGGGTCGCCATCTGATCCAGATTCATCCATTCCATTGCTTTTCCATATACATAGATCATCTGTCCCGGAAGCGTCAGCATCTTATTCTCATTGCCGTTATAATACGCAGTTCCCGCACTAAGCATTGCATTGACCGGAGTGCAGGTATCATTTGATACGGTGTACATCTTATTATCATTGCCCAGACAATAACCGCTATACACTTTTCCATCTACATATAATGTATCACCTGACAGCTTCTCTGTTTTTTCCGACTGATAGCTGTAATACTTGGTTTCCTTGCCCATCACTCCGGTCACTAAGGTGAGCGTTCCTTTTTTTACGCTATACATCTCATTTTTACCGTCCAAATAATAGCCGTTATATGCTTTCCCTTTCACATATAACGTCTCTTTGGGCAGCTTCTTTGTTTTTTTCGGCTTATAGCTGTAATACTTGGTTCCCTTTTTCACCACTCCGGTCTTTAAGGTACGCGTTCCTTTTTTTACGCTGTACATCTTGCTTTTATTGTCCATGTAATAACCGTTATACACTTTTCCTTTTACGTATAACGTCTGCTTGGACAGCGTCTTCGTCTTTTTCGTATTATAGTTATAATATCTGGTTCCCTTTTTCACAATTCCGGTTTTCAGGGTGAGCACGCCCTTTTTTACGCTATTCATCTTATTTGCCTTGTTCATGTAATAGCCGCTATATCTCTCCCCCTTTACATATAACGTCCGTTTGGACAATGTCAGCATCTTTTTCTCATTACAGCTATAATATTTGCTTCCTTTGCCCATTATCCCGGTTTTCAGTTCTAGTTTTCCACCCGTTACTTTGCACATTTTCCCGTTAGCGTCTTTATAATACCCCCGATAAACTTTCCCTTCAAGAAATATTGTCTGCTTTGGCAAAGTCATTGTTCCGGCGTCTTTCAAACTGTAATATGTAACTCCTGCATTCACCGTTCCCGTTTCCGGTACTGCCGCTCCGACAGATACCATGTACAAAATACCGGCGTTGTCCATATAATAACCCGTATAAGCCCCCCCTGCGACAAATACCGTCTGCATTAACAGCGTCATCATTCCGTCATCATTCAAACTGTAGTATTTCGTTCCTTCGTTTACCATTCCATTTACAGGTTCCGCTGCTCCGTTCGATACTATATACAAAATACCGGCGTTGTCCATATAATAGCCGCTATAAAGCGCATCATCTACATAAATCAGCCCATCGTTTTTCTCCTGTCCGTCTGGCTGCGTCTCCTGATTTTCTCCCGGTGACGGAACAGGGACAATTTCCGGTTCTGTCTCAGTCGCATTAGACATTTCCGTCTCGGACTCCGGTTCGGCTTCTTTCACCATCTCTGTCCCTTCAATATTTTCTGCGCCCGTATCCTCTTTGGAAGCAACTGCCTTATCAGAAAAGTTTTCTTCCTCAGCCTGCATCCTGTCTACCATCGGTTCCTCTGATACTGCCGCCGCAAAAGCAGGCAATATATCAATGGCAATAAGACTTGCCGCCAATGTAAATGCACAGATGCGAGCCACAATTTTTCTTCTCTTCATAAGTTTTTCCCTTCCTTTTATTTGATAAGTTCATTTCCCAAAGATATGGATTTATCACTACACATTTAAGTCTGCTCTAATATTATATTATATTACATATTCTTATTCAAGTTTAACGTATGCTGCAACCGTCTCCCAAATCATCCATCATTCTTTTTCACAATATTCTATCTGGAATTAATTCCATTTATAAATACAAGATAGCGGACGACAAAACTACAGCGTCTTTTTATAGACGGGGCGAATACGGTAATCCGTATAAGCTGCGTTATAATTTTCACTAAAACTTCTTGCTTCTGCAAACAGCGGGTCATAAAGTCTTCCGTCAATGTCTACCCATGTGTGTCCGCCATCGGAACAAATCGTCACATTTTCATAACCGCAAGCCTTTGCCATATACGCAAACGCACAGGCTTCCGATGCACAGCACCCGCTGTATGCTTCGAAGATATCATTCGCAAAGATAACGTCCCAAGTCTCCGGATAGCTCATCATCAATACTTTCATGATATGGTATCGTTTATACGGAAATTTTTCCATCCAGAGATAGCATTTGTAAAGTTTTTCCTCTTTGCTGTCAGTCTGTTCTGAAACGGACTGCACAACGGACTGCGCCTTTTGAAGGGCTGCCATCTGATCGGGATTCATCCATTCCATTGCTTTTCCATAGACATAAATCATCTGTCCCGGAAGCGTCAGCATCTTATTCTCCTTACAGCTAAAGTATGCTGTTCCCGCATTCAGCATCGTATTGACCGGCGTGTAGGTTTTGTTTGATATGGTGTACATCTGATCATCACTGCCCAGATAATAACCATTATACACCTTTCCATCCACATATAATCCCCATTTTGACAGTTTCTTTGTCTTTTTTGACTTAGAAGCGTAATATTTGGCGCCCTTTTTCACCATCCCGGTCATTAAGGCTAGCGCTCCCTTTTTTACACTATACATCTTGTTTTTACTGTCCATGTAATATCCGTTATAAACTTTTCCTTTTACATATAACGTCTGCTTGGACAGCGTCTTCGTCTTTTTCGTATTATAATTGTAATACTTAGTCCCTTTTTTCACCACTCCGGTCTTTAAGGTACGCGTTCCTTTTTTCACGCTGTACATCTTACTTTTATTGTCCATGTAATAACCGTTATATACTTTTCCTTTTACGTATAACGTCTGCTTGGACAGCGCATTATCCGTTTTCGTATTATAGTTATAATATTTGGTTCCTTTTTTCACGGTTCCAGTTTTCAGGGTGGGCACTCCCTTTTTTACGTTATACATTTTATTTGCACTGTCCATGTAATAGCCGCTATATATTTCCCCTTTTACATATAACGTCTGCATTGACAAGGTCAATATTCCAACATCATTAAAACTGTAATATTTAGTTCCTTCGCCAACTATTCCATTTACAGATTCCGCCACTCCATTGGATACTATGTACAAAATACCTGCGCCGTCCATATAATAGCCGGTATAAAGCGTATCAGCCACATAAATCAATGCATCGTTTTTCTCCTGTTCGTCCGGCAGTGTCTCCTGATTTTCTTCCGTTGACGGAACAGGGACAATTTCCGGTTCTTTCTCTGTTACATCAGACATTTCCGTCTCGGACTCCGGTTCGGTTTCTTTCACCATCTCTGTCCCTTCAATATTTTCTACGCCCGTATCCTCTGTGGAAGCAACTGCCTCATCAGAAAAGTTTTCTTCCTCAGCCTGCATCCAGTCTACCATCGGTTCCTCTGATACTGCCGCCGCAAAAGCGGGCAGTGCATCAAGGAAAACAAGACTTGCTGCCAATGTAAATGCACAGAAGCGAGCCACAATTCTTCTTCTCTTCATAAATTTATCCTTCCTTTTATTTGATGCACTCATTTTAGAGAGTTGGCAAAAAATTATTTTACGATTTTTACATTCGTCCCCTGTCCCTTGTTTTTGAGCAATTTCTGGTATGCCGTAAATTTCTTGGACGGCACTTTAATCTTTGCTGTTGACTTAATCCCTTTTAACGCATTCTTTCCAATGGTCTTTAACTTAGTGGATTTCACCACTATCGTTGCCAGCTTCTTGCAGCCTCCGAATGCTCCTGTTCCAATAGCAGTCACTTTGGTTGGAATCGTCACAGATTTTAACGCCGTACAGTTTTTAAATGCGTTACCGCCAATCTTCGTAACGCTGTTTGCAATCGTCACTTTACTGAGCTTGCTGCAGCCTGCAAATGCTGAAGCTCCGATTGTCTTTACATTTGCACCGATTGTTACACTCGTTACTTTTGTATTCTGCAACGCCTTGGCATTAATCGAAGTCACTTTAAAGCTCTTTCCACCGATATTTACCGTTTTCGGAATTATAACCTTCTTGGTCGTTTTGCTCTTTAGTCCGGCAAATGCAGCCTCTGCGGAACCTGTAATCTTATATTTGTAAGCTCCAGAAGTAGTGATGGTTCCTGTTTTTGCGCGAATTGTAAATGTTTTTGTGGCAGTTCCGATATAGTTGCCTTTTCCAGTGATTGCAACGGCTGCTGTTCCAATGTTCTTGTTATTCTGATATTCAACCGTATAGTCCGTACCGGATTTTAATGTTATGTTTCCAAGTTTTACGGATTTTACCGCTGGTTTCTTTTCACTGCCGTCATAGGAATAGCTTGTTTGGGAAAGCGTTATCATAGCATTAGCAAGGGACTGCTTCTCGGAAGCGAGATTCTGGTTCGCTTTCCACTGGGCATAAACTGTCATATTGGATGTTATCACAGTATCCTTTGTCACTGCTGTTCCTCCGGTCTTTGCCGTGTACCAGCCTGTAAGGGTATAGCCGGGGCGTGTGACGGACGGCAATTCTCCAAGTGCAGCTCCTTCTGTAACCCCCCTGATATTCTGGCTTAAGCCTATACCGCCGTTTGCGTCGAAGGAAATCGTATAGGTCTGCGGATTCTCATGTGATGGCTGGCCGAACCGATATGGAATTCCCTCCTGCATTGCATACATATGGGCATAGGAATCTTTCTGGCAGTAAATTGTCAGCTTGCCGCAGCCATCAAATGCCTGTATTCCGATATATGTCAAACTTTCCGGAAGCGTAATACTTGTTAAGCTGCTGCAGTCCGCAAACGCACCGTAATCAATACTTGTCAGACTTTCCGGAAGCATGATATTTATCAAATTATTGCAGCCTAAAAATGCATCATTTCCTATAGCGGTTACTCCATCTGGAATCGTAATGTTCTTTAGTCCCTTACAGTCCGAAAATGCTTCAGGCTGGATGTACGTTATTCCTTTTGGAATCACGATACTCGCCAAATTACTGCAGCCTGAAAACACATCTGGACCAATTTGCGCTCCCGCTGGCAGCGTAATACTCGTCAAGCCGATGCAGCCTGAAAATGCGAAGCTTTCGATACACAGCACTCCTTCCGGAATCGTAATTCCCGTCAATCCACTGCAGCCTTTAAATGCATCATACCAGATATTTTTCACTCCTTCCGGAATCTCATAAGCTCCCGTTCCCGCCCCCGGATAGCTTAGGAGCTGTTCCTTTGCCTTATCAAACAAAACGCCGTCTACAGAACAAAAATTTGGATTGTCTTCTGCCACGTCAATAGCAGGCAGTCTGCTGCAATCAGAAAACACGCCGCTTCCAACTCCAATCGGCATTGGTTCAAGGCTTTCAATCTGTATTAATCCCTTCGGAATCGTAATTCCCGTCAAACCAATACTGCCATCAAATGCACATTCTCCAATGGTCGTCACATTTTCGGGGATCCTGTAAGTTCCTGTTTTTCCACCCGGGTACTGTAAAATCCGCTCCCCACTTTTATCGAATAAAACTCCATCTATGGAACAATAATTCGTATTATCTTCCTCTACATCAATAGCGAGCAGTTTTTCGCAATTAGAAAATGCTCCTTTAGAAATATTCGTCACGCTTTTCGGAACCGTAATATTTGTCAGACTGTTACAACCCTTAAACGCAAACATCTCGATACTCGTTACACTTTCTGGTATAATGATATCCGTCAACCCACTACAACCATAAAACACTTCATCTTCTATCCTAGCCACTCCTTCTGGAATCTTGACACTTGTCAGGCTGCTGCAGCCGTAAAACGCCAAACGTCCGATACTTATAACGTCTTCAGGGATAATCACGCTCGTCAATTCATTGCAATCATAAAATGCTGCATTTCCAATGTGTGTTATACCATTTTCTATCACAAGTTTTTGGATTGGGCGATTCTTGAATGGAGAAAATTCGTCAAAACTATTGTAATCCCACATATCTCCGCTTCCTGATATTACCAACGTTCCCTCACTATCCAGCGTATACGTCGCATTTTCTCCGCACGCCCCACTCTCCACGATAGTCACAGAATCTCCGCCAACATCCTTCGCCTCATCAAACGCTTCCGCACTTACATCCACATTATCCGCTTCCCTTGCCCATGCATCAGACGGAATCCCACTTACTGTCATGGCAATTGCTAATATCATTGCAAAAAATTTTCTTTTCATAGCTGCCTCCTTTTATTGAAAAACTTTTCAGTTTCATCTACTGATATTCAGGGCATTACTTTATGATTTTTACATCTTTCCCCTGTCCCTTGTTCTTAAGCAATTTCTGGTATGCCGTAAGCTTCTTGGAAGGCACTTTAATCTTTGCCGTTGACTTGATTCCTTTAAACGCATTCTTTCTCACAGTCTTTAACTTAGTGGATTTCACCGTTATCGTTGTCAGCTTCTTACATCCGCTAAATGCACCTGTCCCAATAGCCGTCACCTTGGCGGGAATCGTCACAGACTTTAATGCCGCACAGTTTTTGAATGCGTTGCTGCCAATCTTCGTAACGCTGTTTGGAATCGTCACTTTGCTGAGTTTGCTGCAGCCTGCAAATGCTGACGTTCCGATTGTCTTTACATTTGTACCGATTGTTATGCTCGTCACCTTCGTATTCTGTAATGCCTTGGTATTAATCGAAGTCACTTTAAAGTTCTTTCCACCGATATTTACCGTTTTTGGAATTGTAACCTTCTTGGTCGTGCTGCTTTTTAGTCCGGCAAATGCAGCCTCTGTGGAACCTGTAATTTTATATTTGTAAGCTCCGGAAGTGATGGTAGTTCCCGTTTTTGCACTAATCGTAAATGTTTTTGTAGCTGTTCCGATATAATTACCTTTTCCGGTAATTGCTACGGTTGCTGTTCCAATGTTCTTGTTATTCTGATATTCAACTGTATAGTCCGTACCGGATTTTAATGTTACGTTTCCAAGTTTTACGGATTTTACCGCTGGTTTCTTTTCACTGCCGTCATAAGAATAGCCTGTCTGTGAAAGTGTTATCACAGCATTGGCGAGGGACTGCTTCTCGAAAACGAGATTCTGATTTGCTTTCCATTGGGCATAAACTGTGACGTTAGATGTTATCACAGTATCCTTTGTCACTGCTGTTCCTCCGGTCTTTGCCGTATACCAGCCTGTAAAGGTATAGCCGGGGCGTGTGACGGACGGAAGATTGCCAAGTGCGTCCCCTTGTATTACCGTTCTGCTGTTTTGGGTTAAGCCAGTGCCGTCGTTTGCGTCGAAGGAAATGGTGTAAGTTGAAGGCTGCCCAAACCGGTATGGTATATTATACTGCATGGCATATGTATGAGCATAGGAATCTTCCTGACAGTAAATTGTCAAGTTTTTACAATTCTGAAATGCATCACTACTTATGTTGGTCACTCCTTTTGGAATAACCACGCTCGTCAGCCTGCTACAGCCTGAAAACGCACCATAGCTTATGCTAGTCACTCCTTCCGGGATTATCATACTTGTCAATCCACTACATCCTGAAAACACACTATTATTTATGCTAGTCACTCCTTCCGGAATCGTCACATTTGTCAGCCCAATACACCCTTCAAACGCATAAGCATCTATGAACGTCACACTTTTTGGAATTGTCACGCTCGTCAAGCTAATACAGCCCTCAAACATACGATCGCTTATGCCAGTCACTCCTTCCGGAATCGTCACACTCACTAACCCACTACACCCCCCAAACGTATGATAACCGATATTCGTCACACTTTCTGGGATATTTACGTTTGTCAGCCCACTGCAACCCCAAAACGCACACCCGCCTATGCTAGCCACACTTTCTGGAATATTCACGTTTGTCAACCCACTGCAACCCCAAAACGCACCATAGCCTATGCTAGTCACACTTTCTGGAATATTTACTTCGACCAGATTCTTGCACCCAGAAAACGCACCCTCACCGATACTTGTTATATCATTCCCTATTATTATCTCCTTAACCGCAGACTTCTCAGATGTTAGAGTAATGCTACTGTAATAATCCCACATCTCCCCACTCCCCGATATCACCAACGTCCCCTCACTATCCAACGTATACGTCGCATTTTCCCCGCACTCCCCGCTTTCCACGATAGTCACCGAATCTCCGCCAATAGCCTTAGCCTCATCAGACATTTCCACACTCACATCCGCATTATCTGCTTCATCCGCCCACGCAGCACCCGGGATCCCACTTACCATCATGGTAATTGCCAGCATCGTTGCAAAAATTTTCCTTTTCATAATCATACTCCTTTTCTTCATAAAATTTGTTCTTAAAGCAAATTATAGTCGTAATACGACTATTTTTCAATAGTCCTATCACGACTTTTTATAATAAGAGGAAAAAGCAAAGGATTATTTCATAAATGATATATATAAACATCAGAAATCTCAGAGAAGACCACGATAAGACCCAGCAGGAGCTGGCAGAATATTTGCACGTCAGGCAGACCACCTATTCCAAGTACGAATTAGGCAAAATCAATATTCCCATAGAAGTGTTTATAAAACTTGCCGATTATTATGACGTAACGGTCGATTATCTCCTCGGCAGAACAAATAAGAAAAAATAGCATCTATATAAAGAAACATTTACTATTTAATCACAATGAATACCAGTTCTAGTCAAATTTACCGATAGAAGAATTTTGTTTCTTTTGATTTACCTCTTCTATCGCCATCATTCTTATAATTACCGTTCACATATTTGATACATCATTCCATTTGTCCACACCAACATTTTATAGTATAATCGTAGCAGAATAACTTCACATAATCTTGGAATATCACAAGTTATCCCACAAACACACACATAGAAATCGAGGAAAACCCATGACAAAACACTCCTATACCATCAAACAAATACAAATATCCGCCCTTCTGGCTCTACTCCTACTCTCACTCACCCTATGCTCTGGCTGCACCCAAAAACCGCAGGAACCCATCTCCAAAACCGGCTTTTACTTCGACACAGTAATCACCCTCACGCTCTACGACTCCCAGCAGGAAGAACTATTAGAAGACTGTTTCGCCCTAGCCGATAAGTATGAGAAAATGCTGAGTGCAACCATTGATTCCAGTGACGTTTCAAACATCAATCATGCAGAAGGACAGCCGGTAACAGTCAATCCGGAAACCCTCGAATTATTGCAAAAGGGCTTGGCATACGGTACTTTAAGCGAAGGACGTTTTGATGTGACCATCGGAAACCTCTCCTCCCTTTGGAATTTTACCGAAAATGATGGCGTGGTTCCAGATGATACCGAAATAAAAACAGCCGTTTCCACCGTAGATTACCGAAATGTTGAAATCAGCGGCAATCAGGTATCATTACGCAATCCGGAGTCTGACATTGATTTAGGCGGAATCGCCAAAGGCTATATTGCCGATAAGATGAAGGAATATTTGTTGGAACAGGGCGTCACTTCCGGCATTATCAATTTAGGCGGAAATGTCTTGGTAATCGGTGCCAAAACGGACAATACCCCCTTTACCATTGGAATCCAGACCCCCTTTGATTCGGAGGGCAGCTCAATTGCCACGGTAAAGATAAAAGACATGACCGTGGTAAGCTCTGGTGTATATGAACGATACTTTACCATAGATGACAAGCTGTATCACCACATTTTAGATACTTCTACCGGTTATCCTTATGACAACGGTCTCTTAAGCGTGTCTATCATTTGCCGGAATTCAGTAGACGGGGACGGGCTCAGCACTACCTGCTTTTCCCTTGGTCTGGAAAAAGGAATGGAACTGGTGGAATCTCTTGAGAATACGGAAGCTATTTTTATCACTTCCGATTATGAGATTCACACCAGTTCCGGAATTGGAGAAACGATTCCATTTGAACTTATGATGCACTGAGGTTGTTCACCCATACCCGCTTTTTCACAAGAATGAAACCTATTAAGCATTTCACAATTTCTGTCAGCTGACAGATAAAGTATACCTGAAATATCGGAAAATCCGTCTGGTACACCAAGAACATTGCAAGCGGAATGCAGACCAGCCACACATACACGCTGTCAAACAAAAATGTTACCATCGTTTTGCCGCCGGAGCGCAAGGTAAAGTATGCCGCATGGGTGAATGCGTACAGCGGCATACACGCCGACGCCACGATAATAAATTCCGACGCCAGCTTCCTTACAGTCTCGGAGGTATTATAAATCCGCGGAAACAGCGGCGCAATCAGTATCATAATCGTTCCGATAATAAAACAGCTGAATACAGAAAAAGTGATCATTTTCCGGTCCGTATCCACCGCCTCTTCTAATTTTCCTGCTCCAAGAAGCTGTCCGACCATAATCGCAATCGCACTTCCCATAGCGATAAATACCACATTGAACAGATTAGATACAGTTCCCGATATATTCAGTCCTGCGACAACCTCCAGCCCCCGGTTTGAATAGGTCTGATTAAGCACTGCCATTCCAGCCGCCCACATCGTTTCATTCATCAGCAGCGGCAATCCCTTGATAATAATCTGTTTTGCCAGTCTTGCCGGCACATACAGACTCTCAAAGGCGTGAACAATAAACGGATTCTTTTCCTTATGATGATGCGTCCACCATATGACAATGACACATTCCACAACCCTTGAAAGCACAGTCGCAGCTGCTGCTCCGAAAACGCCCAGCTCCGGGAAACCAAATTTACCGTAAATCAACAGATAGTCAAATACAAGATTCACAACAACTGCGGTCACGCCTGCCTTCATCGGTAAAATCGTCTCTCCCGTCTCCCTCAATGTCTGGGTATAGGACTGGGCTATGGCATAGGGAATCATCCCCGGCATGACCACCAGCAGATATTCTCTTGCGTATTCCGCTGTCGCCACAATATCCCCTGCGTCTGTTCCTTCGTGCAGGAAATACTGTACCACTTGTCCTCCCAGCGTGAGAAATAAAACCATCCAGATTGCAGACAATGCCAGACAGACAATCAATTTGAAGCGAAATGCATACCGAACGCCTTCATTGTCTCCCTTTCCATAGAACTGGGCGCCAAAGATTCCCGCACCGCTTACGGCGCCAAAAATCCCAATATTGTACACCAACATCAATTGATTGACAATTGCCACTCCTGACATCTGCTCTGTTCCAATCCGTCCCACCATAATATTATCCAGCAGACTGACCAAATTTGTAATTCCGTTTTGCACCATAATCGGAACTGCAACGAGCAATACCACTTTATAAAAGTGTTTGTCCCCAATAAATTTTTTAAGAAATTGCTTCAATATCACCAACTCCTTTCTAATAGTAATACGAAAAAAACACAGCATCCGTTAGAAGTGTGATAGAGAACATTCTAACATCTACTGTGTTTTTTCTCAAGCTATTCTTTCCTAATACTGCTTTGTTTACCTGAATACATCCTATAAAATAATCTTCTTCGGACACTTCTGGGCACAAATACCACAGCCGGTACACTTGCTCTGATCAATGTATGCTACATTATCAACAACATGCACAGCATCACTTTCACAGTTCTTCTCGCATAAGTGACAGCCAATACAGCCTACGGAACATGCCTTCATGACATCCTTGCCCTTATCCTTCGAGCTGCACTGTACCAGATGCTTTGCCTCATATGGTACAAGCTCAATCAGGTTCTTCGGACATGCAGCCACACATTTTCCACATGCTTTGCAGGCTTCTTTATCTACCAGCGCAATGCCGTCTACGATATGAATCGCATCAAACGGACACGCCTTCACGCAGCTTCCGTAACCAAGACACCCGTAATTACAGGTCTTAGCTCCACCGCCGGGTACAAATGCCATAGACGCACAATCTTCCACGCCTGTATACCGGTAATCTTGATTCGCTTTCTCGCAGTTTCCGGCGCACTTTACAAATGCCGTCATCCGTGTGCTTTCCCCGGCAGCGATGCCCATAATCTCACCGACCTTTTCACCGACCGGTGCACCGCCGACAGGACATCCATTCACCGGAGCTTCTCCCTTGACGATAGCCGCAGCAAGACCTGAACATCCTGCATAACCGCAGCCGCCGCAGTTATTTCCGGGAAGCACACCTAAAATAGCTTCTTCTCTCTCATCTACTTCTACTTTGAACTTTTCTCCCGAGATTCCGAGGAAAAATCCAATAAAAAGGCCTACACCGCCGACAATGGCGGCTGCAATTACAATTGCAACTATATCCATCTTTTTTTCCTCCTAAATCATTCCCGAGAATCCCATAAACGCAATCGACATCAGACAAGCAGTAATCAAAACAATTGCCGTGCCCTTGAATGGTTTCGGGATATCGTTATATTCAATTTTTTCGCGGACTCCCGCCATAATTGTAATGGCAATGAAGAATCCGACTGCGGTTGCAAGACCGTTTACAACACCTTCCAAAATATTGTATTCCTTCGTTACGTTAGTCAATGCCACGCCAAGCACAGCACAGTTGGTTGTAATCAACGGGAGGAACACGCCAAGACTTTGATACAAGGACGGGATAGACTTCTTTAAGAACATCTCTACGAACTGTACCAATGCAGCAATGACAAGAATAAATACAATTGTCTGCAAATACTGCGTATCGGTTGGCGTCAATATAAATTTATAAATCAAAGATGTCACAAATGAGGAAATCGTAATAACAAAGATTACGGCTCCGCCCATTCCGGCAGCAGTTTCCGTCTTCTTAGATACACCCAAAAACGGACAGATACCCAAGAACTGACTTAATACAACGTTATTGACAATGGCAGAACCAATTGCAAGCAATAATAATGTTTTCATCCGTATCTATCCTCCTATTCTGATTTACCGCTTTCTTTTCTTCCCGTGCAGAGCGCTGACTGATTACAGCCCGCACAGTCACCTGTCAGACAACCGGACGGAGCTGCAAGCGGTTTGCCTTTCGCCTCCATCTTATCTCTCACAATGTTCATAACTGCCACCAGACAGGCCAATACAAGGAAAGCTCCCGGCGCCATAACGAAAATGGTAATCGGAGTAAACCATTCCAGAGAAAGAACCTGAATCCCAAACAACTGACCTGCGCCCAAAATCTCACGGATAATACCGATACAGGTCAAACCAAAGGTAAATCCAAGTCCCATACCGATTCCGTCAAAGATAGAAGGTACAATCGGATTCTTGGAGGCATAGCTCTCCGCACGTCCAAGGATAATACAGTTTACAACAATCAATGGAATATAGACACCGAGCTGATTTGCCAAATCCGGTGTATATGCCTTCATGATAAACTCAACCATTGTAACAAGCGATGCCACGATAACAATATACGCAGGCATCCTCACTCCGTTCGGAATTACCTTTCGGAATGCGGAAATCAATAAGTTTGCACAAACTAATACAACTGTCGTAGAAAGTCCCATTCCCAGTCCATTCATTGCTCCGGTCGTAACTGCAAGCGTCGGACACATACCAAGCATAAGTACAAAGGTAGGGTTTTCCTTAATAATACCATTATATAAACGTTCTAAATTCTTATTCACTATTGCGCACCTCCTTCCAAAATGCCGTGGAAGTATGTAATACAAGCATTTACACCGTTCGTCATCGCTCTTGAAGTGATGGTCGCACCGGAAATAGATTCAATCTCACTTTCCGCAGCCGGGGTCTGCTTTACAACCGAAAAGCTGTCTACCTGTTTATTCGCAAACTGACTGGAAAACTCTTCATTTTTCGCCTTGTCTCCAAGTCCCGGCGTCTCTGCAATACTGGTGATGGAATAACCGTTCACTGTGCCGTCATTTGTAATTCCCACCGAAAATGTGATATTCGCCTGACTTGCATCCTTTGCGGTCACGGTAATGACATACCCGATCTCATTGCCGCTCTTGTCCTTGGCAATCTGGACATCCTCGATCTCATCATTGTATCCGTTTTCCTCCATCAGCTTCACAGCTTCCTCTTCATCAAAGCCGCCATAGGCTTCAAAGCTCTCTGCGTCCGAGAACACCTGCTGAAATGCCGCCCGGGTCTTTGCCTCGTCAGCCGCCGCAATCGGGTCTTTGGTAATCCCATAGACAGCTCCCAAAACAAAGCCAAGAACTAAGGTGAATGCCGTCAAAATCAATGCGTCGTGCACAATTTTCTTATTCATGCTTCTTCCCCTCCTTTACCTGACCAAAGGCTCTTGGAATTGTAATCTTCTCAATCATCGGTACAAGCAGGTTGCTTAAAATAATTGCAAAAGATACGCCTTCTGCATTTGCTCCAAAGCAGCGGAACAGACCAGTCAGGACACCAAGACAGACACCGAATAAAATCTTTCCTCCCGGCGTAATCGGAGATGTCACATAATCGGTCGCCATAAAGAAAGCGCCTAACATCAGACCGCCGCCGCAAAGCTGTGCCACGATATAATTTGCATCCAATCCATGTCCGCCAAATAGCAGCATAAAAATCACAAATGTCACAATATACGTTCCGGGAATCCGAAGGTCAATCACGCCCATGAGAATCAGGAAAATTGCACCCAGCAAAATTGCAATCGTGCAAGTCTCACCGATTGTTCCTGCAGTTCTTCCAATCAGCATATCCATTGTATTGTATGCTTCGCCATTCCGTATCGCTGCAAGCGGCGTTGCCCCGGAATACGAATCAATCGTAAAATTCGTCATGTTTGCAGCAAACGCAATCAACAGGAAACATCTTGCTCCCAGCGCAGGATTCATAAAGTTTTGTCCCAGTCCGCCGAACAGACATTTCACAACGATAATGGCAAATGCGCCGCCGATGACTGCCTGCCACCAAGGAAGTGTAGCCGGAAGGTTCAGTGCCAGAAGAAGTCCGGTCACTACCGCACTCAAATCTGTAATCGTGCTCTTTTTATGTACAATCTTGTTGTATACCCATTCAGAAACAACGCAGGTTGCGATTGTCACCAAAATCAACACCAATGCTTTATAACCAAAATTGTAAATACCAAATATACTTGTCGGCAGCAATGCAATAATAACATAGAGCATGATTCTGCTGGTCGTATCTTTGGAACGTACATGTGGTGATGATGATACGTTGTATAACTCACTCACAGTAATCCACCTCTTTCTTAGTTTGTTAATTGTAATGCTTTTGTTCAGCCATTACTACTTTTTCCTGCGGTCTGCAAGAATCTGCTTTTTCATCGTCTTAATAGATTGTGCCAGAGGCCGCTTTGCAGGACAGATAAAGCTGCAGCTTCCACACTCTACGCATTCCATTCCATGCCATTTATCAAAAGCATCCTTTTCACCATGCTGTGCAAACTTGGAAAGTCTGGACGGAACAATCTGCTCCGGACAGGCTTCCACGCATCTGCCGCAGTTGATACATGCGGTTGCCACATTTTCTGCTTCAGCCACCTCATCCTTAGTCATACAGAGCAGCGCCGATGTCGTCTTTGTCGTCGGAACATTTAAATCAAATAGTGCGAAGCCCATCATAGGACCACCGGAAATCACCTTCTCCGGCTGCCCTTTAAAGCCTCCCGCAGCATCCAGCAATTCCTGAAAACTGGTTCCCAGATAAAAAATGAAGTTACCCGGATCTTGTACCGCATCTCCTGTAACGGTGAATACACGGTTCATGACCGGTCTTCCCCGCTTTACTGCATTATATACAGCTACAACCGTTTCAACGTTATCAACAATACAGCCTGCATCTGCCGGAAGCATCGTAGAATTGATAGAACGCTTGGTTACCGCATAGATTAACTGACGCTCTCCACCCTGCGGATACTTGGTCAAAAGCTCTGCCACTTCAATCCTCGGCTCGTCTTTTGTCAGTTCTTTTAATTTTGCAATGCAATCCGGCTTATTGTTCTCAATCGCAATCACGCCTTTTGCGTTGGCAAACAATTGTAAAATGATACGCAGACCCTCTACGATCTTATCCGGATCGTCTAACATGATCCGGTAATCGGAAGTCAGATATGGCTCGCACTCTGCGCCATTTACAATAATATAATCGATCTTCTCCGGTTCCTTCGGAGATAACTTTACGTGTGTCGGGAATCCTGCGCCTCCCATACCGACAACGCCTGCATCCCTTACCTTGGATATAATTTCATCCTTAGACAGTTTACTTACATCCGCTACTGTCTGGTATTCCATCTCCCGGAATAATCCGTCACTCTCAATCACAATGGAATTCACCATATCTCCGGTTGGAACACGCCTTGGCTCAATTGCCTTTACAGTACCTGACACAGAAGATGCAATCGGAGAAGATACAAATCCACCCGCTTCCGCTATCATCTGACCTCTCAACACGGTATCGCCTACCGCTACAATCGGCTTCGCCGGCGCTCCGATATGCTGTGATAACGGAAATACCAGTTCACCTTTGGGTTGTAATAAACGTGAAGGCTTATCCTTCGATATATCCTTCCCTTCTGCGGGATGGACGCCACCTTTAAATGTTAAAAAACCCATTTTTTGTGCCTCACTTTCTCTTCGTATTTGTACTTCACTTATGTAAAGCTGTGATAAAACACTGTTTTGATTATAGCACAATTCTCCTGTAATGTAACACCTTTTGACAAAGTTTTTGTACATTTTTTTTACATGCCATCGATAAACGGCAAATACCAATTCCTGCCAGCTCCCAGACATAATTCAGGAAAAATTTGAAATACAGCTTTCCTTAAGCTATACTATATGTATATTTTAGCGTATTTGAAAAATACCCGTATCCCAAATTTTTCCAGTATCCGAGGAGGCACAAATGAAAACCAGACATGAAGAAATTCCATTTACTCCGCCGCATCCTTTGACGGCAGAACTTTTCACCGAAACTTCTATCTTTTTTGATATTGAAACCACCGGATTTTCTCCCAAACACACGAGCCTTTATCTGATTGGCTGTGCCAGAAGAAACGGTTCCTGTCTCTGTCTGGATCAGTTCTTTGCCGAATCTCCTACAGAAGAAAAAGCGATTTTAAATGCTTTCTTAGAGCTGCTTCATACTTGTGATACCATTATTACATATAACGGCGCCGGCTTTGACGTACCTTATCTGAAAGCAAAATGCAGTCGGTATAATCTCACAGAAAATTTTACGGAATTTGAAATCATTGATATCTTCAAATCCGTTTCCAAGCTGAAACACATCCTGAATTTGGAAAACTGCAAACAGAAATCCATTGAAAAATTTCTGCATCTGACCAGAGATGATCTCTGTACAGGAGGAGAACTGATTCCGATTTATCAAACCTATACTAAGTCATTGGATGAGAGCCTCTTAAAACTGCTATTGCTCCATAATTATGAAGACGTATTAGGAATGACGGATTTGCTTCCAATGCTGTCCTATGCGCATCTCTTTGAAGGAAATTTTTGTGAAATCAAAGAAATCCGGCTGGACTCTGCAAAGACCTATGACAATAGCTTCGTAAAGGAACTTACGCTTACAATTACACCAAAATATCCGCTTCCCGAACCAATTACCTTCCGGTTAGATGAGCTTTATCTGTCCGGCAGACCGGATATACTTTCTCTCGTAATCCGGCTGTACGAGGGCGATTTGAAATATTTCTATCCCAACTACAAAGATTACTACTACCTTCCCGATGAAGATGCGGCCATTCACAAAAGCGTTGCCGCCTATGTGGATAGGGAACACCGCATACAGGCAAAAGCCTCCACCTGCTATACGAAAAAGAGCGGGCTTTTTCTGCCGCAGTATAGTAACAATTTTATGACGCCTGCTTTTTACAAAAATTATGGCGAAAAAATATCATATTTTATGTACACGGAAAGTTTTGCTTCGGACTATACCATTCTGAATAAATATGCCAAGCATATACTTACAATTCTATTTGAGGGGAAATCTTACCGATAATCTGCATATTTCGTATGTTTTTGTGAAACACTATGGAAAATAATCATGAGAAGCACAAGGAGGAAATCATGAATAACGAAAATCCAAATGAAGTAACAATTACTACTTATGATAAAATCATGTGTGCATGGCATAGCTGTATGCACCTTACGAAAGTATTTGAGAACCAGTTTCATGAAACATCTGATGACAATCCGGCAAAGAAACTGTTTGAAGAAGCTGCCAATGATATGGGGAAACATGCGGCTGCTTTCCGTGAATGGCTGTTAACACAGCAGAAAGGAAATTCAAAGTAAATCTGCTGTTAGCAAATATAGATAGGATGATTTGTCATAATCATAAAGTGTGCTTCACATTTTGAAACCGATAAAACCGGTAATGTGAAGCACACTTTTTGCCGCTTATTCCTTCTGGAAGAAAAAGGATTGTTTCCTCTTAAAATTCAATTCTTTGTAGTTCATAATCTGCTCTGTACTTCCAATAAAAAGCATTCCATCTTTTCTGAGGGAAGCATGGAATTTGCGATAGATTTCATCCTTAGCTTCCTCAGTAAAATAAATGACCACGTTTCGGCATACAATCAGATTTATATCTTTTGGATATGCATCCTTCAAAAGATTATGCTCTTTGAATTCTACGCATTTTTTGATTTCATCTGAGATCTTGTAAGAATTTCCAACCTGCGTAAAATATTTCTTCTTAAACTCCGGCGGTACTGCCGCAATGCTCTTTTCGGAGTAGAGCCCCATTCTTGCTTTATCTAATACCTGCTTATCAATATCCGTAGCAATTATCCGAATATTAGAAAGCGGAACATGATTAGACAATGCCATAACAAGAGAATACGGTTCATCACCGGTTGAACATGCCGCACTCCAGATTTTCAGTTTTTTTCCAAAAAGCCGAATCAGCTCCGGAAAAACTTCCTTGTCCAGATACTTCCATTGCTCCGGATTCCGATAAAACTCTGATACATTAATCGTAAGGAAATTGACGAACTGCTCAAATTTCTCTTTATCCTGTTTGATCAGCTTGATATACGCATCATAATCATCCAGTTTGTTCTTGGCAATCAGGGTATTGATCCGGCGGCGCATCTGCTTCTCTTTATATGCATTTAAATCAATTGTGGTAAGAGCAAATACATCCTTTTTAAACTTCTCATAATTTTCTAACATGCATGGAACCTCCTTAATGAAAAACGAAAAGCATACTAATCGAGTAAAAGAAATTTATTCCCCTTCTCGCTGCGCGGGGCGCATGCAGCTTCTGCCGCTGCTTTCCTCATGTACCCCTGTGCATAAAACACCCACTGCTGCTATCAGTAGTGGGTGTCTGCTTTCAGCATAGGATATGCCTCTTGCCCTAATGCGTGAAAATATCTGAAGCCCTATACAGAAATGATTATTCCTCAGCTTCTTCCTCTACAGCTGCCTCTATATCTGCATCAGCAGCCTCATCATCTTCTTCCGGCTCAAGTAATGCCTTGATGCTCAGGCTGATTTTCTTATCTTCCTCATTGAAGTCTACAATCTTAGCCTCAATCGCTTCTCCAACCTTCAATACATCTGCCGGTTTCTCTACATGCACCTTGGAAATCTGAGATACATGCAATAATGCATCTACACCAGGCGCAAGCTCAATAAATGCACCAAAATCTGTCATACGTGCAACAACGCCTGTCACTACATTGCCAACTGCATATTTTTCAGCCGCGTTGTTCCAAGGATTATCCTCTTCAAACTTCATGCTGAGAGCAATCTTATTCTCGTTGATATCTTTGATAAATACCCTTACCAAATCGCCAACCTTAAATACCTTCTTCGGATTCTCCACCCTGCCCCAGGACATCTCGGAAATATGAAGCAGTCCGTCTGCGCCTCCAAGATCTACGAATGCACCGAAATCTGTCACATTCTTAATGGAGCCTTCTACGACATCACCCACATGGATTCTCTCAAATAATTCTCTCTGCTGCTCTGCCTTCTCAGCTACCAGCAACTGTTTTCTGTCACCGATAATTCTTCTGCGGCGCGGATTGAACTCAGTAACCACAAAGGAAATCTCCTGTCCTTCATACTTATTCAGATCCTTCTCATAAGTATCGGATACCAGACTTGCCGGAATGAATACTCTTGCCTCATCGATTACAACACTTAAGCCGCCGGATAATACCTGTGCAACCTTCGCCGTCAGTACTTCCTGATTGTTAAATGCTTCCTCTAAGCGTTTGCTTCCCTTTTCAGCCGCCAGACGCTTGTAAGTCAACACAACCTGTCCTTCGCCGTCGTTCACTTTGAGAACTTTAGCTTCCATCGTATCGCCTACGGAAACAACGGTGGTTAAATCAACATTTGCTTCATTCGTATATTCACTGCGTGTAATAATACCGTCTGACTTATAACCGATATTCAGAATAATCTCATCTGGTTTCACACCGATAACGACGCCTTCGACTACCTCTCCATTCCTTATTGTTTTAAATGATTCTTCTAACATTTGTTCAAAACTCATTTCTGACATTAGTTTGAACCTCCTCAATAATTTTATTTGGGGTAGAAGCCCCTGCGGTAATACCTACGTTATCAATGGATTGTAATTTTTGCAAATTCAAATCATCTAAAGTTTGTATATAGTAAGTATTTTCACATTCTTTTTTACATATTTCAAATAGCTTCTGCGTATTGGAGCTGCTCTTGCCGCCAATGACAATCATGGCATCCGATTGCCTTGCCAACTCAGCTGCTTCCTTCTGTCTCGTCTCCGTCGCATTGCAGATAGTATTTAAAACAATTATATCATAACCTTTTTCTCTTATAATTTCAACTAAATCTTGAAATTTATTGTAGTTAAATGTCGTTTGACTTACAATACAGAGCCTTTTCTCCCCATTTATGGAAAAATTTAGTGCTTCTTCCTCACAATTTATGACTGTTGTATGCTTCGGATCACACCATCCGCGTATTCCTTCCACCTCCGGATGGCTGCAATTGCCAATGATTACGATATGATATCCTTTCTTGGTGTATTCCTCCACATAGCGATGGATTTTCAACACGAACGGGCAGGTAGCATCAACAATCTCAAATCCTTTTTCTGTCAATTTCTCATAAATTCCCTTTGCAACACCATGAGAGCGGATGACAACTGTCCCTCTTTCATAAGCAGTCAGATCTGCATGTTCTTCTATGACGGCGACGCCTTTTCTCTTCAGATCCTCCACAACCTCTTCGTTATGGATAATCGGTCCGTAGGTATAGATTCCCCCGGATTCTTTTTCAATCTGCTCATATACCGTATCCACGGCCCGTTTTACACCGAAGCAGAAACCGGCTGTCTTTGCTGTTGTAACCTTTCTCATATTCCTGCTTTTTCCTTACATATTCTCTTGATCTCTGCCACTACGCCGTCAATATCCATATTTGATGAATCTACAAGAACTGCATCATTTGCCTGCTTTAGCGGTGATATCTCCCGATGCATGTCGCGGTAATCGCGTTCCTCAATATCTTTTTCAATCTCCTTTAATTCACAGGAGACGCCCTTTGCCATCAGCTCGTCAAACCGTCTCTTCGCCCTGGTTTCTACACTTGCTGTCAGATAGATTTTTACTTGTGCGTTAGGAAGCACACAAGTGCCGATATCCCGTCCGTCCATTATGACATCCGTCTTCTCTGCAATCTCCTGCTGTAATTCCACCAGCTTCGTGCGTACAGCGGAGTAAACACTGGTCACACTCGCCATATGCCCAATCTCCTCACTGCGGATCTTTCCGTTAACATTGACGCCGTTTAAGATTACCTGCTGCTCACCATTTTCATAGGAAATGGTGATTTCCACATTCCGGCACTCTCTGCTGATTTTTTCCTCATTTTCGGCATCCACCTGATGTTCCAGAAAATACAGCGCCATCGCACGGTACATTGCGCCTGTGTCTATATAAACGTAAGAAAGTTCCTCTGCCAATTTTTTGGCAATCGTACTTTTTCCGGCGCCTGCCGGTCCGTCAATCGCAATATTGATACTCATGATTCCCTCCATTCTATTCCATGCACGATCACTGTACTGCCTCTCCCGCGGACAATCCCGCCAGATAACCGCTGGACCATGCAACCTGCAAATTAAACCCTCCGGTCAGTGCGTCAACATCCAAAAGCTCTCCTGCAAAATAGAGTCCCTGCAAGAATCTGGATTCCATCGTAGAAGGATTAACCTCTTTTGTACTTACACCGCCTCTTGTAATAATGGCTTCCTCAAAGCCCCGAAGTCCTGTCAGCGTCACCGGAAACTGCTTCGTACACGCCACCAGCCGCATTCTCTCTTCTCTGGTGATTTCATTTACTTTTTTATCGGGCGGTATCTCGCTTAATTGTATCATGACAGGGACTAATTTGGAAGGGTAGAGCTTCATTATTGCATTTGAAAACTGCCGGTTTAATCCTTCTTTAAAGTCACGGACTATCCTGTGATCTAACTGTTCGTAGGATAATGCCGGTTTTAAATCAATTTCCATTTGGAGATTCCGCTTCAATATCGCATCATTAACCAGACTGCTGGCGCTCAAAATCAGAGGTCCGCTCACGCCGAAATGCGTAAAGAGCATCTCTCCAAATTCAGAAAACAGCCGTTTTTTACCATCCGAAATTGTCGCTTTCACATTCTTAAGTGAAAGCCCCATCAATTCCCTGACATAGTCTTCCTTCGCCGTAAACGGAACCAGAGACGGACAGCATTCTATGATAGTATGTCCCAATTCTCTCGCAAAATGATAGCCGTCGCCGGTTGAACCTGTAGAAGAATAAGAACAGCCTCCGGTTGCCAAAATCACCGCATCCGCAGCTTCCCTTCTGCCATCTGCAAGAAGCACGCCTGCAATCCGTTTTGGGGCTGCGCCATCTTCCTTCGGTGGTTCACCAGCCTGTGTCAGAATCGACTGAACTCGGGTGTTCAAAAAAGTACGCACATGATTTTGTTTCAATGCGCGCTTTAACGCAGCAATTACATCCGAAGAATGATCCGATGCCGGAAAAACCCGGTTTCCCCGCTCTGTTTTTACCTTCATCCCCTGGTTTTCAAAAAAATCCATGACCCGAAAATTATCAAAACTATAAATGGCACTGTACATAAACTTGCTGTTTCTTATAATATTTCCAAACAGCTCTGTTGTATCACAGGCATTTGTCAGATTGCAGCGTCCCTTTCCTGTGATGAACAGCTTTTTCCCCAATTTCTCGTTCTGCTCATACAAAGTCACCTGACAGCCTGTCTGTGCAGCAGCAACCGCCGCCATCATGCCTGCCGCTCCGCCTCCGATTACAATCACCTTACTCATCTCTGTTACCCAACCTTGCATACCGCATTTTCAGCGAATCATCTATGTAGTTGATTTCGTCATTTTCATATACCTGATACTCGTCCCAAATTCCCTCCAACATCTCAAGGGTCGTTGCCACCTCATCCTGTTTCTTCATACAAAGCGCCACAATCAAAGCGTTGATAACGCTAAGGGGCGCAACCAGAGAATCCACGATAGAGGCCATATCGCTCTTTGCAATCAAGTTACAGGAGGAATACAGATTCATTGGAGAGTGCACGCTGTCAGTCAGCGTAATGACCTTGGCATTACGATTATTAGCAAATTCCATTGCCTTTAAGGTACGCATAGAATATCTTGGAAAACTGATACCAATAATCGCATCCTCCTTGTTGATTCGTACCATCTGCTCAAACAGCTCGCTGGAACTGTTTGTCTGTAGTAAAACCACATCATCAAACATTAAATTAAAATAAAATGCCAAAAAACTGGCAAGCGGTGCGCAGCTGCGGATTCCGATAACATAAATACGTCTGGCAGAAAGAATCGTATCTACCGCCATTTCAAATGCGTTCTGGTCTATGTGCTCTAATGTATTCTTGATTTTCTCCATATCTGCCTGAAGCACTGTCTCTAAAATCTGAGACTGGCTGATTCTGCCATAAGTCACTTCCATCCGCTGTATGGAATTTAATTTATTGCGCACCATTTCTTCTAACGCCTTCTGAAATTCCGGATATCCCTTGTATCCCAAATGAGTTGCAAAACGAACTACTGTCGATTCGCTGACCCCTACAACGGCTCCAAGTTTTGCTGCCGTTAAAAAGACTGCTTTGTCATAATTATCCGTAATATAAGCGGCAAGTATCTTCTGTCCTTTACTCAGTCCTCCATATGCTTCATTGATTCGGTTTGTCAAATCATTTTTACCACCCATGCCATAGCTTCCATCCCAATCATAAATTTGTAACAGTTCAGCCTTCGGCTTCCCTGTTACGGAATCCGCCCCATTCCGAGTTTGCCGGAGGCAAAGGGGCGGATTCTCCGGCAATTAAACTTTATTAGCCGCTAACCGCGCAGCAGGTGCGCAGTTGTAGGCTGAACTGTTACATAAATTTCAGTACAAAAGGAAACTGCGCACGAAACGTACGCAGTTTCACCTTTTCCATTATAGCAAATCTATGAAAAAACGCAATCCTTTTTCTTTGGATTACCGAGACCGGCGTTTGGCTAATTCGCGCTTCTGTTTCATTGCAACATATTCAATCAAATCTACATTACATTCACGAACTGTTGCGCCAAATACCCGGCGTGTTTCTTCAACATCGACCTCACGAACCGCCGTCCCCGCAAGCTTTACAGACAATCCCAGATCTTTGTCCTGAAAGCTCAGATGAAACTCTCCAATATCTTCTATATGGAGGGACATATCGTCACTTACAAATCCGATACCTGTCTCACTGACATCTTTAATTGTCACGCTTTTCATCTCACGGGTATTGTCTATCTGCAGGATTCCCGATGTTCCGATATACTGCCGAAAAGTTTCCCGTCTGTTTAGTCTCTTGCCATCTTTGTCAGAATATATGACATGATATTTTTCTCCGCCATAGGTCACACTCTTCATTAGACATTTCTCCCATATCAGAGGCTTTCCCTCTTCCCCGGTATGCACCACATCCGTCTGGACCTGACTCACCTGAAAATTCACTACCATACCATTATGCATGATTGGTTCGATAAACAAAATGTTTTTCTGGTTCATCAAAATCTTGGTCGTATATTCCCACGACGCGTCTTCATTCTTTGCAATAATCTGAATCTGCTCATTCTCCCCAATCTCGTATAGTTTCATTGTGTCACCTTATAATATTTTCAATATTTTTTACATAGAAAATATATCAATATTTTTTAACTTTGTCTACAAAAAAATTATTATTTTCGACATTTTTCGACAGAAACGCAAAGAAAGAGGGCGCTTTCTACCGAAAACGCCCCTTTTAAATTATAAATTAAACCGGATAAGCTCCGTTTACCGTATCTGCAACACTTGCATCCACCTTGGTCTGCTGTGCCTGACGATACTTAAAGAATTCCGTTGCGACCTGCGGGAACAGTGCATAGGTCAACACATCCTCATCCTGCTGTTTCCATTGCTTCATCTCTGCTTCAATCTTATCCAGCTCCGGCTCAAGCAAATCTGCATATCTGCAGGTAATTGCATTCTTCTTATCTTCACCGAGAACCTTGTCTACGATTTCAGGATTGAAAGGCTTTACGGTCTGTCCGTATTTGCCAAGCAGTACGTCCTTCGTCTCCTTGGTAGCCACTTTGTAACGCTCGCCCATCAATACGTTAAATACAGCCTGTGTACCGACAATCTGAGAAGAAGGCGTTACAAGCGGCGGTTCACCAAGGTCTTTTCTTACCCGGGGAATCTCTTCCAGAACCTCCATATATTTATCTTCTGCATGCTGCTCTTTTAACTGTGATACCATGTTGGACAACATTCCGCCCGGCACCTGATACATTAAAGTCTGGATATCCACGCCCAATACCTTTGGATTCAGAAGACCGCTCTCCAATGCCTGCTCTCTCATCGGACGGAAATAATCTGCAATTTCTTTTAAGAGCTTCTGGTCAAAGTCCGGATCAAATTCCGTTCCGCGGAACGCTTCCGCCATAACCTCTGTTGCCGGCTGACTGGTTCCAAGCGCAAACGGAGACATTGCGGTATCAATGATATCGCAGCCCGCTTCTACCGCCTTAAGATAGGTCATAGACGCAACACCGGAAGTATAATGTGTATGAAGCTCAATCGGAAGGCTTGTAGATGATTTTAGCGCTTTTACAAGCTCTTGGGCCTTGTACGGCGTCAAAAGACCCGCCATATCCTTAATACATAAGGAATTAGCGCCCATTTCCTCTACCCTTTTCGCAATATCCATCCAATATTCCAGCGTATATGCGTCTCCAAGTGTGTAAGACAATGCGACCTGCGCATGACCCTTCTCTTTGTTACATGCGGTTACCGCCGTCTGCAAATTACGAATATCATTCAAACAGTCAAAAATACGGATGATATCAATTCCGTTTGCAATGGATTTCTGAACAAAATACTCAACCACATCATCTGCATAAGGACGATATCCTAAGATATTCTGTCCGCGGAAAAGCATCTGCAATTTTGTATTTTTAAATCCGTCTTTTAACTTTCTCAAACGCTCCCACGGATCTTCTTTTAAGAAACGCAGTGAAGCGTCAAACGTAGCTCCGCCCCAGCACTCTACCGCATTGTATCCGACCTTATCCATCTTATCAATAATCGGCAGCATCTGCTCAGTGGTCATTCTCGTTGCAATCAATGACTGATGTGCATCACGCAGTACAGTCTCTGTAATTTTTATAGGTTTCTTTATTTGTTCTGACATGATTTCCTCCATTCTATACGTGTTTTGCAGCTATTATTTAGGGAAACACTGATCTGATCAGTGTTTTCTTAGATTCCAAATATAGCCATAAAGATTCCGGCCGCTACCGCCGTACCGATTACACCGGCAACATTCGGTCCCATTGCATGCATAAGCAAGAAGTTTGTCGGATCTTCTTCCGCTCCGACCTTCTGTGAGACACGAGCCGCCATAGGAACCGCAGATACTCCGGCAGAACCAATCAGCGGATTGACCTTGCCATGTGTAAGCAGGCAGAGCAATTTACCGAACAGCACGCCTGCCGCCGTACCAAAAGCAAACGCTATTAATCCAAGAACAACGATCTGAATTGTGCTCCAGTTGATGAATGCTTCTGCACTTGTGGAAGCGCCGACAGAAGTACCAAGCAAAATAACAACGATGTACATCATTGCGTTCGAAGCTGTCTCTGTCAACTGTCTTACCACACCCGACTCACGGAACAGATTACCTAACATCAACATACCAACAAGCGGCGCCGTTGTAGGAAGAATCATACATACAACAAGTGTAACAACGATCGGGAATAAAATCTTCTCCAGTTTGCTGACTGGACGAAGGTTCTCCATCTTAATGGCACGCTCCTTCTTCGTTGTCAGTAATTTCATGATTGGCGGCTGGATAATCGGAACCAAAGACATATAAGAATATGCCGCCACCGCAATCGGTCCCATCAACCCTGTTTGTCCCAGCTTACCTGCCAAGAAGATGGAAGTCGGTCCGTCTGCACCACCGATGATAGATACAGCCGCAGCCGCTTTGTCATTGAATCCAAAGAAAATTGCCATCAAATATGCTGCAAAAATACCGAACTGTGCTGCCGCTCCCAAAAGGAAACTGATCGGGTTCGCAATCAGCGGACCAAAGTCCGTCATCGCACCTACTCCAAGGAAAATCAAAGAAGGCAATATTGACCATTCATCTAACGTATAAAAATAATACAGTAAACCACCCACACCATTGCTGGTCTCTTCCGGGCTGGCCATAATATCCGGATAAATATTTACCAGAAGCATACCAAACGCAATAGGAAGAAGCAACAGCGGCTCATAACCCTTTTTAATTGCCAGATATAAAAATACGCAGGCAACGGCAATCATCACGTAATTGCCCCATGTCAGGTTAAAGAACGCAGTCTGATGCAGGAGGTTGCTCATTGTTTCTCCAACATAACTTAACATAATTGTCCTCCTAGTCCTACTCGCTCAGTGTTGCCAATAATGCTCCTGCCTCTACGGAATCACCTACTGCGACTTCAATGCTTGCAACTGTACCGTCCGAAGGTGCAACAACAGGCGTCTCCATCTTCATGATTTCAAGAATCAGAATTGTATCGCCTTTCTTAACAGCAGTACCGACAGCAGATTCAATCTTAAATACCTTTCCTGCCGCACCTGCTTCGATCTTGATGCTTCCTGCACCAGAGGATGCTGCTGCTTTCGGAGCCGCTGCTACAGGTGCAGGAGCTGCCTTTCTCGGCGCTGCCGCCGGAGCAGAAGCTGCCGCTCCGTTTTCTTCTACTGTAACGTCATAAACATTTCCATTTACTGTAATTGTATAGCTTTTCATTTTAAATCCTCCTGATATTCCTTTCTTATCTTCTCTTAATAGAACGAACTACAAAATCATCTGTTGTCTGTCCGGTTGCTGCCGCAACTGCCGCCGCGATGACAGCTACAAGTTCCAAATCATCCTGCTGTGTTTCCCTTGCAGCAATCTGCTCTACCACCGGGCTGCTCTTTACCACTTCCACTTGTTCTTTCTTATTCCGATTCATAAAATACGGAATCAAACGGAAGGCATAAATAATGAGGCAGATTACGATCAAAATAACAAATACAGTTCCGATACCCATAATCGTATTCATTCCCGCATTAGACATCTTCTCGCCCAGAGACTGTACCGGATTGATATTGACATCCTCCAGCTCCATCTTGTTATAATTGTATATAAAAGATACGATAACCGGTCTTTCTTCAAACTGAACTTCCTGTTCAACAGTCAGCGTTTTACCAGACTTTGTGACAGTAAGCTCATTCCATCCGATAAAAGAGCCTATTCCCTCACATGCCTCGTCCCATCTTGTGATAAGATTCGCTGTCAATTCCTGTCCGCTTGACAGATACGCAGCCTTTTCTTCCTCGGAAAGGCTCATAAGAGTTCCAATTGTATTCTGGGCTACACTCTTTAATTCTTCATAGGAATGTCCATTATAATCTACGGTCGTCGGATCCGTTTCTCCGCATGCGCTTAAGCCAAACATCAGGACAAGGCACATGCTTACAATCAGAAATAATTTTTTCTTCATAAACTTCACCTTTCTATTTTGCACCATGCTTCTTATATGGCGTATCCATACGCTTTGTATATAACATTTCAAATGCTGCAATGATATATTTTCTGGAATCAGCCGGCTCTACAATCAGATCCACATATCCTCTTCTTGCCGCCGTAAAGATATTAGACTGTAACTCGTCATATTCTTTTGCTTTTGCAGCAATCTCTTCTGCGGAAGCATCCGAATACATAATCCCGGCTGCCAGCTTCGCATCCATCATGCCTGTCTTGGCTGTCGGCCAGGCGTATACAAGGTCGGCGCCGATAGCCTTGGAATTCATAGTAACAGCAGCGCTTCCATAAGCTGTACCGGTGATTAAATTCACTTTCGGAACGGTTGCGTTCGCAAATGCAAATGTCATACGGCTCAATGCCTTCGCAAGATTCTTCTCCGAGCACATGCAAGCCTTAAATCCCGTCACATTCGTCAGGGATAATACCGGAATATCGAAAGCGTCGCAGAAAGAAATAAATTCTGCCGCCTTATTGCAGCCCTTTGCTGTCAAGACAGTCTCAAATTCCTCCGCTTTCTTTCCCTCTTCGTCATAAATCTCACTGCAGTTTGCCACTGCACCAACAGTCATACCGTTCAGCTTGATAAAACCGGTCACCATGCTCTTCGCATAATCCGCCTTGGTCTCGAAGAAAGCATGTCCATCGGATAACTCACTCAATACAAAGTGAGGATCTCCTTTCATGATATCCAAGCTCTCACAAGCGCGGTTCAAATCGTCTGCACACTCGTCATATCTTCCGCACTCCGTATTATCACTCGGAAGCAGGCAGACAAGTTCACGGATAGAAGCTAAGATTTCATTTTCCGTTCCAATGCCGTCTATCACGCCTGAATTCTCACTCTGGAATACAGCCGCAGATGAATCGCATTTCTCTATGCGGTTCCCCTCAATTGCATTCGGTGAATTTACGAACATCTTTCCTTTTTCTGATTCCATATATGCAAAATCACATAAGCCCGGAATCACGGAAAGCCCGCCGCCGCATGTACCGAAAACTGCGCAAATCTGCGGTATCACGCCGGAAGCCATGACCTGCTTTTCATAGATCATTCCCAATGCGTCCAACGCATCCACTGATTCCTGAAGGCGGACGCCTGCGCAGTCCAAAAATCCGATAACCGGTGCGCCCATCTTCATCGCACGGTCATACACGGCTGCAATCTTCTTCGCATGCATCTCACCAATCGTTCCATTCAGTACAGAGACATCCTGACTGTATACAAATACCAGATTGCCGTCAATCAATCCGTGACCGGTAATGACGCCGTCAGATGGCGTATCCGTCTCACCCAGATTAAAATCTGTACTTCTTGCCGTAACCAGAGAACCGATTTCCATGAAGCTGTTATCATCTAACAGCTTAGTAATCCTCTGTTCTGCTAAGTTGTTCATTCTGTTGCTCATTTCTCTTAGCCCTCCATCTATTTTAGAAAAATTGAAAAATTTCGCTAGGATAATTGTATTACACTTAATATCCTTTTTCAATAGTAAATTGTTAATTTTTTCACCAAGTTGAAAACACCTCCAAAACACCACGATTTACAAGAAAAACCTCTCCAAAATCCGCTCAATCCCCCAAGAAAAATCACATTTTTCTACATATTCCCCGCATACTATTTTTTCCTTTTTTACAACTTCTCCGTTCACACGGTATGTAACCCCCCCAACTACTGTCCCCAGATCTAACGGCGCTTCCAAGGTATGCTCCCAGTTACATTCCAGCTCCACCTTCTCATCTTTCCGCAAGAGCAGCGTTTCGAAACCGGAAACAGATGTATCTTCTATCACTTCCACAGGAACTGTCTGAATTCTTGAATAGTCCGCCGTCTTAGCGTCGGTGACAAGCACAGTCTTCGGCAGTTCCTCGTTCTTTTTCTGTTCCTCCAGCACGACCGGCTGGTAATTCTCGATTCCGTACTGCATCAGTTTTTTCGTATCTGACCATTTATAGGTCTTGTTATTCGGCCATCCGCAGCCCAAAAGCGCTACCACAAATGTCCGTCCTTCACTCTCTAAGGCTCCTACATAACAATACCCGGCATTCCCGGTAAACCCGGTCTTCCCGCTCAAAGCCCCTTCCATCATATTCAAAAAGGCATTGTGATTATTGCAGGAAAAGCTGCGGTTTCCATTGCTAATCGTTCCGTCCTCCGCCACATTCTTATTTCCAAAGCTGTAAGAAGGTGTACGCGTAATCTCCAAAAATTCTGCACTTTTAGGCGATTTTTTAACGCAGTAGCTTAATATTTTTGCCAAATCCTCTGCCGTAGTTCCATGATCCCCACCTTCATCCGAAGCATCCAATCCGTTCGGCGTGACAAAATGCGTATTCGTGCAGCCAATCTCCTGCGCTTTTTGATTCATTAGTTTCGCAAAGTCTTCCACACTGCCGCCGACATGCTCTGCAATGGCAACCGCAGAATCATTGTGAGATTCTAACATCAAAGAATAGCACAGATCACGTAACAGATACTGCTCTCCGGTATTGATATTCAACTGGACATCCGGCTGTCTTGCCGCATACTCCGATACGGTCACAATGTCATCCAGATCTGCATTCTCCAATGTCACAATCAATGTCATGGTCTTGGTCGTACTCGCATTTGCACGCTTCTCTTCACCGTTTTTTTCAAATAAAACACGCCCGGAATCGGCGTCCATAAGACATGCCGAAAGGGCGTAAAGGTTGTCAGGTTCTTTTACTTCGGTACTCTCCTGCCCGCCGCAGACAGGCACTACCGATATAGATACGAAAAGCAGAATCAGTGACAGGAAAAAAGTCAGACTATGTAATAAGGAGTTCTTCATATGCTCTCCCGATGTTTTTCAATTATTGTATCCTATTCCGCAAATGCAAAAAAAATGACGCGTTTCTTATACGTCTACGCTTAGCTCTGCCTTGGCCTCTTCTTCTGCCTGATGCTTAAATTCCTCTATCTGGTCTTCATTCAGCACTGGCAGCTCATCAATAGAATGAACGCCAAAGCTGCGCAAAAATTCTTCCGTCGTCCCAAAGAGCATAGGACGCCCGGGGGCATCCAGCCTGCCTAGCTCCATGACCAGATTGTATTCTACCAGCTTACTCACTGCATGATCCGAAGAAACTCCGCGAATCTTCTCGATTTCAGCCTTGGTAATCGGCTGCTTATAGGCAATGATGGATAATGTCTCCAAAAGCACATCCGTTAACACACGCTTTTTCGGCTGCTTGGCAATCCGAATCAGATACTCGTACATCTCATTCTTCGTACACATCTGAAACGCATCCTCCAGCTCTATGATCTGAACCCCATGTTCTTCACAGCTATAACGCTCCATAAGATTCTCTATGTATTTTCTGGCGATCTTCTTGTCCAGCTCCAGCGCTGACGCAATTTTATCCAAAGAAACGGATTCCCCCATCGTAAATAAGATTGCCTCGATGGCCGCCTCATAATTGATATTTTCCATAAGCTACCTCTATGCCGCTATTTTTGATTCAATCTTAATATCATCAAAAATATAATCCTGCGTAATTATGATCTTACTTGTCTTCATTAACTCCAACACAGCAAGAAATGTCACGATAATCTCCATCTTACTGCTCTGCGCCTCCAAAAGACTTCGGAAACTGAAACTCGGATGCCTCAGAGCATATTGTTCCAAGTAAGCCATTTTATCATTCAATGAAACTTCTTCCTTTTCAATCTTTCCGAACTTAGAACGCACCGGATCAATCTTATCTTCCTGTTTCTTCATAATGCTTTTAAAGATATTGTTCAGCTTTGTCAAGGTCACATCTGCCATCAGCTCATTTAAATCCACCGGCTCTTCATAGGCAGCTACCGCCGCCGGAATCGTCGGCTCCTTGAACATGACACGCTCGGCATCCATCTGCCTGTCCTTTAACTCGTATGCCATACATTTATACATCTTGTATTCCAACAACTGCGCCACAAGTTCCGCCCTTGGGTCTTCTATCTCTTCCTCTCCCTCTGTTTCCTGCTTCGGTAAGAGCATCTTGGATTTGATATCAATCAATGTTGCCGCCATCACAAGGAACTCGCTCATGACATTCAGATCCTGCCTTTTCATTTCACGGATATATTCCATATATTGATTGGTAATCTCCACAATAGGAATATCATAAATATTTACTTTATTCTTGTCCAAAAGATGAAGAAGCAAGTCCAACGGTCCTTCAAACACCTGTAATTTTACGGTAAGATCCATGTTTCAACCCTCACTTAACAATCCTGTTTTACACAATTCATGCGGCATATTGTAACAGCAGCGTTCGGCTCCGCTGTTATGGTATATTTCCCAATGCACATAGCGTACTTATACATAATACCGTTAGTTTCGAAAAATGGCAAGACCTTTTTACAATATTTAGTATTCCTTCCCCTCCCAAACACTAGAACTAGTGTTTTGTTTCTGGCTATCGAAAGAACCTTGTTACTGTGAAATGCTAAAGCCGATGACTCTCCTATGATAAAAAATGTTATGCAACCCTCAAGACATCCCCTATTTTTCCGGTTTGAGATGGATCACCACAAGCTCCGCCCTGTCAAAAATACGGATATGGAAAGTATGCGTGCCAAGCCCGCGGCTTACAACCGCATGTCTCTTTCCAATTGTAAAAAATCCCGAATCGTATTTCGGAAAAAGTTGAAATTGCGGGGAAATCACGCTTCCAATCCCCGGCAGACGAATCAATCCCCCATGAGTATGTCCGGCAACTGTCAAATCTGCTCCCCACGCAGCATAATCATCACAAAACAGAGGATTGTGCGCAAGCAGGACAGAGAACTTCTCGGAGTCCGCTTCTCCCAATGCATCATTTAAAAAATTCTCAGGCAACGGCACGATTTTTCCCTTGGTATAGCAGTCCAGCGGAATATCCAGACCGTAGAGCATCAGAGAATTCTCTTTACATTCCACCTGTTCCTTCTCATTATTCAGGATATGCACTCCCAATCCCTCCACTTGTCTTTTATATTCCATGTATTCTTCAAAATACAAGGACTCCGGCTGTTCTACCCGGCTTTCATGATTTCCATTGGAAAAATATACCGGCGCAGCCTTTATCAGCTCCTTAAAAAAACTCAGTGCAGCCGGATAATCCTCCGTATGCGCACTTACAATCATATCTCCCGGCACTAAAATCAAATCCGGATTTATTTCCTCTACGGCAGTTGTGAGTTTTTTATTTCCTTCTCCATAAATATGACAATGAAAATCTGCTGCCACCAGCAGCTTCACCGGCTTATGGATTCGCTCAGATACAACCGTATAATGTGCAATTCTGAATTTTTTCAATTCCTGCCGCTGCCAGATTACATAACACAGAAATAAGGCAATAATTATCAACATTATTTTCATTTTTTCCTCTTTCCGGCGTGCGCTTCACACCATCTAGGTATATTTGAAAGTTAACTTCCCAACTCGCTCATGACCACGTTCAAACATCCTTTCCCAAAAATATCTGTCAAAAGGATGGATTTTCCCGCATATGATACAAGTCCTTCTTCTATAATAAAGTAAACGCAATTTCATTGTGACAACTTACAATGAACATTTTCTGGAGGTAAATTATGCGACTTCTACTTTCCGCACTCCTTTGCCTGTCCCTGCTATGTTCCAATATGCCTGCAATCTTTTATACCGGAGAAAATATTCCAGTAGAAACAAACGATTCGTCAAGTACCACAGAAGAAACCCCATCAACGGAATCCACCGCAACTGCAACCGAGCCCGAAAACAATTCCGACGCCGGAAATTCTGCGGATCTGGCTGCTTCCCTTGGTCTGTCGGCTCCACATCTGGTACTGATGGAGGCTTCCACCGGAACGATTATCTATGAGAAGGATTCTCACACGAGCCTGCATCCGGCAAGCATTACTAAGATTATGACGCTGATTCTTATTTTTGACGCTTTAAGCAAGGGCGGCTTGCAGCTTACCGATACGGTAACGGTCTCCGAGTATGCTGCCAGCATGGGCGGGTCGCAGGTCTACTTAGAACCGGGAGAAACTCAGACGGTGGATACGATGATTAAGTGTATCTCTGTGGCGAGCGCGAATGATGCGTGTGTGGCAATGGCAGAACACATCTCCGGCAGCGAATCCGCCTTCGTAGAGCAGATGAACGAACGCGCCAAAGGACTTGGAATGACCGACACTCACTTTGTCAACTGCTGCGGGCTTGACACAGACGGACATATGACCAGCGCCTATGACGTTGCTTTAATGTCAAGGGAATTAACCATAAAATATCCGCAGATACATAATTACTCTACCATCTGGATGGAAAATATCACCCACAACACCAAACGGGGGGCGAGTGAATTTGGCTTGACCAATACAAACAAGCTGATTAAACAGTATCAATACGCCACCGGACTAAAGACCGGTTCCACCGACCTTGCCAAATATTGCGTCTCCGCCACTGCTGAAAAAGACGGAATTGAACTGATTGCAGTCATCATGGCAGCTCCGGATTATAAAATCCGCTTTGCTGACGCCAGCGCACTATTAGGCTACGGCTTCTCCTGCTGTCAGCTCTACGAGGACAAAAACGAAGATAAACTCCCGCTGCTGCCTGTTGCCGGCGGAGTTTCGGAATCCGTTCCACTCCACTACGAGGGCGGCTTCTCCTACTTAAACACCACCGGAGACGATTTGACCAATGTGAAAAAGGAAATACAGCTTCCCGAAGAAGCCGCAGCTCCGGTAGAGAAAGGCACAGCCGCCGGAAAGGCTGTCTACACTTTGAACGGAAAAGAAATAGGCTCTATCCCAATTCTCTATTCAGAGACAATTGAAAAAGCCACCTACCGGGATTATCTGGAAAAAGTGTTCTATTTCTTCTTTAGTTAAAACTACAACAATGGTGCAATCAGCCTCAAGATGCTCTGCATGAACCTGATATACCAACGCCTGTTCTTGCAGAACTCCAATGTAATCTCCTCTGATTGCGCCATTGTTTTTATTGCATCCTCCTTGAGTTGTGTAACCGCCTTGCATCGGTACATGAACACGCCGCATTCAAAATGCAGATAGAGGCTGCGGTAGTCCATGTTGATACTGCCGACTGTTGCAATCGTATCGTCACAGACAAAACTCTTAGCATGTATGAACCCTGGCGAATACTGGTAAATCTTCACCCCATTTTCAATCAGCCTAAGGTAATCCGCCTGCGTAAGCAGGTATACAAGCTTCTTGTCTGGAATCCCCGGCGTAACGATCCTCACATCCACCCCGCATTTCGCCGCATTGCAGAGCACTGTGAGCATTTCATTATCAATAATCAGGTATGGTGTAAAAATATAGACATATTTTTTTGCCTTACTGATAATATTCATATAGACATTTTCCCCGGTACTTTCTTTATCTAACGGCGTATCTCCATAAGGCTGTACAAAACCGTCTGATTCAACCGACTGATTCCGGCAGATATTTGGTCTGAATTTCTGGTAATCCTCTGAACTTTGCACAATATAATTCCACATTTCAAGGAACATGCAGGTAAAGCTCCAGACCGCTTCCCCTTCCAGCCGAATGCCGGTATCTTTCCAATAGCCGAATCTCTCGGTCTTATTGATATATTCGTCTGCAATATTGATTCCTCCGGTAAACGCCACTTTACCGTCCACGACAAATATCTTGCGATGGTCACGGTTATTCATGATAATCGACAGCATCGGCCGGAATGGGTTGAATGCAGCGCACTTAATCCCCTTTGCCTGAAGGGAACGGTAAAAATGTGCAGGCATAGTCGTAATACATCCCATATCGTCATAAATCAGCCTGACTTCCACACCTTCCTTGACCTTCCGCTCCAGCACCTCTATGACCGTATCGAACATCGTGCCTTTATCAAGGATAAAATATTCCATAAATATAAAATGCTCTGCCGCCTCCAACGCCTCTAACATTGCCGGAAACATCTCTTCTCCTCTGGCATAATACTCTGTTTTTGTATGCTTGTAGACCGGAAACTGCGCCCACTTGCTGATATAATGGGACTGACCGGCAACCCTTTCGTCCAGCTCCTGCAACTCCTTTACATAATGGGGATTCTCCGTCAAATAGGGGAGAATCTCCTGATGCACCTGATTCATCCGCTCCCTGGTCCTCTTTGTCAGCTCCGAGCGCCCAAATACCAGATAAATCAGCAGCCCAAGCACCGGAAACAGCAGGATAATAAAAGTCCATGCCAATTTATACGCCGGATTCATCCATTTTGTTACAATCCGCAGCATCACAATGATGACAGCCAGCGCTCTGACAATCAGGTCGACATAAGTAAACTGGATGCTGAATCGGTATAAGAAATTAAACAGCCAGAAAAATTGTATCGCAATTGCAAGAAATACGATAAATACACGGCTGAATATCAGTTTGCTAAGTTTCTTCATAAGCCTGACTTCCTTCTTTTGTATTTTCTCACACAGTTTATCTTTATATTTTACACGATTTTTTTCATTTACGCAAATCATTCTCCACTTACAGCAGACGTGCCACGTCAATCCTGCCCCAGCCCTGAACATTTTTTTCCTTCCCCATATCTACCGCAGTCTCATAAAGCCTCAGCTTTACCTGCGCAGGCGTCAGATAAGGATATTTGGAAAGCAGCAATGTAACCGCACCCGCCACCACCGGAGTTGCCATTGAGGTTCCGCTCTTTGCCTCGTAGGACATGCCGGGCGAACAGCTGACCACCTCCGTACCGGGCGCTAAAAGTTCCGGTTTTACCACGCAGCTTTCGGTCGGTCCCCTGCCGCTGTATCCTTTCGTCAGTCCCGGCTTCCGAACTGTCTGTATGTCGTCATCACTGCTTCCCACGGTAATTACCGAACGGCACATGCCGGGAATCGTAATGCTCCCACTTGCGGGACCGTTGTTCCCAGCCGCAGCAATCACTACGATTCCGTTGTCCCAGACTTCCTCTACCGCCGCAATCAATCTGCTTCTCTCTTCTTTTTTTGCTGAACTTAGCATTCCCACAGAAATATTTAGTATGCGTATTTGGTATTTTTCCCGATAATTTATGATCCATTTCAACGCAGACAATACCTGAGAAGTGTTCCCGTTTCCCAGCCGGTCAAGCACCTTTAACATAATAAGACTACAGCCCGGAGCCATCCCCACATACCTTCCGTGGCTCAAAAAACCGCTGCCGCCAATGATTCCGGACACATGGGTCCCATGCCCGTTGTCATCATACATCCCCTTCTTTTTGCTTGTAAAATCCAAAAAATCTACAATTCTATGGCTAAAGTCCGGATGCCCCACAATTCCGGTATCCATGACCGCAACTGTTATCCCGGAACCGATATATCCCATTTTATGTGCAGCATCGGCATGCACAAGCTCTCTTACCCGTTCCATGAAAATTCTCTTTTATTTTATCATATAAAAAGAATGGCGGAATGTTACTTCGAAAACCCTATAACCCAAACAGGACAAGATTCCTATCATCGGAATCCTGTCCTGTTTTTATCTATGATTTCATTATTTATTCTGCGGAACATCCTTAATAGAGAAACTGATTCTTCCCATCTTATCCTTGCCCATGCAGATACATGTTACTGTGTCCCCAAGTGTAAGGACATCCTCTACGCGGTTAATTCTCTCTTTTGCAATCTTGGAAATGTGCACCATTCCCTCCTTGCCCGGCGCAAACTCAAGAAATGCGCCAAACTCCTTGATGCTTACGACTTTACCGGTGAAAATCTGTCCTTCTTCAAAATCTGTGGTAATGATACGTACCATATCTGCAGCCTTGTCCATCATTTCCTTATCTGTACCGCATATGCTGACTGCGCCTTCATCGGAAATGTCAATTTTCACTCCCGTACGCTCAATAATCTCATTGATCGTCTTACCTCTCTGACCGACAACATCTCCGATCTTAGCCGGGTCAATCTGGAGCTGGAAAATCTTCGGAGCGTATGCGCCGACCTCTGCTCTTGGCTTATCAATTGCCTTTGACATTACTTCATCCATGATGAAAAGTCTTGCCTCTCTGGTTCTTCTGATTGCTTCCTCTACGATAGGTCTTGTCAGTCCATGAATCTTGATATCCATCTGAATCGCAGTGATACCGTCATGCGTACCTGTTACCTTAAAGTCCATATCTCCAAAGAAATCCTCTAAGCCCTGAATATCTGTCAATACTATATAGTCATCATCGGTATCTCCGGTCACCAGACCGCAGGATATACCCGCTACCATCTTCTTAATCGGCACTCCGGCTGCCATCAATGCCATACAGGAAGCACAGGTGGATGCCATAGAAGTAGAACCGTTGGATTCAAATGTCTCAGATACAGCGCGGATTGCATACGGGAACTCCTCTTCTGTCGGAAGTACCGGCACTAATGCCTTCTCTGCCAATGCTCCATGTCCGATTTCCCGGCGTCCCGGTCCTCTCGAAGGCTTTGTCTCTCCTACCGAATAAGACGGGAAATTATAATGATGCATATAACGTTTCGACGTAATCTGCTCGTCCAATCCGTCTACCCGCTGGACCTCTGAAAGAGGAGCTAAGGTTACAACATCGCAAATCTGTGTCTGTCCCCGGGTAAACATTGCAGAACCATGTACCCTCGGAATCAAATCTACCTCTGCGGCAAGCGGACGGATCTGATTGATCTCACGTCCGTCCGGACGCTTGTGGTCTTTCAAAATCATCTTGCGGACTGTTTTCTTCTGATACTGATAAACAGCCTCTCCAAGGATTGCAAGCCACTCTTCATTATCCGCAAATGCTTCTTCTAACTTTTCGGTTACCTGACGGATATTCTCCTCACGTACCTGTTTCTCATCAGAAAATACGGCTTCTTCCATCTGCTCCGGCGTTACGATTTCCTTCATGGCGTCGAACATCTCCTGCGGAATCGCACAGCTCTCATAGGAATGTTTCGGTTTTCCGGCTTCTGCAACAATCTTATTGATAAAGGCGTTAATCGTCTGATTGATATCATGCGCCATATAAATCGCCTCTAACATCTTCTCTTCCGGAATCTCATTCGCTCCCGCCTCAATCATGATTACTTTCTCCATTGTTGAGGCTACGGTCAGCTGCAAATCTCCATTGTTCCACTCATCCTGAGACGGATTCACAAGAAATTCTCCGTTAACCATACCAATCTGCGTCATTGCACATGGTCCGTCAAACGGAATATCGGAAATTGAAGTTGCAATTGCCGCACCGAGCATTGCCACTACCTCCGGGCGGCACTGCGGGTCTACGCTCATTACCATATTATTTAAGGTTACATCATTCCGGTAATCCTTCGGGAATAAGGGACGCATCGGACGGTCAATCACACGGGAAGTAAGAATTGCATTCTCTGACGCCTTTCCCTCCCTTTTATTAAATCCTCCCGGGATCTTTCCTACTGCATAAAGCTTCTCTTCAAACTCAACGCTTAACGGGAAAAAGTCGATTCCTTCTCTCGGTTTCTCAGAAGCAGTTGCTGTAGATAACACAGTCGTGTCACCATAGTGCATAAAAGCACATCCATTTGCCTGCTTGCCGACTCTGCCGATATCGACGGTAAGAGTCCTGCCTGCAAGCTCCATTGAATAACTCTGATACATATATTTCTCCTTCTACTCTTATGTGAAAGCCTCGCTTTCCACATGTTAAAATAGAGCGGATAATTCCGCTCTATTTTCATACGGTTTCTTATCAAAAGAATTATTTTCTTAAGCCCAAACGCTCAATCAAGGTACGATAGCGCTCAATGTCAATCTTCTTCAAATAAGCCAATAAACCACGTCTCTGACCAACCATTTTCAAAAGTCCTCTTCTGGAATGATGATCCTTCTGATTTACTTTTAAATGCTCTGTTAATTCATTGATTCTTGCCGTTAAAAGAGCAATCTGAACCTCCGGTGAACCAGTATCGCCCGGTGTTCTTCCGTATTCTGCAATAATTGCCTGTTTCTTTTCCTTTGCCAACATAGTGTTGTCCTCCTTATTATGAAATCATCGCCCAATCTCGTATGATACTCAGCAAAAGGTTGGAGAGTCCATCTGCCGAATATGGGCTTACTCATACTCGCAAAGTATAGCATACTTCCATTTTTTTGTAAAGAAATTTTTAATTGCTTAAAATGCTGACAACCTTGACCGGCTGGCGGTAATATGCATTGGAAATCTTAATTCCGGTCGTCGGAGAGCTGGCATGCACAATCTGCCCGTTACCGATATAAATTGCCACATGATTGATGCCTCTGCCCCTGCCATAGAAAAACAGATCCCCCGGCTGCGCCTCAGACGCATTTATCTTAGTTCCATAACCCGCCTGTGCGCCAGAAGAATGCGGTAAATAAACGCCGTATTTTGCAAATACAGACATAACAAAACCAGAACAATCAGCGCCTCTTGTCAGACTGGAACCGCCCCATACATAAGGGTTGCCTACAAACTGTGTTGCATAGGATACAAGAGAAACCCTCACATTGGATATACCTTGTCCATATTTCACCTCAGTCATGGTCATTGCCTTAGGAAGCTGGGTGGATAACTCTACATAATCTTTGCTTACATATCCCTCTTCCCCGTCAATATCCGCCTTTATCCATCCATCATATTCTTCTAATACATTAAGTTCTTCGCCAATTGGCATCTGTGCAATAATCTCACATTCCGTATTCATTTCCGCACGTACATTTAATGTCGTGGTTGTCACGGTTGCAATCGTCATCATAACCTCAGATGACTTTTCTCTTGCAGCATCACCGGTTATTAAATAATCTCCTTTTACATATCCGTTCACTTTCCCTGACTGAATATGATACCATTCACCGTCCGTCTCCAAAATCTCACAGCCTGCATCCTTTGGCAGCTTTCCAATCAGGTCGGCTGTCTCATCAGCTGCTTTCCGTATATTTAAATTTGTTTCAACATCTGCAATTCCCAGATTGATGTATCCACAAATAGTTGTATCTTCTGTCTGTCCTGCCTTCGTCAATGCCACATCCGCATCAATGATTTCCGGTTCATCGGAATAGTTCATGTAAGAACTAATTGCTGATAATACCCCGGAACTCACTCCCAGTGCCCAGACCTGCGCCTGTGCCGCAAATAACACTGTACCACATGCGAATAAAAAACCTGCTGTTTTTGCCAGTTTTAATTTCATGAAAAACCTCCTGCGATTCCTTTGCTCAATCTCTAACTTTTCACAACATACTGAAATTATAATCACATCCTATTACAATGTCAACATATTTATGTAATAATTATGTAACATTTTTCCGTTTTTTATTCCTGCATTTCTTCCGGATCATTTTCCAGCACAGAAAAAGCAATATTCGTCGCATGATCGCCCACGCGCTCCAGGCCAGTAATCAAATCTGTAAAAATAACGCCTGCTTCCGGCGAACATTTTCCTTTTGCCATCCGGCGGATATGGGATCTCTGCAATTCCCGCTCCAAATTGTCAATTTCATTTTCAAGCGCTAAGATATCCGACTGATATGCCGCATCCATGTCTGCGAACATTTTCAAAGATTCATCCAATATCTGCATGACCTTACTGTGCATTTCCAGAAGCTCTTTTCTGCCTTTCTTGGTAAATTCCAGATTATCCTCCTGCATCTGCACTGCTGCGTCTGCAATATTCTCCGCATGATCACCGATACGCTCAATATCATTTACCACATGGAACAGACAGCCGATTCTCGAGGCATCCGAGACCGGAAGCTCCAATTGGTTGATTTTCACCAGATAGTCTGTGATTTCTTTGCACAAAAAGTCGATTTCCTTCTCCTGCTCGTACACCTTGGAAATCAAATCTTCCTTTCCAGTAAAAAATGCCTCCATAGCACGCCTTAAATTTTCCTTTGCAATCCCCCCCATCCGTTCAATCTCCTGAATCGTTTCAAGGACGACTGTTGCGGGGGTAAATACTTTTTTCATTCCAATATATTTGAGAGAAAAGCCTTCTTCCGCCACATCTTCTCCCGGTACAAGCTTATAGGTAAGCGCAACAAACTGCTTCGTAAACGGCAGGAAAATAAGCGTCTGGAATATTTTAAAGAATGTATCTGCATTTGCCACACATCGTCCGATATTTCCACCGGATATGGTCATGATACCATCCGAGAACTGCTCCATTCCAACTACTAAAAGCAGACCGATAATAATCATACCAAACACATTGAACATGACATGAATCAGCGCCGCACGCTTTGCATCCTTCTTTCCGCTTAAACTTGCAAGCACTGCGGGCGTACAGGAGCCAATATTACAGCCGAGCACAAAGTAAAAGCAGACTGCAAGCCCCACAAGCCCCTGATTCGCCATCAGCAGTAAGATGCTTACCGTTACGGAAGAACTCTGGACGATTACCGTTATTATAAATCCCATCAAAATGGCAACCAATGGATTTGTCAGACCGGCAAGCGTATGTATCACTGAATCATATTCCTTTAAACCAGCCATTGCACCAGACATCATGGAAATTCCCATAAACAATGCGCCGAATCCAAGTACAGCCTCGCCGATTTTCTTTATCATCGGCTTCTTGCCAAACATCACCATCAACGCGCCTAAAAAAAGAATGACCGGCGCAATCGCCGTAAGATCAAAGGCAACTAACTGTGACGTAATGGTTGTACCGATATTAGCGCCGAAAATAATTCCAACAGCCTGACTAAGCGCCATCAAACCGGAGTTTACAAAACTCACCACCATTACCGTGGTGGCTCCTGATGACTGGATTACGGCGGTAAATAATGCGCCGAACACAACTGCAATCATCTTGTTTTTGGTCATTACCTCCAGGATGCCTCTCAGCTTCGCTCCTGCTGCTTTCTGCAGTCCCTGGCTCATAAAGTTCATTCCAAAAAGAAATAAGCCCAGTCCACCCATCAATGTAATTATTAATTTCATTGTTTTCTCCTTTAGTTACACTCAAAGAATTTTCTGGCATATGCAATGTCTTCCTGCATCTGCATTGTAAGTTCCCCAATCGAAGCAAATTTCAGCTCCGGCCTGACACATTTCAAAAATTCCACTTTTACATTGTGCCCATAGACATTTCTGTTAAAATCAAAAATATGCGTCTCTACCCCGATCGGATTTTCACCTTCAATCGTCGGCTTGCATCCCACATTTGAGATTCCCTGATATACTTTTCCTTCAATAGTCGTTTCTGTGATATAGACTCCGTTTGGCGGCAGCAATTTTTCCGGCGGCGGTAAAAGATTTACGGTCGGAAATCCAAGCACTGGACCTCCCATGTGTTTCCCATGAATCACTTCTCCTTGAACAAAAAATGCATACCCCAATAAATGATTTGCCTTCGTAATATTGCCGTTTGCGATCTCTTCCCGTACAAAGGTACTGCTGATATCTCTGCCCTCGTACTGAATCTTCTCCATGATTGCGACTTCATAGCTAAGCTTTTTTGCATACTGCTCTAGCGTATGAAAATTTCCTTCCCGGTTATGCCCAAAATGAAAATCTCTTCCTGCCACCATACATCTGACATTCATCTCTGTTACGATTTTATAAATGAAATCTTCCGGCTTCATACGCATAATCTCAGAAACAAACGGACACTCTACCAGATAATCAACGCCGATTCTCTCAAAGACATGCATCTTCTCTTCATTGGTAGTGATTACTTTTCCTTCATTTTGGCGTATCAGCCTTCCCGGCGGAATATCAAAGGTAAATACCACCGTCTTTAAGCCCGCTTTCCTTTTTTCAATCATATAATCCATCAACAGCTCATGTCCGCGGTGCAATCCATCGAATTTACCGAAGGAGATGACAGTAGGCTCCGTTATATGAAATTCTGTCGTTCCTCTTATATATTCCATTCTTTCCTCTGCCCTATCTATGCTTTATTCAGAATCATAAGAACATCTTCACTGGCTTTAAGGCGTCCCCGCTCCATTCGTAGATTCCGATAAACTGTTCCTTATCGTCATAGACACGATACTTTTTCTCTGCCTGCTTTTTGTCCCATTCCAGACAAGCTTCCTTCGGAAGTCTGTTGCCGTTATACAAATGCTTGTTATATTCCTTTCGTATCATGACGCAGGGATACTCCTGAAACACAAAATCGATAGGCTTTATATATTCTTCAATTCTTCCCTCTTTCACTGCCTGTTCAATCTCGTTTAACTTATGGGCTTCTTCCAATAGAAAGTCAGCCGCCTTTGTGCGCAGCAATGTCTCCATACAGCCTCCGCAGGATAATTTTTCACCGATGTCCTCACATAGCGTACGGATATAGGTTCCCTTAGAGCACTTTACACGCATACAAATTCGCGGCAAGTCCACCGATAAGATTTCTATTTCGTAGACATGGACTCTCCTTGCCTTACGCTCCACTTCGATTCCCGCTCTTGCTAAATTGCATAATTTTTGTCCATTTACTTTGAGCGCCGAATACATTGGCGGAGTCTGGTCGTACTCTCCCACAAAGCTTTCAATCGCTGCCCTTGCTTCTTCTTCTGTACATGTCACAGTATTTTCCTTCAGCACTTCACCTGTCATATCCTGCGTATCTGTTGTGACTCCAAGAAGAAGTACCGCTTCATACTCTTTGTCCTTATCCGTCAGAAGGTCGCACACCTTTGTCGCCTTCCCCAGACAGACCGGAAGCACCCCCTGCGCCTTCGGGTCCAGTGTTCCGGTATGACCGATTTTCTTCTGCTTTAGGATTCCACGTAACTTTGCAACTACATCAAAAGAGGTGAAATCCTCTTCTTTGTAAATATTGATGATTCCATTCATAATTGTTTTTCCACTTCTGCAAGCGTTTTTTGCAAAATTTCTTCGGGTGCGCCCTGCATAGTAGCGCCGGCCGCGCGTACATGCCCGCCCCCTCCAAACGCCATCATAACCTTTGCCACATCCACATTTTCATTGGAACGCATACTGACTTTATAATTACCGTCCGGATTCTCATAAAGAAAAATTGCTGCCTCAACGTCCTTCGTAACACGAAGCTGCTGTACAATTCCCTCTAAATGTTTTGGCTCAACCTCGTATTCTTGCATCTCTTCTGCAGTTATCACAGAGACTATGCACTTTCCATCCAGATAAAGCCGGCTGTTTACCAATGCCTGCCCCAAAATCCGGTTCTGGTTGAAGGTCTTTTTATAGAACGTATCGTCTACGATCCGGGTAAAGTCAATTCCCAGCTCCATCAGATGTCCCGCAACATTCATCGTCTTTGCAGATGTACAGGAATACTGGAATACACCGGTATCATGCACAAGTCCGACATAGATACATTCCGCAATTTCTTTTGTGATTTTCTCCGTATCCAGCAATTCAAATACCAATTCACTGGTAGAGCTCGCGTGTGGGAAGATATAATTCTCATCTGCAAAGCTGCTGTTGCTGATATGGTGATCGATACAAAAGGTCTTCTTCGCAGATGTAAAATATTTTGCTGCTTCTCCCAACCTTCCCGCATCTCCGCAATCCATCGCAATAAATAAATCATATACTTTCTCTTCGCTGCAGTCATGCACAATTTCTGCGGAACGGCTCAAAAATTTAAAAATATTCGGAATCGGTTCCAGATACAGCGTTACCTCCAGCTCCGGATAATAAGTCTTTAAATAATTATACACCGCAAGGGTGGAGCCCACGCAGTCTCCATCCGGCTTGACATGACCGGCAAGCCCCACGGTTTTTACGTTTTCCAGTTGTGTCTTAAGCTTCATCTTCTTCCTCTTGCCCTGCTTCTTTTGATTCATCCTTTTTATTGACGCTGTCTATCATCTTAGACATATTGACGCCGTACTCAATTGACTGATCCAAGATAAAACGGATTTCCGGTGTATTCCGAAGATTGATGCTTCTTGCCAATTCTCTTCGGATATACCCCTCTGCGCTTTTCAGGCCTGACAGCGTATCCTTCTGAGACTGCTCATCTCCCAAAACGCTGATATATGCCTTACAAGTCTTTAAATCCGGTGCAACCTCTACTGCTACTACACTTGTCAAAGGATTGATACGCGGGTCTTTGATGTCGTTGCGGATAATCCCTGCCAGTTCCCGCTGCACCTCTCCGTTTACCCTCATATTTTTTGTACTGTTTTTACGCATATTTTAAGTCCTTTTCTTTCTGACCTGGTATTATCTTGCAACCTCAACCATCTTGTATGCTTCTACCTGGTCTAATTCTGCAATATCATTAAAGCCTTCGAAAACAAGACCGCACTCATATCCCGCCCTTACTTCTTTCACATCATCCTTAAATCTCTTTAAAGATGCAAGAGCTCCTTCAAATATCTGATTTCCTTCTCTGGAAATACGTACCTTGCAGCCGCGCTCAAAGACGCCGTCCAGAATATAGGATCCTGCAATATTTCCGACTCCGGAAGCCTTGAATATCTGACGCACTTCAGCGTGACCGATGACCTTCTCTTCAAATACAGGGTCTAACATGCCCTTCATTGCTGCTTCCACATCTTCAATCGCATTATAAATTACTTTGTAAAGCCGCACATCTACACCCTCGTTTTCAGCAATCACTTTTGCCGTAGGGTCTGGACGAACATTGAATCCGATAATAATTGCATTGGATGCAGAGGCAAGGTTGACATCCGACTCGTTGATTGCGCCTACGCCGCCATGAATAATCTTTACAACGACTTCTTCATTTGACAGCTTCACAAGGCTCTGTTTTACCGCCTCTACCGAACCCTGTACGTCGGCTTTTACGATAATGTCAAGCTCTTTTACATTGCCGGACTGAATCTGAGAGAACAAATCGTCTAACGACATTCGTGATCTTGTTTCCTCTAACAGTTTTTCCTTTCCTTCGGAAATATATGTCTCCGCAAAATTTCTTGCATCTTTTTCTGTTTCGCAGGCAACAAAGGTTTCTCCTGCATCCGGTACGCTGGAAAGTCCAAGTATCTCTACCGGAGTAGACGGTCCTGCTTCTTTGACGCGCCGTCCCTTATCATCAATCATGGCACGTACTTTACCGTATGCGCTTCCGCAGGCAATCGGCTCTCCTACGCGTAATGTTCCCTTCTGTACCAGTACGGTTGCCACCGCGCCTCGTCCCTTATCCAACTGCGCCTCGATCACGACGCCTCGTGCCTGACGGTTCGGATTCGCCTTTAACTCGCATACTTCGGCGGTTAATAGAATCATTTCTAAGAGGTTGTCGATTCCTTCTTGAGTGTGCGCACTTACCGGTACAAAAATGGTACTTCCGCCCCAGTCCTCCGGAATCAGCTCATGCTCAGACAGCTCCTGCTTTACACGGTCAATATTTGCGTTTGGCTTATCGATCTTGTTGATTGCTACGATAATTTCAATTCCGGCAGCCTTTGCATGGTTGATCGCCTCTACGGTCTGAGGCATCACGCCGTCGTCTGCTGCAACTACAAGGATTGCAATATCCGTAGACTTCGCTCCGCGCAGACGCATTGCCGTAAATGCTTCATGTCCCGGTGTATCCAGAAAGGTAATTTTTTCATTGTTGATGCTGACTACATAAGCGCCGATGTGCTGGGTAATACCGCCTGCCTCACGGTCTGTCACATGAGTATTACGGATTGCATCCAACAGGGAGGTCTTACCGTGGTCAACATGGCCCATAACGCAGACTACCGGCGGTCTCGCTACCAGTGTGCTCTCTTCCTCCTCTTCCTCTTTCAGCAGTTCCGCAATGACGTCAATTTTCTCCTCCGGCTCTGCAATACAGTTAAATTCCAATGCAATTTCTTCTGCACTTTCATAATCAATTTCCTGATTTACCGTTACCATCTGACCTTTTAAGAAGAGCTTCTTTACAATCGCTGACGCCTGCACCTTCATCTTGTCTGCCAGTTCTCTGATTGTCATATGCTCCGGCAGTGTGATTGTACGGATTGTCTCTTCCTCTTTCGGCTGGCTCGGCTGATTCTGCGGCTTCTTTTTCTTTCCGCCGTTTTTCTCCAAATTGATGTAACGCTCCTGCTTCTTGCTTCCTAATTTGTCGTACTCCTGATTCTTGTTCTTGCGGTTATCACGGTCACGGTTTTCTCTGCTCTCTTTCGTTCGCATCTCTTCCGGCGCTGCCTTTACCGCATCTTTATTGAAACGATTGATCTCCTGGTCTAACTTTCTTCCCGATTGTCCCTGACGATTCGCACCGCCTCCGCGGTTACCTTGACCGCCTTGGCCATAAGGCGCACCCTGTCTGGAATTCTGATGATTTTTCTGACCGTTTCTATCAAAACCATTTCCCTGACGTCCTCCTCTTTCTCCCTGTGGACGGTTTCCGCCGCGTTCCCCTTGCTGGCGGTTTCCTCGCTGGCGGTTTCCACTGCGTTCTCCTTGCTCTGCGCGTCTTGCTTCTGCCGCTTTCGCCTGTGCTGCCACACGTTCTGCCAATGTCTTTGCACTGATTACCTGACGCTCCGGAACAATTGGCCTCACTGTCTTGATTACCTTCGGCTTCTCCTGTGGTGCCGGTGCGTTTTCTTTTACTTCCTGTGCTGTTATCTGCGGCTTCTCTTGCGGCTTTTCCTGCGGCATGGCAGGTTTCGTTCCCTGCGACGCTGCCGGTTTTGCCGTCTGAGGCGCTCCGACGGGTTTTACGCCCTGCTGCTGTACGCGTGTCTCTGCTGTCTTTGCCCCCTGAGGTCTTGCGCCCTGAGGGCGTGCTCCTGCATTGGTGTGATATCCCTGTCTCTTTCCGCCCATCTGCTTGCTGTTCTGTGGGTTGAACACTGCCGAAATACTTGCTTTCTTTTTCGGTCTCTCCGGTTTTGCCGCTTCTGCCTGCTTGGTCTGTTCACCCTTCGGCTGTTCCTGCTTTCCGTCCTGCTTAGTCTGCTCCGGCTTCGCAGTCTTAGCCTTTGGAATTTCCTGCTTTTCTTTTTCTCTTGATAACTTTCCCCGCACGAAATTCTGCACCTCTTCTTCTATGCTATTCGAAGATGTTTTTACTTCATATTCCGTTCCTTTTAGTATCGTCATTACTTCCTTAGAATCTATATTTAATTCTTTCGCAAGCTCATGTACTCTCATTTTTGCCATTTATCTATTTACCTCCATGATTCAGTTGTTATCGCTTCCATGTATTTGATGAGTGATTTTGCCAGTCCCTCATTGGTTACCGCTACAGACGCCCGAAACTCTTTACCGATGCAGTGTCCCAAACGGTCCCTGTCTGCATATACATGATAGGGAACTTTATAATAGGCACACATATCTTCAAACTTTTTTTTCGTATTGGCAGATGCGTCTCCTGCCGCAATCACAAGATATGCCTTTCCTTCTTTTACCGCCTTTTCCGTCTGGAATTCTCCGCTTGCCACACTGCCCGCCTTTGCAGCTATCCCAAGAAGAGACAATATTTTATCTGGTTTCAATCTGTTTCATCTCCCTTTTTAATTCCTCATATATTTCTTTTGGAATTTCTGTTTTCAATGACCGTGCCAAGCCTTTCGACTTCTCTGCCTTCTCAAGACATCCGCCGCTTGCACAGATATATGCGCCTCTGCCGTTTTTTCTTCCGGTTTCATCCAACAGGATTTCACTCTCTGCCGTTTTTATAACACGGAGCAATTCCTTCTTTGGCTTCATCTCACCACATCCGACACACTGGCGCATTGGTATTTTCTTATTCATCGCCATCTACATAATCACCAGCCTCTGCATATTCGCTCTCATCTATCCCAGCGTATTCGTCCTCATCGGTCTCTTCATAGTATGTTTCTTCACCGATGTATTCGCCATTTTCATCATATTCTGACTCATAGCCCTCTTCGTAGTCCTCTTCATAATCCTCATAATCGTTCTCGTAGTCCATAAATTCGCCTGACTCTCTCGCCTGAGTCTCACTTTTAATATCAATCTTAAAGCCAGTCAGACGCGCCGCAAGGCGTGCGTTCTGTCCTTCCTTACCGATTGCCAGAGATAACTGATAATCAGGAACGACCACCTTAGCCGTTTTTTCTTCTCCGTCCGCAATTACAGAAATTACTTTTGCAGGGCTTAATGCATTTTCAATCAACATTGCAGCGTTTTCATTCCAGTTGATAATGTCTATCTTCTCACCGCGCAGCTCATTGACGATTGCATTGACCCTTGCTCCGTTCATTCCGACGCATGCGCCTACCGGATCAACATCCGGATCGTTGGACCACACTGCGATCTTAGTTCTGCTCCCTGCCTCCCTTGCAATACTCTTTATCTCTACGATGCCTTCTTTCACCTCGGCGACTTCCGACTCAAAGAGACGCTTTACTAATTCCGGATGTGTACGCGAAACTAAAATCTTCGGTCCCTTCGGTGTGGATTTCACTTCTAAGATATATAATTTAATTCGTTCTGTCGGCTGAAATATCTCGCCCTTCACCTGCTCATTTTCCGTCAGCATGGCGTCTGCCTTGCCAAGGTTGATAGACACGTTTCTTCCCACATACCGTTGGACGATTCCGGTCACGACATCCTTTTCCATGCTGTAATACTGGCTGAAGAGCACTTTTCTCTCTTCCTCGCGGATCTTCTGCAGAATAACATTCTTCGCATTCTGTGTCGCGATACGTCCAAACTCTTTGGATTTCACTTCCTGATTCACGATATCCCCCAGTTGATAGGTCGAATCTATCATCTGTGCATTTGCAAGGGAAATTTCCAGACAGTCATCTTCTACATGCTCTACAACAGTCTTTTCTGCAAATACATGAAACTCACAGGTCTCCGGGTTGATATTCACTTTGATATTGTCTGCCTTGCCAAAATGGTTTTTACATGCTGTCAACAGTGAGTTCTCTATTGCCTCAAGCAGAGTGTCTTTGCTGATGTTCTTCTCCTGTTCTAATATTGTTAACGCTTCTAACAATTCGTTGTTCATTTCTTCTTCCTCCTGATTCTTTCATTCCATGTTAAAAGTCGAATGCAAGACGGATAAGTGCGATATCCTTTTTATCAAATACCATCTCTGTTCCGTCCTCTTTTTCTATGGTTACGCTTGTATCGTCATAGGCTTTTAATTGCCCATAGAATTCTTTTTCACGATTGATTGCCCGATAAGTACGTATCTCCAGTTCTTTTCCCATCGCCCGGACATAGTCCTTTTCCTTTTTCAGCGGCCTGCCAAGTCCGGGTGAGCTGACCTCGAAGATATAAGAGCCTTCCACATAATCCTCCTGGTCTAAGATCTCATTCATCTCTCTTGCCACCACCTCACAGTCATTCACCGTGATTCCACCCTCCTTATCAATATAAGCCCGCAGATACCATTCCGCTCCCTCTTTCACATACTCTACATCTACCAGTTCAAACTGATTGCGTTCTAGTATGGGAGTAATCAATTCCTCGGTCCGCTGCTCATAGGACTCCTTCTTTGACATATAACCACCTTTCCTATCTCAAAACGTGAATTGAGAGTGGACCGCAGCCCACTCTCAATGCTATCATCATCTTGTTATCATAGTTACCATACCACTTAATTCCAAGTATTGCAACAAATTTTTTCATTTTTTTTCAAAAAAGGGTTGCAATTTTTAAAATCATGTGATAATCTAATAAACGGTTCGTTGGTCAAGCGGTTAAGACGCCGCCCTCTCACGGCGGAAACACGGGTTCGATTCCCGTACGGACTGCTCGGTATTTAAATACCGGTTATGGTTCATTGGTCAAGCGGTTAAGACGCCGCCCTCTCACGGCGGAAACAGGGGTTCGATTCCCCTATGAACTGTTGACTGTTTATAACAGCCCAACCCAAAAAACCCTGAAGTTCAGTATTTATACTGAGTTCAGGATTTTTTTATTTATTGGAAAACTTCTTAGCCTTCCTATGGTTGATGGCACATTTATTTGCTTCATATCTCAATTTTATGATTGTTCAGTTAAATTAAAGCAATCCTTTTCCATTTGATATATCCGAATCTTATTACAAAAAAGTCCGAATATCTAAATTTAACTTTTCTTCAATATGAATCAGCCGTTTCGCAATATCTTTGGATGTTTCGTCGGCTGCTTTATATTGATTTAAATATTTGTTTAGTGACTTTACACCCATATTACAGCCATCTGTTTACTTGCGATATCCGAGTTATTAGCCTCAAAGCTCAAATTAAACCGAGAAAACGTCATCATGCCACAGATTCGAATCTTAGCCGAAAATTACCTTCCGGCTGCTAAGCGCTATGAAAAATCAGTTTCACAAATTGAAACTATGCAGACCGATATCAACATGTTAAAACATGTCGTTTCCAAACATAGCAAACAACTGCAAAATCTCGCCTAATCACATATGAAAAAGAGTGTAAAGTCAATCAAATCATCAATCCATACGCCTATTTTCTGCATCTGACACTGCGCAAGCAGCCGATGCCCGCTCAGGCGGTAAATGTCTGACAACATGATATAGACTTACACTCTTTCTTATTGATTGCTTTATGAGAAATACACCAGCTCATCCTCCGGCTTCTCCGCCGGCTCAATTTCCAGAGGATACAAAACCGGTCCCTTACCACGGTATTCCTTCGCAAACTCCACGCGGATTTCTGCCGTGATATTGATCCATGACTTATGTGCAATCTGTCTGGAATCAATGTACTTCGCTTTAAAACCAATAAACTGCACATCTTCTACACAACAAGTCATTGCAAATCTTCCCGGAACAAATACCCCTTTTTTCATTTTATCGGGATTATAGACAAGCGCAAGAAATTTAATCTTTTTGCCGTCATATTTTTTCGGATCATCTGTTGCATCCATAAACCAGATGGCATAATCCGCATCACTTAATTCAATGACTTCCTGATTGATATCAAACGGAAGCTCTTCATTTGCATTTTCATCCACCGTACCGTCTCCACGCTCATAAACGATCTGCGCCGGACGGTTCTGCGCCTTGACAATCCGGCGGAATTTGCCCCTTGGCGTCTCATCGTCACAACGGTTAAATATTACTACATCCGCTTTAAACAACTGCTCCATCATCATTTGACGCATGTTATTGACGTACATTTCAAAGGTAGTGGCATCCACAGTAGCAAGCGACTGGACAATCACCCAGTCTTTTGGCAGCTTTGTCTCTAAGAGCGTAGCAATATCCCATGTGCCGTTATACTCCAAAAAGACCTGCTCCGGAAGATATTCCAGATTCAATCTGTTCAAAGTCTCTTCATTGAAATTCTCCTGTTCTTCAATCATTGCAAGATATGTGTTAATCGTACGAAGCTTTGCTTCATCATACTCCACATCTCCGTCTTCACAGCAAAGAATCAGCGTCTTGCTTCCTTCTCCAAAGTCATTTTCAAACAATGTCTCCTTTATCAGCGTTGTCTTCCCGCTGTCCATAAAACCGGTAAATACATATACTGGTATTTCTTGCATAGTCATTTCACCCTTCGCTTTCTATTCTGCCCAAATCTTATGCGATTCCAAATAACTCTTCCAAACGATGCTCATCCATATCCGTACCGATGACACAGAGTCTTCCGGTATAATCCGGTTCTCCTTCACGAAGCTCGTATTCACCCGGTACCATATCAAAATAAATCCAGGAACCGTTCTCATCCTCAACCATTCCTTTTGCACGAAGAATGGTTCCATATTCTTCGGTATCGCACAAGGTCTTTAAAACACTTTCAATCTTTTCTTTGGTAAACTTGTGCGGTGTTTCTTTGCCCCAACTGGTAAATACATCGTCTGCATGATGATGGTGATGCTCATGGTCGTGGTCATGGCAGCCACAGGTACAATTCTCGTCATGTTCATGATGATGATTCTCATGCCCCTCATGGTCATGGCAGTGTTCATGCCCTTCATGATCATGTCCATGGTCATGCTCTTCGTGATTATGTCCATGCTCATGATGATGCTCATGCCCTTCATGATCATGCTCGTGGTCGTGATGATGCGCTTCCGCCAGCAGTTTCACTTCCAGATTGTCCTGTCCTTCCATGACCTTTAAAATCTGCTCTCCCTTTATAGATTCCCACGGTGTTGTAATAATTGCCGCCTTGTCATTCAAGTCCTGCATTTGCTTCACACAAAGCTCCAATTGCTCCGGCGTTGCATTCTGGCTTCTGCTTAAGATAATTGTGGTCGCATATTCAATCTGATTATTGAAGAATTCACCGAATGCTTTCATCTGCTTGCTTGCCTTGGTGGCATTTACAACGGTGACAAGCGCATTCAATTTCACATCATGCGTTTTTTCCACATCCAATACAGATTTCATAACATCGGATAATTTACCAACGCCGGACGGCTCTATTAAAATACGATCTGGATGGAATTTCTCAATTACCTCATTTAAATTCTTTCCGAAGTCTCCAACAAGGGAACAACAGATACAGCCGGAATTCATCTCTGTAATTTCAATACCGGCGTCCTTTAAGAACCCCCCGTCAATTCCGACCTCTCCGAATTCATTTTCAATCAGAACAATCTTCTCACCGGAAAACGCCTCTTCTATCATCTTCTTGATAAGCGTTGTCTTACCGGCGCCTAAAAAACCTGAAATAATATCAATTTTCGTCATGTCAATTCCTTCTTTCTTAAAATTATATCCTCATTTTCATCTCATTTGTCTTACAAAGCTTTTATCAACGTAAATATAGCAGAATCTCCTAAAAGAAACAAGTAAAAACTTTCGAAAGCCTAAATCTGCCCAGACATCCGGTAGAGCTTTTCATACAGCCCCTGCCGTTCCAACAATTCTTCATGCGTGCCTTCCTCTTCAATCCCATTTTCCGTCAGCACCAATATCTTCTCGGCATTACGTATGGTACTTAAACGATGGGCAATGACAAAAGTAGTGCGGTTCTTCGCCAGCTTTTCCAAAGACTCCTGAACCACCTTCTCACTTTCGTTATCCAACGCAGAAGTTGCTTCGTCAAAAATCAGTATTGGCGGATTCTTTAAAAATACTCTGGCTATGGACAATCTCTGCTTCTGCCCGCCGGAAAGCTTTACGCCGCGCTGTCCGATATCCGTCTCATATCCATCCGGCAGATTCATGATAAACTCATGGGCATTCGCATTCTTTGCCGCTTCAATCACCTCTTCTCTTGTCGCATCCGGCTTTCCGTAACGGATATTGTCGTAGACCGTTCCGACAAACAGATACACATCCTGCTGAACGATTCCGATATGGTCTCTCAGGCTCTTTAACCGGATTTCCCGGATATCCTTTCCGTCCAGAAGAATCCGTCCCCCGCTTACGTCATAGAATCTTGGAATCAGACTGCACAAGGTACTCTTTCCCGCTCCCGAAGAGCCCACCAACGCCATATAGGAACCGGCTGCCACCTTGAGATTGATATGGTTCAAGACTTTTTCCGTATTTTCCTCATACCGGAAGGAAACGTTGTCAAAGGTAATATCTCCGCGGACGTTCGAAAGCGCCGCTGCGCCTTCCCTGTCCTCAATGTCCGGTTCCACTGAAAGAATTTCCATAAACCGTTCAAATCCAGAATATCCGTTCTGGAACTGTTCTGCAAAATCAATCAGGGTTCTCACCGGGTCTGTAAATACATTGATATACAGGATAAACGTAATTAAATCCGTTACCGGCACGCTTCCGTCCGCAATAAAAATCGTTCCTGCTATTACCACCACAATCGTAATCAGTGTTGTAAATGTTTTCATTCCCGCCTGATAACCGCCCATAAAAAGATAACTGTTCTTTTTGGCGTTTAAAAAACCTTGATTTCCCCTACGAAACTTCTCCTGCTCAATTTTTTCATTTGCAAAAGATTTTACAACCCGGATTCCTGAAAGATTATCCTCTATCTGACCGTTTATTTCCGCAATCTTCACACGATTTTCCCGAAATGCGCGCTTCATCCGCTTGTTAAAGAAATAGGCATAACAAATCATAACCGGCACCAATGCAAATGCACATAACGCCAGCTTCGGACTGATGCCGAGCAGAATCACAAACGCTCCGATAATTTTAATCGCGGATATCATGATATTTTCCGGTCCATGATGCAAAAGCTCACTGATATCAAATAGATCCGTGGTGATTCTTGCCATTAGCTGTCCCACCTTCTGATTATCATAGAAAGAGAAGGACAGCTTCTGATAATGTTCAAAAATTTCGGCACGCATATCGTATTCAATCTTTGCTCCCATAACATGACCATAATTAGAAATATAAAAATTACAGTAGCACTCAACCGCCACTAATACCAGCATAAAAATGCCCAGCTTTAAAATAACAGCTACCGCCTCATCCCCGGATAGAAACACTACATTTGCCGTAATATAACGTACAATCAGCGGTATCACCAAAGTAACTGCCGCTGCAAGTATCGCAAAGAACATGTCTGCAAAAAAGACGCCTAAATAAGGCTTATAATAGGATATCATTTTCCTTAAATTCTGACTCATTTTCTACTCCTTATCCCTAGTGCACTGTCTCACTCAAATTTCAACAAATGACTAGCCTGTTGCCTCATACAAACCCATGATCAATATTTGAATTTTCCAAGCAATCATACTATAATAAGAAAAGAAAATCAAGCAGGAGGTACAGAATGGAACCAAAGAAACAATATTATAGAAATTTAGCAGATACGATTCTGAAAAATTTAGAAAAACGCCAGATGGAAGGATATTATTTTGAAACCGCTGCTGAAGCAGTTAAGAAGGCTTCTTCCTTCTTAACGCCGGGCTGCAGCGTAGGCTTTGGAGGCTCTATGACCTTAAGCGAATCCGGCATGATGGATGCCCTTGTAAATAACCCGGATATCACGCTCTTTGACAGAAGCAAAGCAAGAAATGCCGAGGAAACAAAAGAAATTTACCGGAAATGCCTGACCGCAGATTATTTCTTTATGAGTACCAACGCAATTACCGCAGACGGCGAACTGGTCAATATCGACGGAAACGGCAACCGCTTAGCAGCCCTCGTCTATGGTCCTGAATATGTCATCATCCTTGCCGGAATGAATAAAGCCGTCCGAAATGTGGAGGATGCAGTTTCCCGTGTACGCAACATCGCTGCACCGCCAAACGGAAACCGGTTGAATAAAGAGACTCCCTGCGCCATTACCGGCGTCTGTAAAGACTGTCTGTCTCCCGGCTGTATGTGCAGTCACACCGTAATCACAAGATACTGCGGCACGCCGGGAAGAATCAAGATACTGTTAATTGGCGAGGAACTGGGCTATTAAACCAGTTCCTCAAAAGATACGATATAACGGTCTGCTTTACTGCGGATTTCTTCTTTCTCATAGGAAGAGTGTATGTCTTCCACGCCTACCACATAGAATCCTCCCATTTTCGCCCCCTCTACTCCCTTTAAAATATCCTCATATACCACACAGTCTTCACAGGATAATCCGATTTTTTCTGCCGCATTCCAATAGACGTCCGGAAATCCTTTCGCCCGCTTCACCGCCGTCGTCACGCTGAACGCATCAAACCAGTCATAGATTCCGTGATGCTTTAAACACGGCTCAAACAGCCGCGCATCCGAGGAGGTTGCCGCAGCGATTTTCACACCCCTTTCTCTCAAGCCTTTCAGATATTCCCTTACATATGGCTTTAGCTGCACATGATAGGTATAGGCATCGATCGCCATCGCAAACCACTCCTCCATAATGTTTTCCGGATGCTCATTCAAACCGAATCTCTCAATTGTATAGTCCGCCGCACCCTTAAAATTCATTGACGTTATCGCCTTTAAATAATCTTCTGGAACCAGATAACCCCGTTTCCCAAGAAAATCCTCGTCTATCTTGCGCCATACTCCCATTGAATCCAGTAATGTGCCATCCAGATCAAAGATGGCGCCCTTCATTCGCTCCAGCATCTTACATCCGATCCGGTGCGGAAAATCCCAGCACATCAATACAGATTTCAAGGACATGTTTGGTCAGCTCCAGCAGACGGATATAAGAAGCCTGAACTTCCGCATCCTCTTCTGTCATGATCTTTGTTTCATGGTAGAAATGATTCAAAGCATTTGCCAAGTCATAGATATAAGAGCAGACCTTATGCGGAGCCGTCTCCTCATAAGCGGTTTCCATCGTACTGTTAAACTTGGCAATCTCTTTCATTAAGGCTTTCTCGCTCTCTGTATGCGCCGGCAGGAGTTTTGCAGAGGAAGCATCCTTTCCGGCTTCCTTATATTTTGTTAAAATAGACTTAATCCGGACAATTGTATACAGAATATACGGACCCGTATTTCCTTCAAAGGAAGTAAATCTCTCCATATCAAAAATATAGTCCTTGGACGCCTGATTGGATAAATCTCCGTATTTCACGGAGGAAAGCGCAACCACCTTTGCAGTCTCCCTCGCCTGCGCTTCGTCCACAGTACGGTTTTCTGCAATCTTTCGGTACATTTCCTCATTGATGCCATTGATCAGATTTTCCAGACGCATGACGCCGCCCTCTCTTGTCTTAAAGGGCTTGCCGTCCTTGCCGTTCATTGTACCGAATCCCAAGAATTTCAACGTCGTGCCCTCGTCAACCAGATGCGTCTTTCTTGCACAGCGGAACACCTGTGTAAAGTACAGCTCCTGACGCTTGTCCACCACATAGATAATTTCGTCAGGATGATAATCCTTCATACGCCAGACAATCGTTGCAAGATCCGTGGTGTTATACAGGGACGCACCATCGGATTTTAAAATCATACAGGGCGGAACCTCCTTGGTGTCCGTCTCTTCCTTTACATCTACCACAAGGGCTCCCTCGCTTATATAGGCATACCCCTCGTCCTTCATCTTCTGTACCATGTCGGGGATATAAGGCTGGGCATCAGACTCACCCTTCCACAGCTCAAAAGATACGTTCAGGTTCTCATAATTCCTCTTTAAATCCGTCACGGACACATTTAAAATATGATGGAGAAGAGCCTGATACCCCTTTCTTCCATGCTGCAATTCAAAGGTCGCCTGCATCGCCGCTTCCTTATAACCTTCGTCCTCCTTAGACTTACCGCTTGCTGTCGGATAGATTTCCTCTAATTCAGAAATGGTAAACGGCGGTTCCTCCGGGTATTCCCCCGTATATGCCTCATCAAAATATACAAGCTCTGGCTTTCTTTCTTTCAGCTCGGTGATAATCAAGCCCATCTGCAGACCCCAGTCCCCCAGATGAACATCGCCGATCATGTTATGACCCATGAATCTGCCGATGCGCTTGATGCTCTCGCCGATAATCGCAGAACGCAAATGCCCTACATGCAGAGGCTTTGCAACATTTGGTCCGCCATAATCTATCATAATCGTCTTCGGGCTCTCCGTCTTTTCACACCCCAGACGCTCTGTATCCGCTTCCATTCCCCTAAGATACTCCACAAGATATTCCGAAGATAATTTTAAATTCATAAATCCCGGATTTACCGCTTCTGCCATTTCAAACATAGAATTGCCGGAAAGCTGCTCTATGACAGCATTTGCAATCATAATCGGCGCTTTCTTATATTCCTTTGCCGCAGCCATAGCTCCGTTGCATTGGTATTCGCAAAGATCCGGCCGGTTGGACAATGTGACCTTCGCATATTTTTTATCATAACCTGCTTTTTCAAAAGCAGCCGACATTTCCTCGGTAATCAAATCTAGTAGTTTCTTCATTTTTTCCTCCTTCTGGCGTGTTTTTCACGCCATCTAGGCAGATTTGGAAGTTTTTCTTCCAAACTTTCAAATCCTTTCCTATCCTATTTCTTGTTTCATTCTATACAGGATTGGAAAAAATGTCAAAACTTTTCACCTGAAACGTTAAATAAATTTGCTGTTTCCGATAACTCCCTGGAGGATGCGCACGATTTTCATGCGAAAAAATTCTCCGCCAGAAGGAATGTTCCGATATTCTCCACATCTCCGGTCAGATATACCGTCATATCTTCCGCTATTTCGACCAGAAGCTCTCCTCCGGGCATCTTCACATGCACTTCCCCATCGCACAGCCCCAGACGGTAAGCCGCCGTTGCCGCCGCGCAGGCTCCTGTGCCGGAAGCTAACGTATAGCCGGCTCCCCGCTCATAGATTTCGGCTTCCACATGGTTTCTGTCTATTACGTGGCAGAGCTGCATATTGATACGGTTCGGAAAATAAGAAGCATTTTCTACATAAGGTCCCAGCTCTTTCGCCTTTTTCGCATTGACCTCCTCCATCATAATGACACAATTAGGGTTGCCCATAGAAACACAGGTGGCATTATAAAGTCTTCCGTGAAATAAGAGCGGTTCGTTGACAATCTCATCCTCGCTGTAATTACCCTTTAATACGCCTCCCGCAAACTGTGCTTTTCCCATATTTACCCGCATACGGCTTCCGTCCTCATTGAGAAAATCAATGACCGCAGCCCCAGCTTTCGTATGCAGCGTGAAACGCTCTTTCTTTACATAACCTTCATCCAACAGATATTTTGCAAAAATCCGTACGCCGTTGCCGCTTCGCTCTGCCTCGCTTCCGTCAGGATTAAAAATCTGTACATAGATTTTTTCATCCCGAAACAGCGGTCCATAGAGAATTCCGTCCGCTCCCACGCCGATATTTCTCCTGCAGAGCCTTATAATATGCCGCTCCTGCAGCTGTATCCGATTTTTATTCGGATCCAGTACCAGATAATCATTTCCCAGTCCGTGATATTTTTTTAACAATAAAGTGTCATACATTGTCCATACAACCCATATACTTTCTTGTTATACCTTATGCCTTGCGCGGATTGTCTTATGCGTGGCAGAGCTGTATTTTGAAGGGGAAAAGCAGTTTCAATGAAGAATTGATGTTGTATCATTTCCATATCCCTCAAGCAGATTGATAACGCCTTTTACCTCTTTCTTTCCTTAAATTTGATTTTTTGATAAAGAAAGAGCTTTGATATGCAAATCCACTGCCCTTTGTGGTAAAATAAGGGCGGGGAAATCCTTTGGGAGAACCCTGCGGGCATCGGTCATAATCGGACAGCTCCTTGTGCCTGCCATGCTTCGTTATATCGAATTTATCTGAGAAGAATGGTCTGACACCTCTAAGCTGCATGATACATTTCCCACCGTCCATGACCGCAATCTCGTCCTGCGACATCAGTTCTTTGCCACATTGTCAAGTGAAGAATTCATTCTTTTTGCTTTTTCATACACGGAATCTTGTAGATGTTCTATAAATGTGCTAAACTGAACGCAACAACAAACGAGAGGTTGTACTGAGAGAAATAAAATTATTCTGGCAATAGATAATAATGGGTAAAAATATTTAATATTTAAGATAATTAAGATTCAAAAAACAGAAAATTTATTGCTGTCATGTTTAGTTTCTTTCAAGTTTTTAGAATTATTCAAAGGCGAAAGAACAGAAAACAGCGTTGATAACGAATATGAAAATCTGTTGTCAGATGTTGTAAAAGTATCAGCTAATGAAATAACCAAGAAGAAAAAACAACGAATTGGATGATTGCAATTACTGTTGCTGTTCTTTATTTGATGATTTCTGTAATATCCCACAAGTGGGAAATAACCTGAGTGGTCTGGATTGTATATTGTTTTTATCGGCTTTATACTGAATATATCTATAAAAAATATTAGCAATCTACAGAAACGTAAGAAACGGAGGAAAATATGGTCGATTATTCACAATTTGAGGCAAGTGTAAAATCCGGCATCCATGCAGATGTGAGCCGGATACGGCAGAAAGATGAAATAATAAAAGCCGTCGTCA
>CAJTSH010000006.1:0-2240 GCA_910578885.1 uncultured Lachnospiraceae bacterium
TTATCGTGATGCTTCCATGATTGTTGAAAACATTTGTTGTCAAGGTTCAGTTCTTTGCTACGAGTTTTATTTTCGTAGCAAGGTGCTCACGGAAAAAGTAAGCGATACGATTAATGAACAAAGAACCTTTTCTCCGCTTCCATAATAAGCAGAATCACAAACGCAAGCGTGGATAGAAACAAACCTCTTTCAATGGCAACCACAATTAGAAAAATCGGAAACTCCCGATATTCTCAACGAAAATCAAGGTTTTTCTGTATGTATATATACGGTATAGAGAAAGCGCATCGAAACGTCCAATCGACTTCCCTTAGAAAATCTTAAATAAATATTGAAAATCCTACCACTCCTCTATTTTGAGAGTGGTATTTACATAGATAAACAAAAATCAAACAACCCAAAAGGAGGAAAACACACATGGATGATTTAAAATCCTTATTATCAGCTCTACCTGAAAAACTAGGATTCCCGGATTTGGCATCCCTTTTATCCGACCAATTCCAAGAATCCCTTTCAGAATTAAAAGAAATTGATTCCACACTCACAGAAATTGGAAAGTCCGCCAACCTGACCGATTCCAGACTGCAAGAGCTTGGCGACACCTCGTTTGAGGTCGCCGCGAAATTTGGCACATCGGCAAATGATTACCTAGTCGGCGTACAGCAGATGATAGACTCCGGTTATAAAAATGCCGCACAGATGGCAGAACTCTCCGCCCTCGTCCAGACTGCGGACAATCTTCAGTCTGACTTAGCCAACGACTATATAATGGCTGCTGATAACGCCTATGACTATGCCGGAAATGTAGAAAAACTAACCAAGCTGCTTGACGGTCAGAACCAGATGGCAAGAAAGAATACCCTGAACATGGAAGAACTGGCAAACGCCACGATAGCGGCATCCGAGCTGCTCTCCGACCTTCCGGACATCCCGGAAGACAAGCTGTCCGCACTGCTTGGAACCGGACTTTCGGTGTCCAAAGATTCCGGCAAAGATGTTGCGGCTGCAATCAAAGATGTCATGGCAAGCCTCAGCGCTATGGACAACCTGCGTGACCCGATAGAACTCCTGTCGGAACTGGCAGATACATACAACGCCCTGCCGGACGGAAGCGCGAAAAAGATGGAACTTCTCTCAGACATCGGCGGCGGAAACCATGCGGATTTTCTTGACAGTCTACTGTCAAACTGGGAACAGTACGACAAGATGTTAGGAGATTTTGGAAACGCTTCCGGCTCAATGATGAGCGATGCGGAAAAATCCGCAAACAGTCTGGACAGCTCATTGAACAGTCTGTCAAGCACCTGGACAGATACGGTAAACAATGTCATAAATTCGGATGAGTTAACCGTTGCGGTGAAAGCGTTAAATGCACTGCTAAGCGGGGTAAACAGCATTACCGAAGCGCTTGGAAGCCTTGGCACTATCGGCGTAATCAGCGGCGGCATCCTAGGTGCAAAGAACCTTGGTAAGCATGTATAAGTGTACATACTTCAAACCTAATGTTATTGTTTTGAATATGCCCTTCATGCCTAAGAATTACCCATCATGCGGAGTTCAAGGGCAGGAATGTTTTGGCCTGGTCAGCCAATAAGGTTCTATAAAGCAAACCGTAATTGGGAGATGCTGTCTCCCAGTGCTGGGAAGAAAGAAAATATAGGGAATATCATAGCGTCTCATACTACAACGTAACCGGAAACGGTAAGCGTGAATGTATTCCGAAAGGATGTCAGCAATGGCAGGAAAACATGAGGCTGGTCATATGCGGAAACGCTAAGTGACGGTTCAATGGAACTAAACCCCCAATCAGCAGCGGAAACCCTAAGTCTGATTTTATTTAGATATGGGCGTGTTCAGAGACTGTAAACGGTTTTGAGCCGGAAGGCTTGTAAGAGACAGTCCAACGCAGAAGGAAAACTGTCCCATGACTGGGTAAAACCAAAAGAGTGATGCTGCTCTCCTCTTATTTGGCAGCGACTATTTTTGATAGGGAATAAGAGGAAAATGCAAGGAGTTCTCCTAGCCGTATGTGGAGAAAACGGAGAAATTATAGTATTAGCAGTTACATTATTTTACAGAAACATAAGGAACCATTAAACTATTAAAGCTCCTCATGCCCGTAAAATACACTTTATCATTTCATGAAAGGAATGACAATTAAAAATCCGAGTTACACCTATTGCAATGCCACTGTTTCGTCGTTTTGCCAAGCGAAAATATTCCAAACAAGGCTACGCTGC
>CAJTSH010000006.1:2351-113265 GCA_910578885.1 uncultured Lachnospiraceae bacterium
TGGGAATACTCAAATCAGCCAAATGGTCTCTTGACACAAGCGGTTCATCGCAATAATGGTCTTTGGGAGAATTATGCGGCACAGTAATCCCTAATTCTTTCCAGTATATCACTTCTTCATCTCCTGTTCCGTCATTCAAATACAGCCCAAAATCATTATCTAAAAAAATTGCTGTTATTTCTTTCGCTTGGTCAATCGTTAAATTATTTACAATGTTTCTGCCAAAATATTCAGACTCCATTTTTTTGATTTCATCATCCGTATAACCCAGTACTTCCTTAAGCAGTTTTCTTAATGTATCATTTGCGTCCCACATTGGGGCATATAAACTATACAACATATTCCTGCACCTCCCTGTCTGATGATTATAACACGTCTCACGAATTTTCACGATTAGTTTTAGGCATATTCATAATGCCAAACAGTAATACTACGGAAGTAACGATAATTAAAAATCCGAGTTACACCTATTGCAGTGCCACTGTTTCGTCGTTTTGCCAAGCGAAAATATTCCAAACAAGGCTACGCTGCCCGCTTTTGACAGCCCTGAGATCTTTCTCGTATCTGTCGAGTGGCAATACGGGCATTCTACAATTGGTTTGGTATGAAAAAGAGTTTCTTTTATTGGCGGATCAATTTTTTTCGGAATACTCAAATCAGCCAAATGGTCTCTTGACACAAGCGGTTCATCGCAATAATGGTCTTTGGGTAGTTCATCTATCAAATGAATACCCAATTGATTCCAAGCAATGGTCCCCTCGCTCCCCCTTCCATCATTTAAATAAACACTAAAATCGTTACCACCAAAAATCTCAGTTATTTCTTTCGCTTGGTCAATCGTTAAATTATTTACAATGTTTCTGCCAAAATATTCAGACTCCATTTTTTTGATTTCATCATCCGTATAACCCAGTACTTCCTTAAGCAGTTTTCTTAAAGTATCATTTGCGTCCCACATTGGGGCATATAAACTATACAACATATTCCTGCACCTCCCTGTTTGATGATTATAACACGTTTCATGGCTCTTCACAATTAGTTTCGGCTTATTCACATTGTTAAATAGCGATACGCCACATATCGCAACAAATAGTATGGTATTCAAAACATGGCTAACAGATTTAACGAAAATACAAGGCGTTGTTAATAATCTAAAAAACATACCTGTTCCTGAGAATAATGCTGCAGGATTACTGACATCCAATACCGCCAATAACTTAGCTGCTTCAATTAATGGTCTAAATTTACAGCAGGCACAGCTCGCACTCTCAACAAAGCATTTAACACAAGAGCGAATGAATCAGGTTCTTGTTGAAGCAGCGTTAATTGCAAGTGAAGATAAAATTAAAGCGGAACTGGTACAAACAACTTTGGCACAGGCAGGTTTATCCGCAGAAAAACAAAAAGCTATATTAAAAGAACTTGATTTTATAAATGTTAGTACAGGTGAAATTGCAGTTACCAAGGCATGTACCAAAGAAAAATTATTAAATACACTTGCAGCAAAAGGCGTAACAGGCGCTAACGCAGAAGAAATTATATCCACTTTAGGACTTACCGACGCTAATAAAAAGGCATCATTATCCTTCGGCTTATTCACCAGCGCCACTTGGGCGCAGATCAAAGCGCAGTTAGCTTTGATAGCGTCAAACCCAATGACATGGGTACTTGGAATTACTGCCGCAATTTACGGAGCGGTAAAAGCAGTAGACCATTTCACGGTCACGCTTGAGGAACAGCAGGAAATAACCAAGAACCTGCAAAGCGAATTGTCCGAAATACAATCCGATATTGAAGATGTAAATTCGGAACTGGAAACCACCACTGACCGGATTGACGAACTAAATTCCAAGGATAGATTATCCTTTGTTGAAAAAGAAGAGCTGAAAAACTTAAAAGCCGAAAATAACGAACTGGAACGCAAGAACAAACTGCTTGCAGAACAGGAAAATAACAAAAAGCAGGAAGTAGCCGATTCTGTGAAAGAAGAATTTGATAAAGAGTATGGCAGCAAATACTATCAACACATATCAACACAGGCAGAAATTAACGACATCGAATCGAAACGACTTCGTGTATCGGAACTATCCGGCAAGTATAATTTAAGTGATGATGAATATGATGAAATGCTGAAACTCCAAGCTGAAATATTTAATTGGGAAACAGATACAACCTCTTCTTTCTTGGAACATATTCAGGAAGTTATAAACGCATATGATGAATTAAACCAACGGAAGCTAAATGGTAAAGCGCTTTCCGAAGAAGATAGAAATCAGCTTGAAAAATGGCGAACTGAATTAGTTAATGCGGCGGTCGATTTGGATGACTACACTGACAGATATGGTATTGATGATGAACTATCACAATCATGGCACGACTTGTCTACTGAAATTAGTGAATGTTTATACCCCGCAGATGCCTTAACAGAAAAATTTAATGAGGTATTTAACAGACTATCAGGCGGGATCCAAAAAGAATTGACCGCACTTGCACAAGCCGGCACTTTATCAGTCGATGATTTGTCAGATGAAATCAAAACGGCATTTGAAGATGCAGGATTTACAGCCAATGAAGTCATAGAGCAGATTCTGGCAAACATTGAAGGGCTTTCTAATAAAAATATTAGTGTAAACCCCCCTCTCACCTATGCAGCCAAAATCTCCCGGATGGAAACCATCGCCAATGGTTTAGACCCTCTCGGCGAAATTTACAAAGACATATCTGGGAATGAAAACTTTGACTGGTCTTCCATCCTGAATAATGAAGAATTCACCAAAACATTCTCCCAAATGGGTTATACCTATAACAGCTTTATCAAAACCCTTACACAAAATTCCGGCGATATCAAAGCCTGCCAAGATGCGCTTAATAAACTGGCGACCGATTACATCTACAATTTCAAAGATGAAAACGGTAACACTATATTTTCAAACCTGGCGGAAGAAACAAAAGAAGCGACTATCGCACTGCTTGAACAAAAGAATGTCGCCAATGCACTGGAGATTGTAGAAGACGAACTTGCAAAACGTGAAAGTAACCTCGCATCGGCAAAAGATAACCTAAACTCCATTGTAAACCAGTTAAGGAACTCAATAAGGACAGAATATCAGTCCAAATATCTCGCAAAGCTGGAAAGCACCGACTTAGAGGATGCTACCATTGACGAAATTAATGCCTTGATAAAGGAAGCGGAATCTTATGGTTATACTGCAAACGAACTGATTAAATATAAGTTCAGTAAAATGGAACTGAACCAGACCCCTATTGAAACATATCAGGACATCAACAACATCCTCACCCTCGCAAAAGCGTCCGGCGTCGCCTCTTCTGCTATCAGCAGGCTGGAGGGCTTAAAGGCACAGTATAATAAATTTGCCTTGTCCGGCAACTCCAATGCAGCTGTTCAAGTCATGTACGACATGCAAAGGGCAGCCGCTGACATACAGCGGGAAGTATTGGGCTTTCAACCGACGGATATCGACCTCTCCGGCAAAGATAAAACGCCTGCCGCCTCATCAACGAAAGACACACCCACCCCCGAGACCTTCAACTGGCTCGAAACCCTCCTCTCCCGCCTCTCCTCCGCATTTGACAAGCTCAAGCAAAAAGGCGAAGACACCTTCCTCAAATTTACCACAAGGGCAGACTCCTACAAATCCGCCCTCGAAAACGTCTCACAGCAGATTGCGGCGCAGCAGCAGGCTTATGACACCTACATGGCGCGTGCAAATTCCGTCGGGTTGTCCGCAGAATACATCGACAAGATACAGAACGGCTCCCTGAGCATCGAGGAGATTTCCGACGATTCCCTGAAAGAAAAAATCAAGGAATATCAGTCATGGTATGATAAGGCGCTGGAATGCGGGACTGCACTTGAAAACCTTCAGAAAACACAAAAAGAACTTGCGCAGGAGAAGCTGGAAACGCTGCTTACGCAGTATGACAAGCTGCTCTCAAGGCTGGAAGCGAAAAACACCCGCACCGAGAATTACATTGACCTGAAAGAAGTCTGGGGCGGCTCTGCGAGCAAGGATAATTATAAGGACATGAATAAAAACATCCTTTCCCAGATTTCCAACCTCGTCAACCAGAACCGGTGGCTGAAGAACCTGCAGAGCACCGTAGAAAACACCTCCGAGGCGTGGTATGAGTACGGGGAGCGCATGGAAGACAACAACTCCACCATCCAGAAGCTGACCAAAAGCATGGCGGAAAATGCCAAGGCGGGAGCCGCGCTTGCAGGGCAGCGGGCCCAAAAGAGAAACGACCGGAAAGATTCGGAAGACGAAAATACTGACACAAAACTCTCCACTGCATCCACGTCAAGCAGAAAGAACCGCCTGATAAACAGCAAGCTGGGGAACATTGACGGCAGGCAGGGCAATCTGAAAACCGCTTACGATACCAGCCGGAAGGCACGGAACAGCTATGGGAATAAGATTCTGAAAGCCAACCGGAAAGATGTATCAAAAAAGAACAAAAAATATTTTTCGAAAGCGATTGCAAGCGTAAAAAGCGGGAGCCTTATCCCCGCTTCCACCATAAACGGAATCACAAACGCAATGAAAACGGCAGAGGGCAAGGAATATCAGGAACTCAGCACGCTTCTCTCCTACTGCATTTACTATAATGCCAATAAACAGGCAGAGGATGAAAATAAGCTGAACTATGAGATGTATGCGCTCACGGCACAGGCGGAAAAGAAATCCTTGCGGGAAGAGCAATTGCAGAATAATCTTGACAAAAACCAGTCCAAAGCCGACCGGAACACGATGTCAATGGCAAATACCGCAAGCGCGAAAAACCATAACCTTGACGCCCAGACACGCCTGAACAATCAAAATGTGACGTCTTATAAGAACGCAGCCACAAAAGCAACGTCTGACAGGAAAAAAGCCGCCTCAAAGGCAAAATTCAATACGGATAAGACTTATAAGAACCTCAAGAACAAAACCCTCAAGAAACGTCTTGCATCTGTGATATCTACCATCAAAAAAGGCAAAAAAGTATCCAGCGACGGTTTAAAAGCAGTTAAAACCTACTGCCAGAAATACTTAAACGGCAACATGACCTATTACTACAACTGCGAAGCCTACAACGAAGCTGTAGAAAATGAATTAAGCGCAAAGGATGCGGGGACACTTGCCCAAGCCGAGGCTTATGCGGCAAACCTACAGGCACGCATTGAGAAAACGGAAAACAATGTCTCGGGACGTGATTCCGAAAATGAGCTGTACGCCGCCGCTGCCAAAAATCAGACCACCGCAAAAGCGAAGAACAGCTATATAGACAAGCAGAGTTCCATCATTGGCCAAAACCTCAATGATTATAAAGAAACCTACGTCACGCTCTCCGGTGAGTTCTCAAGTGCGAAGAAAAGCATAAACAAGTCCTCTTCCAAGGACAAATCCAAACAGAAAATCATAACCGAGATTAAATCCAAATATGTCAGCAAAAACGAGCTGATACCATCAAACTATATCGAAAAAGCATATACGGTATCAAACAGCTTCGGGCTTGCCTGCGAGAACTACAACGAAGCCTTAGAAGCGAAGAACTCTGCGCAGGAAACCTATGAACTTTACCAACAGACTGCACAAACGGAAAAAGCAGCCCTTGCACTGGAAAAAATGTCGAATATCGACAAGGAATATTCCAATAAGCAAAGTGTAAATGAGCAGAAAGCAACAAAAATCAACCATGTAATTGATCTCACACAGGCAAAAGGATATCAAGTCAGCACAACGTATTACAGCAAGCTGATTGAAAACGAAGAAAACACGAATCAGACATTGAAAGGCAAGAGGCTGGAACTTATAAATTCCCTTGCCGAATCCATGAAAAACGGTTCTATTGTAAAATATTCCGATGAATGGTATGAGGCATGCGCCTCCATAGACAGCGTTACAAATGAAATAGACAAGTCCACGCTCTCCCTTATTGAATTCAATAACCAAATGCGGCAGATCGAATGGGACAACTTTGATTATCTGGAAAACCGGATTCGGAATGTCACATCCGAAGCGGACTTCATGATAAATGAATTATCCAGAAAAGATCTTACAAGCGATGACGCCGGAGGCCTTACCGATAACGGAAAAGCCGTTGCCGCATTACACGCAGCCAATTATGAAACATACAGGAAGCAGGCAGAGGATTATAAAGAGAAAATTTCGGAAATAAACAAATCCCTCGCAAATGACCCATATAATAAGGCCTTGCTAAACCGGAAACAAGAACTGATACAGTCCTATCAGGATTCCATCAAAGCGGCACAAGATGAAAAAGACGCGGTCATTGACCTGAATGAACAGGGATACGACGCACTTCTGAATAAGATAAAAAGCTTAATCAGCGAATACGAAGGGCTTCTGGATGCACAGAAGGATGCATTCGACTACCAGAACACCATTTCCGACAAGACCAAGGAAATCGCAAATCTCCGTAAGCAATTAAGCGCATATGCAGGCGACATGTCCGAGGAAGCAAGGGCAAAGATACAATCGCTCACCGTATCACTGGAAGAAGCGGAACGCGATTTGCAGGAGACGCAGTACAATAAATACATCTCCGACACCAAAAGTATGCTCTCCGACCTCAGCGATAACTTTGAGGATGCGATACAGGCGCTCATAGATTCTCTCTCGGAGCATTTTGACCTCCTGATGAACGACATTGACTCCGACCTATCGGAAATATCAAAAACGATTACAGGTGCAATGACAGGAATCGGCTATATCCCTACGGAAGAATTCAAGACTATCTTAGACAGCTCAGGAATCTCAGCATCCGTCACAAAAATGACGGACGCACTGGATAAATTCATCGAGGACATGCGGAAAAATTCTGATAAAACGGCTGACGAAGAAGAAACCGGCACTGGAGAAGCTGGCACGAAAGAATCCGGCGGCACTGGCGGAACCACATCAAATGCCACATCTGCAGGCACAAAAACGCTTCCTCTGATTGCCTCTGGAACGGAACCCCTTAGAGGCTTAGGGGAAGTCAACCTACCAAACGCTGCAAGCTCAGGAAAGAGACTAGCCCTCAAGGACGAAGCTCTAAATTTCTTAAATACCAATCTGAAAATAACAACAAAAGACCCAGACCAAATGTCCGCTTTGAATCGGGCTCTTTATAACGGATTCGGAAAAGTGCTTACTACTGCCAAAATCAAAGAACTGGCAAAAATACTTGGCGTCAGATATGACAACAACAAATCCACCGGCACAGTATATAAGAAGCTGAAAGAACTTGGAATCAGAGGTTTTAAGACCGGCTCTTGGAACATCCCATATGACCAGCTTGCATTTCTCGGCGAGGGAAGCTACGAGCTACAGTTTGACAAGAGCGAAGGCGTACTAAGGAAAGTCGGACAGGGAGATATTGTATTAGATGCAAATGCGAGCAAGAACCTGCTGCAGCTTCTAAATACAGATCCAGAACAGCTAATCGGAAATATCAACATACCCGTTCCCGCACCGGCTCCGAATTTTTCCAATATCATAGAAAACCGGAGTACAGGAGACGTGAAGATTGACATGGGCGGAATCGTCATGAACGGCGTAAACGATCCAAAAGAATTTACGTCTAATCTGATAACTGCAATAAATACCAACGCAGCCGTGAAAAAGGTCATGTTGAACCATACAGTCGGAACATTATCGAATGATTATCACTCATTAAGCGGACGGCAATTTACACCATAAAACAAAATGGGGGCGGCAGATAACTGCTGCCCCCCAAAAGGAGGCACATATGTACCAAACAAAAACAGACAGAAAAATGCAGACACAACAGCGTATCATTGAGCATTTGCAAGAGGAAAATGAATATTTGAAAGAACAGTTGAAACTGTGCGATTCCCAAAATGTCCAGAACAAAATTATGATGGCCAAAAACAGTTATGCAGAGTACCAAAAACTCATTGATGAATTGCAAAACCTAAAAAAAGAGTATCAGACACTGATAATGGAAATAAAAAAGGAGGCAGCAAATGGCAAAAATAGAATTCGACGAAAATAATATTGTCACGATTCCTACCCTCATATTGCAAAACCGGAATTTTGACTCGATAGGCAGCATTCCAAATGCCTTTGATTTAACCTACAAAGAAAATTTTAACAGTGCGAATGAAATATCATTTACAATTTACAAATACATAGACGGCAAATGCAATCCCATTTGGGACTCTATTGTTGATTTTAAAGTATTATATGTTCCGGAATTTAACGAACGGTTTGAAATACATGTCTCCGTTGCCGAAAGCGATACGACAAGAAAATGCGTTACTGCCGCTTCTCTCTGTGAAGCAGAATTATCAAATATAAAATTGTATGATATAGAAATCAACACTGACAGCGATATTGTGTCAAAGGATTACAAACCCACTGTTTTTTATCATCCTACCGATACAGGGCATTCTTTATTACACAGAATTTTAGAAAAAGCCCCCCACTATTCCATCGGATCCATAGATGATTCTCTAATGGACATACAGAGATTTTTCAGCATATCGGATACCGATATTTACAGCGAATTGACAGGTGAGATATCCGAAAAGTTTCATTGCATATTCTTATTTGATTCTATGACAAGAACAATTTCTGCATATGATTTAGATAACTGCGGAAAAGATACTACCGTATTTATTTCAAATGACAATCTGTCAACGGAAATAAACCTTGAAACAAATAAGGATTCCTTAAAAAACTGTTTCTATGTGGAGGGCGGAGATGAAATTATGACCGCAGCCATCCGTTCCATCAATCCAAACGGCTCCCAATATATCTACAATATTACAGACGACATGAAAAAGGACATGCCAAGCGCTCTCTCAGCCGTATTGGATGAATACTCCAGAGAATATGAAAAATATAATACATCTCATGTTTATCCATTATCCGTGCAAGCAGTCAAGAACTACAATGCTGTCGTGGATTATGTGAACAAGCTGTTTTTTGAGGGTGAGGATGCTAAGGATGATAACACTGACAAGAACCGATTTACAAAGTTACCGGAAAATGCCTTGACCGGATACCCTGATACTACTGCAAAAATGTATGAAGCCATTGATTTATATGAATTTGTAAACAATTCCATGATGCCGGCCGTACAGATTTCAGAGCCGGATATCGAAGAATCCATGCAGGCAATCCTTGACGGATTCCGAAACGGATTTGGAAACGAAATCGCACTGTCCAACTATAAAACCGCTGAAGAATTTACAATAGAACGCGCCATCAAAAATACGGCAAAACTCTTTTACAAATCTTCCTATTTTGATTTCAACGTCGAAACCATTTCCTGTTCAGAAGCATCAGACACTTCCGAATCAGACAAGCCGGGAAAAAGAACATGGAGCGGAAGCTTTACCCTTACCAGTCTGGTTCAGACTGATGACGACGGAAAGAAACTTACAAGTAAACGGGATAACATCCAGTTCATGATATCCGGCGATACCACTCTCTTCCTTGAACAAAAAATATACCGGGCAATGTCAGACAAAAATGAAATTGCCCGATACGATATCACAAGCATGAAGCTTGACGAAGAAACCTTCTGCGCTCAACTAAAATACTATTCTTTACAGGAATTACTGAATCTGTCCGACTCCTTCCAAAGCTGCCTTGAAGTACTCTTCTCCCATGAGGTGAAAACGCTTTTTACCGATACGGAGGAATCCGGCGAAACACCGAAAACTCTTCTCGAACAGTACAGGGATTTCTACACTTCCAGAAAGGCGCTGATAGACGGGAACGATGAGTCTGAAATTACAGGAGAAGTTACCAGACGCAAGCAGATGTTGGATGCAATCAAGGCATTTTACTATTTTGATTCCCAAACAAATGAATCCTCCGGTGTGCTCTATAATATCAGACAGGAAACAAACGAACATCTGAATTTTGCAAAATATTTAACAGACCGGTCGGGCGGCACGAACCTCTGGAAGACCTTCTGTTCTTACCGCAGGGAAGACAAATACTGTAATTCCAACTGCGTTTCAACCGGAAAGACAAATGCAGGAATCATTGACAAGGCAAAGGAATTATTAGACGCTGCAAATCAAGAGCTGTACAAAGCAAGCAACATCCAATACTCTCTGACCTCTTCCATGAACAACCTGCTTGCCCTTGAAGAATTTGCGCCCCTGACAGAATCATTCTCTGTGGGCAACTGGATACGTGTCGGGATTGACGACAAAATATTGAAGCTGCGCCTGCTCTCCTACCAGATTAATTTTGATGAAATTCAGTCCATTGACGTTGAATTTTCTACGGTCGAGCAGATTATCTCAGGCGTCTCCGACATTAAATCCGTTCTTGCTTCCGCATCTTCTATGGCACAATCCTATTCCGGCGTCATGCACCAGATGGAACAGTCAAAACATACTACAGACTGCGTAGAAAGCTGGATAAACGACGGGCTCAATGCTGCGACTACAAAGTTCGTAGAATCTGACCGTCAGGAAATCTTAATTGACAGCCACGGCATCCTTGCAAGGCTCTATGAAGACGACATCACCGATTCCTACAATCCCAATCAGCTTAAAATACTCAGCAACGGGCTTTACACCACCTCCGATAACTGGAAAACAATCCATACCGGAATCGGCAGGATTCGCTACGTGGATCCCGAAACCAGAAAACTGGTCGACGACTATGGCATTATCGCAAAAACCGTGGTCGGAAAAATAATTCTCGGTGAAAATTTGGGGATTTATAATACAAAAGGTTCCTTGAAATTTACAGAAGACGGACTTACCATATCGAACCAAAAACCAAACGTTCCCGCAGGCACAGTCAAAAACAGCTTCATCGTGAATCCAAATGACGACAGCCAAATGGTAAAAATTACAAGAGAAGAAAACGGACGGACAGAGGATGTATTTTATACCGATAATACCGGGAACCTGCACATGATCGGCACTTTAGATATCAACGGCGGGAACTTCCGCGGGGATATTACAGCAAGCGGAACCATAACCGGAGGCACGATACAAGGAGCCGGGATTAAAGGCGGCAGAATTGAAATCGGAACGGATAACTTTTTAGTTGATGAAAACGGAAATCTTTCAGCAAAAAATTGTGTTTTAAACGGTGAAACAAAAATAGCCAGTTTAACTGCCGCCGAAAACATTGAAGCGCAAAGCGACATTCATGTGGCGGGGGATATATTTATCAATAACGGTAGTTTATCCTCATATATCCATCACACAGACTCTTCGCTTGAAAATATACATGCTAATCTGAACATGGCTTATAACCAGATAGAAAACTTAAAAAGCATACAGGAAAACAGTGCTGAAGCTTCTAATGCTAAAATTCAAGAATTAGAACGAAGCATGGCAGATTTTGACGCCAGAATCTCCAATCTGGAATACAACGTTCAAAACGCTAACAGGGAATTAATTAATTTGAAACAGAATCTGGAGGAGCTGGAAGAACGTACAAACCTTGCATTTTCTAGCATTGGCGAAGCCTTAGAACAACTAAACAAAAAAATAGACGGATAACACAAAGCGTTACATTTAAAACAACATGATTACAAATGACAAACATATTTCTACTACAAATATCCACAAAATTTAAGGAGGTAAATAAAAATATGAACAACCAGACATTACAAACAAAACAACAGACACTCACACTAGACTTCTGCCAGACCTCATACAAATCAATTCTTGCCAAACAATATGACAACCAGACCAGATACATCTCTATCAGATGTACCAACTTCGGACAGGATTTCCCGCTGAACCAAAATTTCACTGCTGAAATTAAGATACTGACGCCGGACGGACGTCCAATCTTTGATTTAATACCAATCCAGGAAGACGGAACCCTTTTGCTGGAACTGACTGAATCCATACTGGCTTATCCCGGAAAAGCGGATGCAGAAATACGGATTCGTGATGAGGATAAACTGCTGTCCACAATGACTTTCCAGATTATGATTGAACCAAGCGTCTATGACGATGACAGGATTATTGCATCTGAGGAATTTAATGCGCTTAATGACCTGATAAAAGAAGCAACTAAAAACTATGATTATGTCATCCGTGAGGCGGGGGCTTCTGCAAAAATGGCAGAAAGTTATGCGGTCGGCGGAACCGATAAGAGACCGGACGAAGATACTGACAATGCAAAATATTATTCCACGCAGGCTTCAGGCTCCGCAGAAGATGCAAAGACTTATATGAACAATGCAAAATCTCATATGGATGACGCAAACTTTTCCAAAGAAGCTGCGGCAGCCAGTGCCGGGACTGCATCCCAAAAAGCAGATACAGCAGACAGAAAAGCCTCGGAAGCCCAAAGCTATGCTGAATCATCCCAGAGCTATGCCGAATTGTCCCAAAGCTATGCCATTGGCGGAACCGGTGAAAGACCGGATGAAAACATCAGCAACGCAAAATATTACTATGAGCAGAGCAAACGCATTTCCGAGTCCTTTTCCGGCGCGCTGCGCCCGATGGGAACAGTGACCTTCTCTGCTCTTCCGCCGCTGTCAACTGTAACAGAAGGTGATATGTACAACGTATCAGACCAGTTCACTACAGACGCATACTTCAAAGAAGGCGCCGGAAATGTCATCCCTGCCGGAGCAAATGTGTACAAAACCTCCGACGGATACTGGGATGTGCTCGCCGGAACGCCTGTTACCGGAGTAAAAGGAAATGCGGAAAATACTTATCGCAGAGGGAATGTAAATCTTACGGCTGAAAATATCGGGGCGCTTCCTTCTGATGGAAATGCTGTCTCCGCCACAAAGGCTGCGCAGGACGGTAACGGGAAAGATATTGCGCAGACTTATGCATTAAAAAACATATATTCCGATACAAACGTCAATATGGGAAGAAAAACAAACACCACGGCGGGAAATAAGAGTTTCGCTTTCGGGAATAACGTAACGGCATCCGGAGCTTATTCTCATGCAGAGGGATACAACACATCAGATACCTTCTCTTATAGCAAATATAATGAAGCTGAAAAAGTTTTTAATACAAACACTGTCTATGGTCATACTAACGCAAGTTCAAGCACTGGTATCAGTGCTGTTTATATGCCAGGCAGCATAAATACATGTTTTCCCGGCTTCCCATCTGCAAGCTATACAAACTGTACCTTTTTTGCAACAGCATCGCCAACATGTGGATGGGATTACATAGAAAAAACTAGCCAATTAAATAATGTAAATTACTATGGTACAAAATCCGAATCTATAACAAGCTCTAACTGCACATGGCTAAAAAATATTATGGGCGTATCCAGCTTTAACACAGCTAATGTCAGCAGCTTTTCTATCACAGGCGCAACAACCTCCTGGTGGAACAACTTATTCAACCTGAATGGCAATTATGGCACTGTGAGAATCAAACGGTTAGCCCTCAGATACAACATTGACACCAAGACCGTCTGTAAAGGATACAGCCATGCATCCGGCGGCTATACATATTCTCCTGCGCAATACAGCCATACGGAAGGCTATGAAAACGTAGCAACCGGCATCGCCCAGCATGTCTGCGGAAAATATAACAAATACAACACATCCGAATTTGACGGCACAGCTCTTGGCAGCCAAGCAGGAAACGCATTTATCATCGGAAACGGAACCGGCACAGATAACCGTTCCAACGCATTCCGGGTTGCTTATAACGGAACCGTATATGGCGGTGCATACAGCTCTTCCGGCGCAGATTATGCCGAATACATATATGAATGGGAAGACGGAAACATAAATGGAGAAGACAGAGTCGGATACTTTGTTACCTTTGCAGATAAGAAGCTGAAAATCGCACAGTCAGGCGACATCATTCTTGGCATCATTTCAGGTAATCCGTCTGTTATTGGAAACAGCGACGAGGACTACGCACATAAATATGTACGGGATGACTTCAATCGGATTGTTTATGAAAAAAGCAACTTAGAAGTACAATTAACGGATGATGATGGAAATCTCCTTCTTAATGAAGATGGAACCCCCAAAAACCAATACTTAGATATTGTCATTGACAAATCAAAAATGAAGCTATCAGATAATTATGATCCGAACCGCAGATATACGGAGCGAAAATATAGAAACGAATGGGATTACGTAGGAATGTACGGCGTGTTACCGGTCAGAGATGACGGAACCTGCATTGCCGGAGAATATTGCAAATGTAATGACAAAGGAATTGCAACACGTGCAACGGCAGAAGAAGCCGCAAGTAATAGATTTACCTATATCGTTCTGGAACGTGTATCCGAACATGTAATTAAAGTGGTGAAATAAAAATTCTTAGAAAAAAGGAGAAAATAACATGGCAGAAAAAAGCAACAGTGTCATTGTCGACATTATTATACCGGCATACAATGCCCATAAAACCATAGAAAAAGCAATCGCTTCCATCGTTACGCAGACCTTATCCGATGTATTAAAAGTAACAATTGTGAATGACGGCTCAAACGCCGACTATCACAGGCTTGTAGAACGCTACCGCAATATCATCAACATAGAAGAAATTACTCTGGAGAAAAACGTCGGCTGCGGAATGGCAAGGCAGGCAGGTCTTGAACACACTTATGCGCCTTATATCATGTTTGTAGATGCCGATGACTTTTTCTATTCACCGTATTCCGTCGCTATTTTGTTAGACAGGATGGAAAAGAACAACGATTTAAACGTCATGTATGGGGCTATACATTCTGTATTTCTGGATGACGGACAGATCCAAACCATTTCGCCGGAACATTTTACATGGCTGTTCGGTTCTATGTACAGGCGTTCGCTGATTGACAAGTATCATATTACATTCGCCGACAGTTCCCGCGGAGAAGACGTCAGCTTCAACAAATTATTTAAACTCCTGTCCGACGGAGACCAGAATATCGGCTACACAGACGAAGTAATTTACTGTTGGACAGACCAGAATAAAGACGCAAGAATTAACAACGAAGATTTCATAGTTGAAGGAAGTAAAGAGGGCTTCGTAGAAAACATATTATATGTTTACGATTTTATAAAAAACATAACAATCCCACATAAACCGGAAGAATTAAAGATTGATGTCATATCCAATATTGTCTCCATGTACTTCCAATATCTTGATTTATGTGAAGAGAGACCGCAAGCCGCCCCGAAACTATTCCGTTATATACAAAAATATTATGACAATGTATACAGAAATTATGAAACTATGATTGCACTTGATGACTTAAAAGACTTATACAATATCAACGTTAGAAGGTGGTATTCCACAAAACCAATGCCAATTGACGGAATTAGTATTTATGAGTTTATCAATATGTTACAGAGTGGTAATGGGCAGAACAAATCGTAAGTATAAAAACTCTGCCACCAAAATAAGGGTAGTTGAGAAACAGCCTCTTCTACCCTAATTTTTATTATTTAGAATATCCGGACAAAAATACAGGCAAATAGCGAGCCTCTTAACACAAGTGCGGATATAAACAATCCGCTTTGAATGACAACCACAATTAGAAAACCCGGAAACTCCCGATATTTTCAACGAAAATCAAGGTTTTTCTGTATGTATATATACGGTATAGAATAAGAACCTTCAAACATCCAATCAGCTTCACAGAAAAAATCCTAAATAAACATTGAAAATCCTACCACTCTTCCACTTCGAGAGCGGTATTTACATAGATAACCATAAACTAAAACAACCAAAAGGAGGAAACACACATGGATGATTTAAAATCCTTATTACAAAACATATCCGAAAAACTAGGTTTCCCGAATCTGGCATCGCTTTTTTCCGACAAATTCCAAGAATCCCTTTCGGAATTAAAGGAAATCGATTCCACGCTCACGGAAATCGGCAAATCCGCCAGCCTGACCGATTCCAAACTGCAAGAGCTCGGCGACACCTCATTTAAAGTCGCCGCCAGATTCGGCACAACGGCAAATGATTACTTAGACGGCGTCCAGCAGATGATCGACTCCGGTTACAAAAATGCCGCACAGATGGCGGAACTCTCCGCCCTCGTCCAGACTGCGGACAATCTCCAGACGGACTTAGCCAACGACTATATAATGGCTGCTGATAACGCCTATGACTATGCCGGAAATGTAGAAAAACTAACAAAGCTGCTTGACGGTCAGAACCAGATGGCGAGAGAAAACACCCTGAACATGGAAGAGCTGGCAAACGCCACGATAGCTGCATCCGAGCTGCTCTCCGACCTTCCGGATATTCCTGAAAACAAGCTGTCCGCACTGCTTGGAACCGGACTTTCGGTATCCAATGATTCCGGCAAGGACGTTGCAGCCGCAATCAAAGATATCATGGCAAGCCTCAACGCTATGGACAGCCTGCGTGACCCGATAGAACTCCTGTCGGAACTGGCAGATACATACAATGCCCTGCCGGACGGAAGCGCGAAAAAGATGGAACTTCTCTCAGATATCGGCGGTGGGAACCATGCGGACTTTCTTGACAGTCTCCTGTCAAACTGGGAACGGTACGACAAGATGTTAAGCGACTTTGGAAATGCTTCCGGCTCCATGATGAGCGACGCGGAAAATTCCGCAAACAGTCTGGACGGGGCATTGAACAGCCTCTCAAGCACTTGGACGGCTACGGTAAACAATGTCATAAATTCGGACGAATTAACCAACATTGTAGAAACATTAAACGCCCTGCTGGGCGGAGTGAATAACGTAACAGAAGCGCTTGGCAGCGCAAAAACCCTCGGCGCAATCGGCGGCGGGATTCTGAGTGCCAAAAACGCAGGTGGGCATAAATTGTCTTGCCCTATTTGAATATGCCTGCGATAACGGCGTTCTTTCCGGATACGGAGAGTTTTCCGTTATGGGCGGTGCGATACGCCGCTTAAAATGAGCAATATGGTCTGAACAGACATGCCCGGTAAGGGGCATCTGGGAAGCGCGTAAACCCTGTGCTACTCTTCCCTTGCGGCGACGCAATGGATTCGTAAAAATGTGCAGGCTCGCGTGGTCAGCAGGGATAGTTCTCTACGAGAAAAGCCCCCACAGTAATGACAACCTCATCCACTGTTCAATATGAAACGATTACAGTGGTAACAGACATTCGGGACGAAACGGTCTTGCCAGCCGTCTTACTGGAAATGGCAGGAGTTCTCCTTGCCTTACGTGGATTGAACGGAGAAAAAAAGAAGAACTGATACATTGATAATGTAACGGTTCTTCCATAAATCTATTATGTAATGAAAATAAAACTGCGGCTTAATAAACTAAAAATCACTGCCACAGCTGTTGCAGTGCCACTGCTTGCCGACCTTGCCCGCCGCTAAGACTCCCCATAGGGCAACGGAACCAGCCTTTGATAAACCGGAAATTTTCTTCACATTCGTGGAATGGCAGTATGGACAGGAAAGCTCATCTTTTTGTACATAACCTGCAAAAGGATTCACATTTTCATTTGCCTCACGGTACTTTCGTGCTTCGGGGTCATATGTGTCCTTAATTAGCGTTTCAATATAATGGTCAATTAGCTCTTCTCTCTCTTTACTCCCTAATTTTAGTTTCATTGATTCATCAAAAGTTGTCTCCGTTTGAATCATTTCTGTCTCGCAAAACCTACACTTACCAGCAAATTTGAACCATGCGCATTTCGGACATATAGACATATACCAAACTTTACTCATAAAAGCCTCCCTGATTTCTATAATATTTTAATATACTCTATATACTATCATTTAACTTTCTATAACGCAAGCAGAATCCACATCTGCCCACTGAATCGTTCGATATTCAAAACTTACGAAAGTGACTTGAATGGTATCAGCCAGAAATTAGGATTTTCACAAAGAAGTTTCGCCGAATGGGGAAATCAGATCTCCCAGTCTTTCATTGATGGCGGAAAGGGATTAAATGGATTCAAGAACGCTTTATCCACCGCACTCATAGCGCCAAATACATCCCCGGACATCAAACTCATTGATCCTTCCGATTTTACATCTGCTTTCGAAGTAACGGACGCTAATGAATTCTTCCGGCAATTTAATGAAAGCGGCTCAGAATCATTATCCACCTTAACCCAATGGAGCAGTCAGTTTGATAATATGGACGACAACATGCGCTCCTACCTCACCGAATGCATGCAGAAACAAGTTCCCGCCTCTTATGACGGCTACGAAAAATACACCCAAAAAGCAATAAAGGCAAACGAGCAGCTCTCGCTCTCCACCAAAGCAGGCCAGACCGCCCTCAAGGCTCTTGCCACTGCCGGCAACATGGTTGCATTCGCATTGCTCTCACAAGCAGTCTCTTTTGCTGCCACCGCCATAGACGACTATATTCACAGGGTTGAAAATGCAAACAAGGAGATGGAAGATGCCGTTTCCGCCTGTGAATCAACCCAGTCAGAATTAAACAACATAAACTCCGAGCTGGAAGAAAATAACAAGCTGATTGATGAGCTGCTGAAAAAGGAGCAGCTTACCTATGCGGAAAAAGGACAGTTGAAAGAGCTGCAGGACATCACGAAAGAGCTTCTGTTGCAACAGTCCATAGAAGAAAGCACGCTCAGCCGCAACCAGAAAGACGCCGCCGTCAAAGCAGTCGATGCCTACGAAGAGCAATATGGTGATTATGACATTTCTGACACAGCCATAAAGGAACGTTTAGATAAAATCAATTCTTCTGGCATCAAAACAGTATCGTCAGGCGAGGATGACATCAGCGGAAACATAGCGGAACTGATTTCTTATCAGGCACTGTTGGATGAAACATTAGCGAAGCTGGAAGACAAAGAGAACCTGACTGACGATGAAATTGATTATCTTGCGAGTGAATCCCAAAACTATACGGACATCCTAACTGATATAAATGATAATCTTGATAACTCCATTGCCGACCTTGCTGATAAAAAATCCGCAATGGAGCCGGAATACCAGAAAGCGATTGAAAAGCAGGCAAACGGTGAATGGTTGTCCACAGACGAAAACGACGTGATATCTTATTATGAAGAAATCTCAGAGCAGCTCAGACTCATATATGATTATACCAATCCCGACGAATGGAACCATATCCAGCTCTCGTCCATCATTAATGCCGAAGGGCTTGAAAAAAGCAAGGATGACTTGCTTGCAATGGCAAAGGCAGGCGAATTGACACCTGATGCCCTAAGCGAATGGCCTAAGCTAAACAAATCTCTTGCCGAGAGCGATTTAATTCTTCAAGATGGCCTCACTTCAGCAGAAGCCTTTTGTGACGAACTCATTGCCCTTGCAGAAAATGCCAATATAGATATTGAACCACCCGATATAGAAGAACCGCTAAACGAAACCTTCACAGCCATCAAAAACTCCGCCTCCGCAATGCAGGAATTCCAATCCGCAATAGACTCCAACCAGTTCACAGACTCAGTGCTCTCCTCCGTTGGTGCTCTAAGCTCTGAACTCAATGACATGGTCGCAGGCTTCTACGCCGGCAGTGTCAGCGCTGACCAATTATATCAGGCTCTGACAGACCATTACAATACCGACTTGCCCCGTTAATGGCTGTGAAGCCAAAGAACAAAGCGGAAGTAAACAGGCTGTTTGCTGATTTACTTTCATTTGAGGACGGCGATTTGGACATCATCCCCTTTGCCCAGCAATTACAGAAAAAATTAAATGAATTGAAAATAAACATTGACATCTCTCCGATTATTGCGGACGAGCAGGAATCTTACGATAGGCAGCAAAAATCTATCAGCAGTATTGCGGCAGACGAAAATGGCAGCTTTACAACATCTTATGGCGACAAAGTAAACCAAGAAGACTATGAAACATTACAGGAATATACCAAAAACTTCAAATCGGAGCAGGCAGAGCTTTGGAACACTGCAACATTAGGAGCTGAAAATGCGGCTGATGCCATACAAATGTATAAAGAAGCACTAAATTCTTCATCCAGCCGTTTATCAGTCATGCCTTCATCTGAATATCTGACCAATAACGAAAGCTTCAAACAGGATATGATTCCAAGGACGAGCTGTATGAATCGAAAATCGAGAATGCCACCACATCCAAATCCAGAAACGATCTGATAAACCAAAAAATGATAACATTGATAACCGACAGATGCATATGACAGCGCCTACAAGACGAGCAGCAATAAACTGAAATCCGCCCCCTCTTCCATCTCAGGAATGAAGAAAAAGAGCACGAAGGCAAAAGATGCTGCAACCACAATTAGAAAATACGGAAATCCTCGATATATTCAACGAAAACCAAGCTTTTTCTGTATGTATATATACGGTATAGAATAAAAACTTTCAAACATCCAATCAGCTTCACATAAAAAATCCTAAATAAATCTTGAAAATCCTACCGCTCCTCTTTTTAAAGGACGGTATTTACATAGATAAACAAAAATCAAAACAACCCAAAGGAGGAAACACACATGGATGATTTAAAATCCTTACTACAAGCCCTTTCTAAAGCAATAGGGCTCCCAAACCTGACATCGTCTTTATCTGGCAGCTTCCAAACAGCGACTTCAGAACTGAAGGAAATTGATTCCACGCTCACGGAAATCGGCAAATCTGCCAACATGACCAATTCCAGGCTGCAAAAGCTTGGAGACACCTCATTTGAGGTCGCTGCTAAATTCGGCACAAGGGCAAACGATTACCTAGGCAGCGTGCAGCAGATGATAAATGCCGGTTACAAGAACGCTGTGCAAATGGCGGAGCTATCCACACTCGTCCAATCCGCAGACAACATTCAGTCAGACTTAGCCCTAGACTATGTCTTAGCAGCCGATAAGGCATATGACTATGCCGGAAATGTGGAAAAACTAACAAAGCTGCTTGACGGCCAGAACCAGATGGCAAGAAAAAACACCCTGAACATGGAAGAACTGGCAAACGCCACGATAGCTGCATCCGAACTGCTCTCCGACCTTCCGGATATCCCGGAGGACAAGCTGTCCGCACTGCTTGGGACCGGGCTTTCGGTATCCAACGATTCCGGCAAGGACGTTGCAGCAGCAATCAAGGATATCGTGGCAAGCCTCAACGCTATGGACAGCCTGCGTGACCCGATAGATCTCCTGTCGGAACTGGCAGATACATACAATTCCCTGCCCAACGGCAGTACAAGAAAGATGGATCTTCTCTCAAGCATCAGCGGCGGAAACCATGCAGATTTTCTTGACAGCCTCCTGTCAAACTGGGAACGGTATGACGAGATGTTAGGGGACTTTGGAAATGCTTCCGGCTCCATGATGGGCGATGCGGAAAAATCCGCAAGCACCCTGAACGGGACATTGAACAGCCTTGCAGACACCTGGACGGATACGGTGAATAAAATCGTTGATTCGGATGCGTTAACAGGCACCGTGGAAATATTGGACACCTTGCTGGGCGGGATAAACAATGTCACAAAAGCCCTTGACGGGCTCGGCGTCCTCGGAATAGCGAGCGGAGGGGCTCTGGGAGGAATAATGGGTGCAAAAGGCTTGGGTCAGCGTGTGATTTTAATCACAACTGCGGTGTAGATAGTTGCGAGGCTCAAGAAAGCTATTACTACTGCTATGGCTAAAAACCATAGGTAAAACAGGAACGCATCCATATCGTAACCGTGATACGGATGCGGGGGCTTTTAGAAAAATGAACTCCCGATATGACCGTGCGTGACTGCGCGGCCTACGGATCTGGCAACAGCCGTACAAGGACGGGGACGGCCCATATGTGACTTGTCATGTAGCATATGGGAATACCCGCAGAGAGGCGTACTGCTTACCAAGCAAGTGCCGCTCCCATCGACTATCAGGGAGACATGGAAAGCTTAAACGACATTAAGCGAGTACATGAAGGTATAGTCAGCCCGGCTGCTGTTAAGCGCGGCAGCCACAAAAAGTCAGCCGTACTTATGCGGCACACCAAAAATAAGGAGCCCTGCCGCTCTTCTATTGATGACTTCCAAAAACATGATAGAAAAAGGCAGAACCCCTGGCCAATCAGAACTTATGCTTGCAGTTCACACATACCCGGTCTGTTTTATTTGTCATGTATCCGGTAAGGACGCTCCATTTGCGTGGAACGATCTGGATGTTTGTGGAACCGCATTTGGGGCAGCGGACGGCATTTGGCACTGAAAACATGTCTTTGTACTGTGCCGTCTGTGCTTTGAACTGGGACATTTTTAAATTATACTCAATGATGTCTTTATTCTTAAGCTCTATCATGGCATCAATGAAATCACTATCATTGGAGACTTTTACCATTACATCAAGCTCATCAGATGATATTCCAGTATCTATCAGTTCGCCTCCACATCCCCCCCCAGTATGTATGTCACCATCCGGATCACAACAACCTATACGCATTCCACATTTTTTACATATTTTTAAAACTGTTTTCATTCACAGACCCTCCTCTAAAATATTTTAATAGAATTATACCACCTTATAACATGAATTGGAAGTTCAATATCTTTTCCCCATTACGCTTGTGCAACCGACAGGAAACAACCGGCTAGGTCTGGGTGGTATATTCGATGGCTTTAAAGTGAAAACGGACTCTTACAACGATACTATCAATCGGTTCCGGCAGATTGATTTCTCCCAAAGATTTTTGACCCAGTCAAATGACATAGACTGGAATAGTCTTTCCACCTCCATCGGTCCAATCGACGACAGACTCCGCTCATACTTCCAGACACTGAACGACGGCAACGGAACCATCAACAACTCTTCCGCATCCCTCGAAGACTTTTCCAACCATCTGCGGCGAACCGGACAGGCTTACGACTTCACAGCCCTGAAAGCCACGGCTTTAAATACCGCCATAAATGCGGGCGTTTTCGTGCTTGCCGGAATTGTCATTACAGCCCTCTCCTCCGCATGGGACACAATCAACGTGACCGTAGCGGAAACGCAGGAAAAAATCAACGAAATCACGTCTTCATTAGCGGAACTCAATTCCGAGTATGACGCCCTCTCAGCCCGTGACATAGACTCGCTGTCCCAGTCCGAAAAGGAACGGCTCGAATATCTGGAAGACCGCATCGCAAAGGAAGAAGAGCTCTTAAAAATCCAAGAGGCGAAAAAGGCTGAAGAGGAAATCGGCGGCGGGTTCACCGACTATTTTGACAAGGACAGCTATACCAGAAAGCTTTCCGATGAAAAATTCGGAGATGCGGGGATGGCCTTATTTGACCTCTTCAAAGGCGGCTCCAGCGACAACATCACCCTGTTGTCGGCAAACACCCTCCGGAGGCTGAAAGACTATAAAAATTTGCAGGAAGACATGGACAGCCTGCAGGAACAAAGGGATTCCCATCCGAAAAATTCAATCTTATATAACTCAAACCAGGAATCAATCAACAAACTGCAGGATAAGGAAGATGATTATATTTCCGACATGCAGGAACAGCTCCTGACATGGAAGGGAAAACGGCTCGACTATGAAACCGCCGTAGACGACCTCAAATCAAAAATCAGCAATCCCAATATCTCGAACAACGCAAGGGAACAGGCAAAAGAATACCTGGCCGAATATGAAGACATGCTGCAGACTGCGAATACCTGCATTGAACGGCTGGAAGACGTATTGCATTCCCCGCAGTCCGTCCTGGAATCCCTTGACGAAAGGCTTACTAACTTTTCTGCCGAAGACTTGGAAAACTTATTCACAGAGGACGAATTAAACATCTTATATCAGGCCAGCTTCGACCCCGACGCCACCGAGAGCGCATTGCGGGAAATCATTGCGGGAAGCCAGGAAACCGCCGAAGAAGAACCTATAAGCCTGCCATTTTCCTTCGAAGACAGGATGACAAAAGTTCAGGATTTATCAGGAGGCTTTGACCTTCTCTCCGACATTTATTCCAACATATCCGACGGGGATGCCTTTGACTGGTCTTCCCTCCTCAATAATGAGGAATTCAAGGAAATTTTTGGAGAATTCGGCTCCATATATGATGACTTTATGCAAACGGTTTCAAATGCGCCGGACGATATCGGAGCCTGCCAGAGCGCCTTTGACCGGCTTTCCGCAGCCTATCTTTCAAACTCCGATGCATTAAGATATGTAACGGCGGATACCAAGGATGCCACTGTCAGCATGTTAGAACAGATGGGAATTTCGAATGCCCTAGAAATCGTAACAAACAATCTTACATTAAATGAACAGACGCTGGCAGATGCAAAATATGCCGCCGCACAGACAGCACAGGCGCTTACACAGTCCGCTGCAACAGAAGTAGAAGCGAAAGAAGCGGTAAGACTAAGCAATATTAATCTTGAGAATGCCACATTGTCAGAAATCAACGACTTAATTATGGAAGCAGACCAATTGGGCATATCATCCGGCGCTTTAATCAATTTCAAACTCGCCAAGTTCGACGTAAGCCGTCAATCGCTGAACCTTATGGAAGACGTAAGCAGCCTGCTGGCAATGGCAAAGGCGGCTAATATTTCCTCTCAGGCAGTAGTTTCGCTGGCAAATGCCCAAGCCGGCTATAATGCAGCAAAAAAAAGTAATGACGAATTTGCAATGAGATATTGGGCTGCCCAGATGGACAGCCAAAGAAAACTCGTTGAATCACAGATTACAAACTTTCAAATTCCCACCGTAAAAGTGAGCCCTTACCAAAAACAGCCTTCCGGTAACCTTACCCCCTCCGCAGCCGCCCCAGCCGAAACCAAAGAAACCTTCAACTTCATCGAAACCGCTATCAACCGCATCAGCTCGGCAATCGACAAGCTAAAATCCAAAGCCGAAGAGACCTTTAGCAGCTTCACATCCCGCGGCAGATCCTACTCCGAAGCCATCAAAAAAATCGGCGAAGAACTTAGCATGCAGGAACAGGCAATGCAGAAATATACCGCCAACCGGGACAGCGTCGGTCTGGACGAATCATGGGCAGCACAGGTGCGGGACGGCAGCCTCAACATTGCCGAGGTAAGCGATTCCTCTCTGAAGGAAAAGATACAGGAATACCAGAAATGGAACGACATGGTCAATGAATGCAGCGATTCCATTTCCGACCTGAAAAAAGAACAAGACGAACTGATAAGGGACAAGCTGGAACTGCTCATCACAAAATACGAGAAGCTTTCCACAAAAACCGCAGGTGCGAATGAACGCATCCAGAATAAGATAGACTTAAAGGAATCCTGGGGCGGTTTGGCCAGCACCAAAGGCTATATCAAAATGAACAAGAACCTTTCCAAACAGGTCGGATATGCGAGGAGCCAGAACAGCGAGCTCAGGCAATTACAGAAGACCGTGACAAAAGGTTCCGAGGCGTGGCATGAATATCAGGAACAGATTGACAAGAACAACGCCTCCATGCAAGATTTAACAAAAAGCATGGTGGAAAACGCCAAAGCCGCAGCCGCGCTTGCCAAAGAAAAAGCCAACGCCAAAGTGGAAAAATATGATTCCAAGGACGAGCTATACGATGCCAAAATCGAAAACGCCGCCACATCCAAAGCCAAAAACGATCTGATAGACCAAAAAATTGATAACATTGATAACCGGCAGACGGCATACGACAGCGCCTACAACACGAGCAGCAATAAACTGAAATCCGCCTCCGATTCCATCTCAAAAATGAAGAAAAAGAGCACAAAGACAAAAAACGCTGCTACAAATAAGGCAAACCAGACCTACAATGACGTACTCGCAAAGGTAAAGGCGAGAGTAAAGGCAGGGGAAAAAATACCGGTAGTACTTCTGGAAAAGGCACGAAAGCTAAAAGACAATGCCAAACTGTATAACGCCTGCGTCCAATATAATGCATACTTCGACGCAAAGGCGGAAAACAAGGAAATCGCCGACATTTATCGTGAGACCTCACAGCAGGATAGGGCGGAACTGACGCTTGAGAAATTCAACAACACCGCTGAATCGTACGACAACAGCCTCCGCTCCGGCAAACAGCAGGCATCGGTCATCAACAACCGGATATCGCTTGCAAACGAACAAGGAAAAACGGCGTCCGCCTCCGATTACAAAGAGCTGATCGGCATTGAAGAAAAGAACCAAAAGACACTCATAGATAAGCGGAACGCTTTGCAGAACGCCCTTGACGATGCTGTCAAAAACGGCTCTGTGAAAGAAAATTCCGAAGAATGGTATGAAATGAAGGACGCCATTGATGCGGTCACGAATGAGATAGACGAATCCACCCGTTCCATTGTTGAATACCAGAACGCCATCCGGCAGTTGGAATGGGATAAATTTGACAAAGGGATGGAGAGCCTGAAACGCGACAACTCGGAAAGGGATTATCAGATCGACATGCTAAGCCATAAAAAGCTGGTGGATGACGAAACAGGCGATTTCACGGACGAGGGAAAGACAACGCTGAATCTTCGGAAATCGAACTATCAGAACTATCTTACCCAAGCCGCAAAATACCAACAGGAATACCAGAAACTTCAAAGCCAGATTGCAAAAGGCGAACTGGACGCAGACGACGAAAAAGTCGTCGCACGCCTGCGTGAACTAGAAGATGCACACCACAATGTCATGCTGTCGGCAGAAGATGAAAAGGAATCCATTGCCAGCCTGATCAAAGAAGGCTATGACGCCCAGTTGAATTCCCTCAGCAAATTGATTCAAAAATATAAAGATTTGCGGCAAAACGCAAAAGACGCCTACGAATATCAGAAATCCATTTCGGAAAAGACCAAAAATATCGCCTCGCTGCAAAAACAGCTGGCAGCATACGGTTCCAATGATACGGAGGAGGCTCGCGCAAAAATCCAGCAGCTAAAAGTGGATCTGGAAAATGCCAAACAGGACTTAAAAGATACGGAATACGAGAAATATCTCTCAGATACCAACGACATGCTGGATGAACTGTATAGTGACTACGAAGCATTTATTGATAAGAAATTAGAAGATACGGACACGCTTTTAGAAAACATTGATTCTTCTATCACCAATATGTCAGATAGTGTCTCAACGGTACTCTCCTCTATCAATCAGACAACTGAAGATCTGATAAAAGCGCTGACTGCTTCCCCTTCACCCCAAATTCAGGACATTTATCCTATGGGCATGATACCCCCGGCTGTCCCCAATCCCATTTCAGACATGGTTCTTCCAAAACTCGACCTAAATAATTCCGGTTACGGAAATGCTGTAACGATCAGTATGGGAGACATCGTATTACAGGACGTGCAGAATCCGGAGCAGTTCTCCAGACAGCTTGTGACAGCAATTGCAGACAACTCAAGAGTGCAGAGATCCATTCAGTCAGTATCTGTCGAACGGCTGGTAAAATCCAACGGTCTTAGCGTAAACCGTTATAAATAATTGATTTCCTATGCGGGCAATGCCTGCATGGGAACATGAAAAGGAGGAAAAACATTGGCAAATATATTTTTCAACAAACAATCCATACCCGAAACCCCGACGCTTCTCTTGAAGCGCCGGGACTTAACCACAATCGGAGCCATCAAGGCTTCCGATATTGTCTACAAAAATCAATTCTTTGCACCGAACGAACTATCCTTCCGGGTATACCGTTATGCAGACGAAAAACAGAATACCTCATGGCAGACGCTTGACGACTATAATGTCATCTATATCCCGGAATACGGGGAATATTTTGACGCACATGTCTCGCTGAATGAGGAAAACGGAACCTATAAAACAGTCACCTGTACGGCGCTGGCAGAATCCGAATTATCCCAGACCAAATTGTATGACATAGAAATCAATACAGATGCCGACATGGCAAGACCGGATTATGACGAAGATTACCCAACTGTCTTTTATCGTGAAGTTTCAGAACAATACGCAGATTATCCCAAAGACAGCGCAGAATACCGGGAATACAAAAAGAAAAAAGAATCCTCTCTGCTGCATCGCATTCTGGAGAAGGCTTCCAACTATTCCATCGGAGATGTAGATGATAACCTAAAAGACCTGAACACATGGTATCAGTTCAGCATATCCGACTCCAGCATCTTAGACGTACTGACCGGAGAAATCGCAGAACAATACCAGTGCCTCTTTACATTTGAAATACAGCCGGACGGAACAAGGCTTGTGCATGCGCATGATTTATGCAATACCTGTTCCTGCGGTTACCGCGGAGATTTCCATGACAAATGCCCCAAATGCGGGGGCACTGATTTTAGAGGCGCATATGGAAGGGATACGACTATTTTTGTTTCAAAGGATAATCTTGCTACATCCGCCATGATAGAAAGCAATAAAGAGGAATTAAAAAACTGTTTCCGTGTTTCTGGCGGGGACGACCTTATGACTGCCGCTATTGCAAACTGCAATCCAAACGGAAGCAACTATTTTTATAATTTTTCGAAAGAAGCATATGAAAACATGCCGAAAGAACTGTCAGAAGGAATCGAGTCTTACAAAAAAACGTATGATACATATTTAAATACCAAGAAATTTAATTTAGATTCTTCCCATGTGGCAAAATATAATAATGTCGTTAAGTACATTATGGAAAAATTTCCCACGGAACCTTATAAAACTATACAATTACCAATTTCCGGATATAGTGAGATAAGTTCTTTGCGTTATAGTTTAATAGATTTAAAACTATATTTAGAATCATCCATGATGCCTGTTCCAAGTCTTGACGGTCAATCAATAGAAGATGCGATAAACGCACTCACTTCGCAAAATCTATCTCCTATTGCTGTTTCCAATCCTTCTTCCGTATCAGACACAGTTATAAACAATACAATCATTGGCATGGCAAAAGCTTATGTAAACACCGCACTTTATAAAATCGAAATAGAAGAGAAAGACTTTTCATACAAAGCAGCAGAGAGTAAAGAGAAGGATGGCGCATGGACGGGACAGCTTACCCTTACAAGCATTGAAAATAAAACAATTTCCGCAAAAACCGGCAAAATCACACTAAAGGTTAATTCGGACATAGAAACATATTTAAAACAGAAATTAGATCGCGCAATGGCAAAATCTGATAATTCCATTAAAGATATTACCAGCATGGAAATGTCTTTTGCAGACTTTTGTGAAAGAATCACTTATTACAGCATCAATTATCTTGCCAAAGCCAAAGACTCATTTGACGACTGCATTTCTACCATTATCAGTTTTGATAATAGTGAACTTAAAAATACAATGTACTTAAACTACAAAGAACGTTCCGATAAACTAGACGAACAAATTTTATATATGACAGGCCTTTATGATGATACCAATACTTTATATGAAGATATCACGAATATACAAGATTCTGCGAAACAGTCCTTAGACTTTGAAAAATATCTGGTAAAGATTGATAAAAACTTATGGAAAACATTCTGCTCTTACCGCCGGGAAGACAGCTATAAAAATAATTATTATGCCTCGGCAGGACTTAACAATTCTGAATTATTGGAGAAAGCAAGGCAATTGATTGAAGCTGCGCAAAAAGAATTGTATAAAGCTTCAAATCTACAGTACAAGGTAAGCGCTTCTTTGAATAATTTACTTGCCTTAGAAGAATTTCAGCCTATGAAGGAAGATTTCGAATGCGGAAACTGGATACATATGATGGTCGATGATAATATATACAACCTAAGACTTTTATCTTATGAAATTAATTTCGACAATTTTGCAGCGATTTCTGTCGAATTTTCTACCGTAGAGAAAGTATGGTCTGGCATATCCGACATTACAAGCATTCTAAACTCTGCGTCTTCTATTGCCGGCTCTTACTCTTCCACTATGCGCCAAGTAAATAATTCTGCAAAGGCAGCACAATATGTAGAAAACTGGGTACAAAAAGGCCTGGATGCGACCGCTGCCAAGATTGTGAATAATGCGGACAATCAGGATATTGTGATTGACAAAACAGGCCTGTTATGCCGCCAATATGACGACATTAACGACCAATATGATAACTGCCAATGCAAAATAGTAAACAACTGTATTGCAATTACAGATAACAGCTGGAAATCGGTAAAGTCCGCCCTAGGAAAGTTTATTTATATCTCCCCGACCACAGGCAAAGAAGAAACGGCATACGGCATTCTTGCTGATACGATTGTCGGAAAATTTATAACAGGGGAACATCTGGCCATTTATTCCGGCGATAACTCTGTAGTAATTGATAGGAATGGAATTACCCTTAACGGCGGAAAAATAACATGGACTGCGCCTATTAATTCTGATAATGTCATTACTTCCAATGCGGTTTCCGGGTTAAATGATTTCAAAAACGCTATGAGCGGAAGTCTTGGTATCACTACAATTACATCCGACTCTATTATATCTCCAAAAATCGGCGGTGGATACCTGTATATTACCGGCGACAAGGGAGCAGTTGAAATCAACCCACAATTATGGGAATATGCCGGAAATTCAGGGAATATTTTTAACATTAAGAATCGCAATGATAAAAATGTTTTTTCTGTCGGCTTGGATGGGAATATTTCTATTAGAGGCGGGAGTGAACAGAATTTTATAGAACTGGACGGAAGCAGCGGCGCTATTTTTTCCAAAACAGACGAAAGGAAAGCCCTTATAAGCAATGGAAGCCTTTATTTAAGCAAAAACGATACGGATTATGTATTAATCCAAACTACTTATTGGAAATCACAGCCGGATGTCCATGGCGTAGGAATCAATTCGCAGCCCGAATCTAAATTCATCACGTTTGGTAACATGAATTTCAAGACAGATGAATCATATATCACTCCATTCTTACTAAACTATGGATTAAACCCTAACGGGGATGAACAAGACGTTTTAATATATGGGACAAGCAAATTTTCAAGTACTGCTGATTTTAATAGCACAGTTAATTTTAATGGCGCTGCTAAGTTTGACAATACTGCCAACTTTAATAGCAATGCTTCTTTTGATAGTTATACATATTTTAAAAATCAAGCAACCTTTAATAGCGGCATATATTTTAATAATGGGTATATTGACGCTTCCGGGCAAGCTTCTTTCAAATCAGCTGAAATAGGTAACTTATCACTTTCTGGAAATAAATTAGAATCCTCGACTGATACAATGCGCATAAAAAATGATTCTTGCTCGATAGTACTATATAATTATGCCTTAAAACCACATTCATCAGATGACTCAATAATAACGCTGGGGACATCACAAACCCGCTGGGAACAACTATATGTGGCAGCATCCGAAATTGTATCTTCTGATAGAAATTTGAAAAACCATATTGAAGGACTGACAGTGAAATATGAAAATTTGTTTCTGAATCTAGCTCCAAAAACATATAAGCTAAACCACGGAACATCCGGGAGGTCACACATTGGATTTATTTCACAAGACGTCGAGGCCGCTATGGATAAAGCAGGAATTTCTGATTTAGAATTTGCAGGATTTTGCAAAGACAAAAAAACCAATCTTACACATGACGAATGCGGCAATGAAATTGAGGAAACTATTTTCGATGAAAATGGAAATCCCGTTTATGCCTACTCTCTCCGCTATGAAGAATTTATCGCACTAAACACCCACATGATCCAAAAACTCTACAAAGAAAACGAAACCCTGAAACAACGAATCACAAACTTAGAACAGGCAATGGCATAACGCCATTGCCTTCATTTATGGAGGAAAAACACATGAAATTAAAAGCATTAGACATTTTAAACACATACGAATCACTCGCAAAATTAGCAGACAAAGAACTGGATTTGCAAACTGCCTGCACAATCGCAAAGAATCTACAGGAACTAGCCGTCACAAAGGAGGTGATTGACAAAAAAAGAACAGAGCTCATCAACAAATATGCCGAGAAAAATGCGAACGGAACCCCCGTGCAGGAAGGGGATGGAATTAAAATTACCGACGTTCCTTCCTTTATGCAGCACATGAATGACCTATTGGCTGCTGAAACAGAGGTCACACTATCTCCCATCTCTAAATCCGCATTATCCGAAATCAAGATATCCCCAAAAGATATCTTATCACTCACAAATTTACTAAAGGAGGATGAAACAACATGTACGCAATAGACTTTGAATACGCCAACGAAAGACTGTCTGACTATGGTATGATGATTTGCAATTTTAACAGCTCCGGCGGAGCGGAAGCAGTCTCTTCCGGAGCCGATATCACCTTCTCCCAAGCCAAGGCAAGCGGAAGCAGCAGGTTTAGCCTATACTCTTTTGCATATGAAAATGCTTATACCGCTACGTTTCAAATATGCCGGCTTCCTAACAGATCAAAGGCAGGCAAAGCATTATATCTTACGCCGGATGAAGTTACCGCCATTCAGAGATGGCTGTGCAGAAGGGAATACCACAGATTTAAAATAGATCAGGACGGTTACCAGAATATTTATTGGAACGCAGTTTTTCAGTCAAAACAGATCATGCTAAACGGTCAGATTGCCGGACTGGAGTTAACCATGTATACAGATGCGCCTTATGCATATCTGGATGAAATACATATTGAATACACCTGTCATGGCGGAATGCCTTTTCAACTCTATGACGAATCGGGCGAAACCGGATATATCAGACCTGAGCTTGAGATAACCATATTGTCTGACCAATATATCGACGGCGAGGGCAATCTACAGCAAACAAAAAGAGGCATTTTTGTACTTTCCAATTCTATGGACAACAAATTTATGCAGATTTCTAACTGCTCCGTCGGTGAGGTTTTAAACATTGACGGCAAAAACCAGATGATTTTCTCCACTGACGAAGAACATGATGTGGCAAAAGACTTTAATTATTTTTACCCCAAAATTATTAACACGTATGATGATAAATTGAACATCTATACTCCAAGCCTCGACTGCAAGATTCGGTTTTCATATTCCCCGATTAGAAAAATCGGACTATAAGAAAGGAGCTTCTCTTATGAATTTACAGACTACAACCAAAATTACTCTGGATCTATCCATCCCCCACATACAAAACATCCGATGTGTGCAGGGCGACAAAGATTCTCGAAATATCCAAATCACATTGACCAATCACAGACAGCCGTATCCTCTGGATCCCCAAATCCATATAGTCAAATATAAGATACGTAAGCCGGACGGAAAGGGAATCTATAATGAGGCAGTGATAAACTCCGACGGAACCATCTCTATCTGTTTAAACAGCCAAGTGACAGTGGTCCCCGGAAATGCTAAAGCCGAGCTACAAATCATTGATGCACTGCCCCCATTGACACAAAAAATTCTTTCTACCATGAGATTCAATATCATAATAGAACCGTCTGTCCTAGCCAATGCAGATATTGAGTCTCAATTTGAATCCGATGTACTTGATAAGATGCACTTTCATTTGGCAGATAAAGACAATCCTCATGCGGTGACAAAGGCACAAGTTGGATTGGGAAATGCCGACAATACGGCAGATATGGATAAAAATGTCCTCAGCGCCATAAAACTGGCAGCAAAACAAACGATTAACGACACTGAATTTGACGGAACCTCCAGCATAACGACAGATAAATGGGGCAAATCCAGAAATCTGTCACTTTCTGGTGATGCAGCAGGTAACGCAGACATAGATGGGGGATCAGATGTTACAATTGATGTTACCGTAAAGAACGACAGCCACCAGCACACAAGTTCAACACTTCCTGCCGCCACCTCTACCGTCAAAGGTGTTACAACCCTGACAGACAGCGTTACAAGCACCTCTGCTACCACTGCTGCAACACCCAATAGTGTTAAGCAGGCCTATGACTTAGGAACTGCTGTAAACAGTCAACTTAACAATGAAATCAACCGTGCAACAAATGCAGAAAGCCGCATACAGGCAATTATTGATGCGAACATTACAAACTGGAATACCGCATACTCACATGTTTCAAATGCTGCACTCCATCTTCCAAGCGGTGGCTCCAGCGGTCAGGTTTTAAAATATTCAACAGATGGTACGGCTGTCTGGGGAGATGCAAGCGACCCGGATATCGCAGTTACCGGCATAAAAGGTGACAAAGAAACTACATACCGAAAAGGAAATGTGAATATTACTCCTGCGAATGTTGGAGCCGCCTCCAGCGAAGTGGTCGATGGTGGTAATTTTAACAACATGACCACTCCTGGAATTTATGCAATGCGTAACACAACCACAAATGCACCTACTTCTTCATCTTATCATAGCCTAATAGTCCTGCGAAGCGATACCGGAATATATGTTCAGCAGATAGCAATAAAAGAAGGAACCACTGATGTTTATGTACGTTATGGTTCTACATCCTCTTGGGGTTCTTGGGTAAAACTGGTGAAAACAGGGGACACAGTGACAAAAGCCTCGCAGGACGGCAATGGAAATATAATCGCAAATACTTATATCAAGAAGAGCGACTGGCTGAACTTAGTATATCCGATAGGCTCTATCTACATGAGCACAAATAGCGCAAATCCATCCACCCTTTTCGGTGGAACATGGACAGCATGGGGAAGCGGACGGGTTCCGGTCGGTATAAACGCATCTGAAACAGAATTTAACACGGTAGAAAAAACCGGCGGAGAAAAGGCACATGTTTTAACGACGGCAGAAATGCCTGCACATAGTCATATAGTTGGCGCACATGCCCACGGCTTAAATAACCATACACATGCTATTTCGCCCTTATCAATTTCTACAACCAGCTCAGGGACACATACCCACGACTTAACATATGAAACGGATACTGCATCAGGCTCTGCAAAGCATAGAGTTGTTCCGAATGGAAGCGGCTCTTACACTGGCAGCAGTGCCGGAACCAAAAGCGCAGGGGCACATACCCATACAGTTGCAATTCCTGCAAGAAACACTTACGAAGCAAGCGGAAATACAGCGTCATCAGGCCCGTTTGATTCCGGAATACAAGGTTCTGGAAGCACACATAATAATTTGCAGCCATACATTACATGTTATATGTGGAAGAGAACTGCATAACAAATTCAACCACAAAAGATACAGTCATACACAAAGTAATAGAAACTGACTCATATTAAAAGAGCAATTTCATTTCGAAATTGCTCTTTCATTGTACTTTAAATTTAAAAAACTTTCCTCAAAATCACCTCTTAATTTTGAGACACTATTAAGAAACGATAAATTATCATTATTAATTTTTAATTTTTACACCAGAACCAATGCCCTTGGCTTTCAAAACTTTCTTATAACTACTAAGTCTTCTCTTTGGCACCTTTATTATTGCTTTGGAAGAAATACCTTTCAATGCCTTGCTTCCGATCTTTGCACCAGTAAGTTTCGTAGTTTTTATTATAATCGTCTTTAACTTCTTGCATCCGTAAAATGCCTGTGTTCCAATTTTGGCAACCTTTGAAGGAATCGTAATCTTTATAAGTGCAGTACACTTATAAAAGGCTTTCGAATTAATTGCTGTCAATTCTGAACCGGACTTAAAAATAATGCTTTTTAACTTGCTGCACCCATAAAATGCACTTGCTCCGATAGTATTCACATTCTTGCCAACGGTTACTTTGGTAATCCTCTTATTATTTTTGAAAGCATTAGGCGCAACAGACGTTACCTTGTAAGTAATCCCATCAATGGTTACCGTTGCCGGAATAGATATGGCTGCTGTGCTGCTATTTGTAGATTTTTTGTACTCTACTGTACCGTTGCTTTTCCCCGACTTAATCACCGTATACTGAGCCTTCGTTTTCGTATCGTTTAAAAATGCTCCTTTTTTAGGAATATACTTAGCTGTCTCTGAACTAATTATATAACTGGAATTATGATCAATATAAAACTGACACCAATGGTCACTGCCATCAAGTATATAATTAACGTCTGTATTTATTTTTTCTATTTTACTATTTTTATCATCAATATAATATAACAGTAATGAATCAGACAAATTATGAAGCTTATACATATAATCGGATTTTAAACGAATCCTTGCCTTCCCTGGCAATATTCCATTGTCCGCAAAATCTATTTTCAAAACATTTTTTGTATTACTATAATCTTCCCCTCTTTTTTCAGAAACTGCTATAGCCAAATCAATATCCTTTATATCACCAGATAAATCCTTTCCACTAAAGACCCACTGCATTGAATTATTAGAAAATACAATGGTCTTATTTGTCCCTTTTATTGCCTCAAAGATTCCTTTACTTGCAACATGATTACTGGCATCATATGTCACCATCCCGACTTCATCATTTCCCATACTTGCAATTTTTGAAACAATGTTTGGATTTGTAATGTGATATTGAAAGTTAACATTAAATTCTTCTTCTACTGCAAACCCATGATTAACATAACAAAATTCATCTGCATTATCAGAACCGTTTGCATTCTGCAAGTACATTTTTTTATCATTGTCAAGATCTGTATAATCACTTTGGTTTCCTTGCGCATCACGAAGAATTACCTCTGATATAAAATAATCATCTCCAACATTAAATGAACTGGATATTGGAGCAGAAACTGTATATTTTCCTGTAAACACATTAGATATTTCAACATATCCTGATAAATCATAACAATTAACCATACCAGGCTTACTATAAAAAATATGAATGTATACCACTCCTGTTTCTTCTTCCGTAATATCCAACGTGATGTTTAATATACCCGGTTTTGTAACTGTAGTTTTCTCTAATGTTACGCTATTCAACTTAGGTGGAGTCACATCATATCCGGCATTTACCTGTAATCCAAATAGCATAACAAAAATAAAAGTAGTTGCAACAAAAAATATTTTCTTCATAAAAAATCCCCCTTCTTAATTAGAATCATAACATAGTTCACTAAACAAGTGAAGAAATACAGCATTACATAGCATTAATTAAATCCATGTCAAAAGAAAAGAATGCCGAAAACACCACATTTTCAAGCATCCTCATCAAATGAATGAAGCAAGCGCATTGCCAGACGAACTTCGTTCGTCGGCTTCTGCTTCGTGATAAGGCAGCCTCCCGGTTCACGAATCCCTCCTTACCACAAATAATGGACTAGACGGGAGTCGAACCCGTGTCCAAAAACCAATCCCCTGTCCTTCTACGAGCGTAGTTCATGCTTTGACATTCCCTCCACAGCTCCAGCATGAACACCGTAGCTGCTTTAGTAGCTTCATGATACGTCTATATACGCAAAGCTTAGTATATACCGTTTCCTGCATCGTTTGATGCCCGGATTCCAAGGTGCAGGTGCCTTAGAGCGGACAACGCTGACTAGGCAGCGTAAGCTAATTTATTATTGTTAGCGTTTAATTTTAATTTTGAGATTTAACGCATCGTCCTGCGGCTCGCTTCTCCAGCTTCATAATCCCTGTCGAAACCATTACTAGCCCTTATTATAGGAAATCCGCCTTCGGATTCTCCCTGTGTTATTCAGAAGCTTTCCCTTCTTACACACATTATATGCAAAAACAGCGGCATCCGTCAAGACTGCCCGCATAAAATTTTTCTAAAAATTCATAAAATCCGGCAAATTGGAAACAACTCCAACACTCCCGATATTTATCAATCCATTTACAAATTCCGCACCTTGAATTCCCGCTCCGCTTCCCTGCGCTGATCCTTTTTGGCAATGTCCTGCCGCTTGTCATACAGTTTCTTTCCTCTGGCAAGCGCAATCTGCATTTTTACAAGGCTGCCTTTGAAATAGACCTCCACCGGGACAATCGTATATCCTTTTTCCTTAGTTTTGCCGAGCAGCTTATGAATCTCATTCTTATGCATCAAAAGCTTCTTCGGGCGCAGCGGGTCGCGGTTAAAAATATTTCCTTTCTCGTATGGGCTGATATTCATCCCATAGACAATAACCTCTCCATTTTCAATATGGATAAACGCTTCCTTGATACTGCATTTTCCCTGACGCAGAGACTTTACTTCCGTACCATGCAGACAGATTCCCGCCTCATACGTCTCTTCCAGAAAATAGTCATGCCTTGCCTTTTTATTATTTGCAATCAGCTTCACGGATTCTCTTCCCATAAATCCTCATCCTCCTTGGCCAGTTCAAAATCAATTGTACGCAGCAGCTTATCTACGGACACCGCCGCCACCCGAACCTTCTGCCCCAGTTTATAATGTTTATTCGTCGCCTCTCCAATCAATTCAAAGGTTTCCTCCTGATAATGATAGAAATCATCATCCAATGCGGTAATATGCACCAGACCTTCTACGGTATTCGGCAGCTCCACATAGATGCCCCAGCCGGTCACAGAAGAAATCACGCCCTCAAAGACTTCACCGAGATGCTCCTCCATATACTCCGCCTTCTTCAGCTTGTCCGTCTCGCGCTCCGCCTCGTCCGCCCTGCGCTCCATTTCACTCGAATGCTTTGCAACCTCCGGCAGAATCTTCTCATAATGCGCAATTCGCTTATCGTTCAGCTTTCCTCTGAGATTTTCCTTGATAATCCGGTGAATCTGCAGATCGGGATACCGCCGGATAGGGGAGGTAAAATGGCAGTAACACGATGCCGCCAGCCCGAAATGCCCGGTGTTATCCGTCGTATATTTTGCCTGCTTCATAGAGCGAAGCGTCAAACGGCTGATTAACGCCTCCTCATCGGTTCCGTCAATCTTGCCGAGCAGCTTCTGCAGCTCCTTTGGATGGACTTCACTGGCTCCGATATGCAGTGTATAACCAAAGTTACCGATTAAAGTCGCCAGCTTATGAATCTTCTCGTCGTCCGGCGTCTCATGCGTCCGGTACACGAATGGAAGCTCCTGCCAAAAATAATCCTGTGCCACGGTTTCATTGGCAATCAGCATGAAATCTTCAATGATTTTCGTCGCCACGTTCCGCTCATAGGGTGCAATGGAAAGCGGCTTTCCGTTTTTATCCAGAATAATTTTCGTCTCCGGGAAATCAAAATCAATGGAACCCCGGCTCATACGTTTCTTACGGAGCAACGACGCCAATTCCTGCATCCGCTCAAACATCGGAACCAGTTCTTCATATTCCGCTCTTTCGGCTTCGTCCTTATCCTCTAAAATTTTCTTCACAGAAGCATAGCTCATGCGGCGGTCCACGCAGATAACGGTCTCTGCAATCTGATGGTCAATCACCTTTCCCTTCTTGTCAATCGTCATAATGCAGCTCAATGCCAGACGGTTCTCTCCTGCGTTCAGAGAGCAGATTCCATTTGACAGCTTATGAGGAAGCATCGGAATCACCCGGTCTACCAGATAAACACTGGTTCCCCGTTCTAACGCCTCCACATCCAACGCACTGTGCTCCTGCACATAATTCGTCACGTCCGCAATGTGGACGCCAAGAACATAATTCTCGCCTTCCATCGTCAGAGATACGGCGTCATCCAAATCCTTTGCCTCTTCCCCGTCGATTGTCACCATCTGCCAATCCCGCAAATCCATACGCCCTGCCATATCGGCTTCGGAAACATCCTTTGCCACATTTTCCACCTGACGCATAATCTTATCGGAAAATTCTATCGGAAGATCATAGCCCTTTACAATTGCCATAATATCGGTTCCCGGATCATTGACATGTCCGATAACCTCTACAACCTTGCCTTCCGGCTTCCGCCCCTTCTTTCCATAATCCGTAATCTCCGCAACAACCTTATGTCCAGTAACCGCACCCATAGAACGCTCCGCCGGAATAAAAATATCCTGCAGCATTCTCTGATTATCCGGTATGACAAATCCATACGTCTTGCTGCTCTGATAGGTTCCTACCAGCCTGTTCAAACCGTGGGAAAGTATCTTTACAATCGTTCCCTCCCTGCGCTTTCCGGTCTTATTCCTTGCAAGCTCCACCTGTACGACATCTAAATGTATCGCACCGCGTGCGTTTTCCTCCGAAATAAAGATATCCTCTTCTTCTCCTTCAATCGTAACAAAACCGAAGCCCCGGCTGTTGGCGGTATACGTACCGACCAAGTATTTCTCCGTTGCCTTTGTATATTTCCCTTTCTTGGATACCTCGATTTTCCCCTCTTCTATCAATGCATCCAATACTTCCTGCAGTTCATGCCGCTGCTCCTTCGATACCCGCAACATAATTGCGATTTCCTTGACCTTCATCGGCACATAAAAATCATCGCAGATAAAATCATAAAGCGTCTTCTTACGCTTTTCAAATTGTTCCTTCTCCATCTTGTCCCCCTATTAATGAGAGTTTTTATCATATAGGACGCTTTTTTCTATATGTCTATATGATAAAAGAACTGCCGTAAAACGACAGTTCTTTTGTTCTCTAAAAACTTCCGATATTTAATACTGCTGATAAAATAATGAATAAAATAACCAACACCGTGGTAAATTTCACCAGTAAGCCTTCCATAGAACGTCCCTTATTCTTACCCCAGTATGTATCAGCCGCACCGCTGATTGCGCCAAGCCCTGCTGATTTTCCCTCCTGAAGCAAAATGATAACTGTCAATGCAATACATATAAGAATGAAAATAACTGTTAAAATCGTTTTTAAAACTGCCACGAATCCTTCCTCCTACGGTTATTAGTATATGACAACTTTAATTATTATATCATAGAGAATTTATTTTATCAACAATTTTTTTGCGGTTTCTGCCAATTTTTGTAAAGGTTCAGACACGTCGGCACAGTTGCAGGATGAACAGTTATAAATTTTCTATGGCTTTGCGTATTCAGGTTTCAGATACTGGTTAATTTTCTCATATGGTACTGTAACTAATGTTTCCGCATGCATTCCTAACGACCACTGCTGATATACAAGGACGAATCCCTCCTCACTCAGATACCATTGTTTTCCCAGCATATTCGGATCCGCAGGAGCCTTCATCACTTCCTTAATATCTTCCTCAAACTCCTCCGGCAGATACTTTCCGTCTGTTCCCTTATGACTTTCAGCAATCCCTGCACTTTTATATTCCTCATCCCATTTATCCGCAATATAGTTTGCAGCTTCACGGCAAAAGCCTTCCTCGTCACTCAGAATATCGCAAAGCTGAAGCTCTTTTCCGCTTTTTACATCAAATGTCAGACCAATATAGTCAGCATCTGCAGCTCCGGAATATATCTCGGAACATTCAATAAAACTCGCAAAACTGCTGTTACACCTTCCGAGTTCAACGCCGTCATATGTAAAACCAAGCACAAAGAAACCATCTTCTTTTTTCTTTTCATACGATTCTTTTGCCTCTTCCACCGTCTCTTCATAAATCGCTTCATCTCCGATTCCTCCCCAGCGTTCTGCGAACACATTTTTCAGTACATCAAAGCCTTCATTTTCTATTGTTACAATACTTTTTTCCACCCAATAGATTATTTCTTTCCCGTCTTCCGAATACCATTCCTTTCTGTCATCGGTAACGGAAATTACCGGCATGTTGCCCGAAACCGTCTCCGCATCTATCCCGTCAGCAGGCTTTTCGGTCTCGGTCTCTGGAATTTCCATTTCAGAACTCTCCGTTTTCAGGCTTTCTGTTTCCAGAAGTTCCGTTTCAGTATCCGGCGCACTCTGGGTATCCTCCGGCTTTTCGTTCTCGGTCACAAGGACTTCCTTCTGCAGCTCTGCCGCGCCCTGCATGTCCTCCGCTATCTCTGTGACTTTCCCTGCAAACTCCTGCTGTGTCTGATCCCCGTTATTGGAGCCGCATCCTCCCATCACCAGAACACTTGATAATAACAATATCGTTCCTTTCATCTTCTTATTCATGATAATTTTCCACCCTTCTTCAAGTAACAACCATGTAAGTATATCATGGAAAGAAACGATACTCAACAAATTCATAACGCCTTCCGGTAAAGCTTTTGTATTTCTTCTATCGTAAAAACTGCCGGATGATTGGCAATTCCGGCGGCAGACACCTTAAAGCAGTTCTCGCTCATCCATGCAATATCGCCTTCAGTGATACCCTGATCCGACAGGGTAACATTTAAATCAAGCTTTTTTAAAAATCCCCGTAAAACCTCTGCACAGTCTGCTTTGCCGTCTCCACCGAGGCATTCTGCAATTATCTTGTATTTTTCCGGAGCCGCGGGAATGCTCGCCTCTGTAATTACCGGCGTAAGCGCCGCCAGCCCCCTCCCATGCACGATATTCTTAAGCCCGCTTGCTGGATGCTCCATTCCGTGAGGCAGTGTCACTCCCGCCGTATGGATGACCATTCCTCCGATTGTACTTGCCCATGTAACCGCATCCCATGCCTTAGCATCCTTCGCCCCCTGATAGATTTCCGCCAGATATGTACCAAGCAGCTTCATTGCCTCAAGACTCATCAGATCGGTCATGGATTGGCTCCTTTTAGACAGATATGCCTCCATCGAATGGCAAAGCGCATCAAATCCGACCGATGCCAGGACGGAAGCCGGCATGGTCTGCATCAGCTCCGAATCAATAATGGACGCATTTGCAATAACCGCATTTGTCCGAAGCGATTTCTTATCACCGGTCTTGGGGTTGGTAAGCACCGCAAAACCGTTTCCTTCACTCCCCGTTCCGCAGGTCGTCGGAATCAGTATCAACGGCTGCGCTTCCGTCCCTGTTTTTCGGTTAAATATATAATCATTGATATCTCCCTCATTACAGATCAGGAATGCAATTGCCTTGGCACAGTCCATAATACTGCCGCCGCCGAGCCCGATAACAACGCTGCACCCCTCCTCCCTTGCCAGCTCTGCACCTTTTTCCGCCGTCGTAGTCATAGGATTCTGACTGACCTGATCGAAAATAACAACCTCTGCTCCCGCTTCTTTTAGCAGGTTTACCGCCCGCTCCAAAAGTCCCGTTTTTTTTGTACTGTTCTGCCCGGTGACAATCAATGCGCGTTTCCCGTACATAGCTGCAATAACACCGAGTTCTTTGATACGTCCCCGCCCAAATAACAGATTGACCGGCAGATGATATTGAAATGTCATAATTTCCTCCATTCTGTGCACATTTTCAGTTCTATCTTAAATGCCGTCTGCTTACAATCTCTCTACCGTCTCCTTTATAATTTCAAACGCCTTGTCACAGTCCTCCTTTGTCACAATTAACGGCGGTACCATACGAATAATATGATCACCGATTGCCGTTATCAAAAGCTTCCGCTCCAGACAGCCATGTTTTACGTCTATACCGCTGATCGTATCGTCAAACTCCACTCCGATGAAAAGCCCCTGATGTCTCACCTCTCTTAAATGCGGCAGCATTGCCAGTTTTGAACAAAAGTAATCCCCCATCTCTTTCGCATTCTTTGCACAGTCCGCCTCCAGCAGTTCATTGACCGCAGCAAGCGCTGCAGCGCAACAAACCGGATGACCGCCAAATGTGGTTCCATGTGAGCCTGCAGTAAATGCTTTTGCCACTTCTTTTCTCGCACAGATTGCTCCAATCGGCATTCCGCCGCCGAGCGCCTTCGCCATAGATACAATGTCCGGTTTGATTCCGTAATTCATATAACTCATAACGGCTCCGGTTCTGCACCATCCCGTCTGAACCTCATCCAAAAGAAGAAGGATTCCCTTCTCGTCACAGAATTGACGCAGTCCGACCAGAAATTCCTTTGTAGCAGGGTGAACGCCGCCCTCTCCCTGTACCGGTTCTACCATGATTCCGATTGTATTTTCTGTAGCTGCCTCCTTGAAGGATTCCAGATTATTATATTCTGCATAAGAAAATCCCGGCGTCATATCGCCAAATCCAATCTGACACGCATTATCCGGCTGACCAGTTGCGCTCATCGCTCCAAAGGTCCTGCCGTGAAAGGACATTCTTGCCGTTACAATATTATATTTTTGCGGACCGTATTTCTCAACTCCGTATTTTCTCGCCATCTTAATCATCGCCTCATTCGCTTCTGCACCAGAATTCTGGTAAAAAATCTTATCCATCCCAATTGTGGTGCAAATCTTCTCTGCCAGCAATGCCTGCGGAATCGTGTAGGGATAATTGAAAGTCTGCATCAACTCCCCGCACTGTTCCCTTACCGCGTCCACAACCCTCTTATTACAGTTTCCGACGCTGTTTACGGCAATTCCGGCATAGAAATCCAGATATGCGTTTCCTTCCGCACTATATAAATACATACCTTTTGCGGTTTCTGCCACAAAATCAAACCGTTCATAAGTTTCTATCATATATTGGTTTACTTTTTCCTTTATCTCTAATTCTGTATATCCCGTATCCTTCAATTTCATCCTGTTTCCCTCTTCCCTTTCAAAATCTATTTCCTTAAATCAATTTTTTTATTTTCAGATATTCCCGAATCAGCTTTACGCAATTCTCCACACCGACCTTTTCACTATTTAACGTAATGTCGTAATTGATTGGATTCGTCCAGTAATTTCCGTTGGTATAATATTGATAATAATCGGCTCGGTATTTATCCGTATGTTCTATTGTTGTGCTTGCTGTTTCCTCTGTCACGCCCATGTGCTCCATCGTCCGTCTGATACAGAAATCTCTCGATGCCTCTATGTAGATACTGATCACGTTATCCCTGCCCCTCAAAATCCAATCTGCACATTTTCCGACAATTACACAAGATTCCGTATCAGAAAGATTTTCAATGATTTTTTTCTGATATTCAAACAGCGTATCGTCCGAAACAAATTTCTCATTTCTGGAAATATACTGCCTTGATCTGGGAAGTCCCTTTAAAAAATTGGAAAAACCACCAGTTATGCGCATCTTTTCATTTACCTCTTCAAACAGCTTCTCGTCCAGACCGCTCATCTGGGAAGCAAGCGTCAAAATCCGGTTTTCGTAACAATGGATTCCCAATTCTGCCGCAAGCCTTGAAGCGATTTCCTTTCCGCCCGTACCAAAGCCTCTGGCAAATGTAACGACATAGTTGTCCATCTCATCTCCTCCTATCATACTATTTTCAATACTAGCCTCTTCTTCTATTATCAGCCCGCCATAAACCGGCTTAAGAATTCTCTGGTTCTCGGATTCTTCGGATTAGTGAACAGCTTTGCCGGAACATCATCTTCTGCAATATATCCTTTATCCATAAAAATCGTTCTAGTCGATACGTCTCTTGCGAATCCCATCTCATGAGTGACAATAATCATTGTCAGTCCGGTTTTCGCCAACTCCTTCATGGCATTTAACACCTCCCCTACCATTTCCGGGTCTAATGCACTGGTGGGCTCGTCAAAAAGCAATACTTCTGGATTCATACACAATGCTCTTGCGATTGCCACACGCTGTTTCTGTCCTCCCGATAACTGCGCTGGATGTGCGTGGATATAGGGCGCCATGCCAACCGCCTTTAAATTTGTGATTGCGCGGTCAAAAGCTTCCTGCTTTGGTATATGAAGCACCTTCCTTGTCCCCGCCATACAGTTATCCAAAACAGTCATATTATCAAAAAGATTAAAGGATTGGAATACCATTCCGACCTTGGAACGGTACTCATTCACCTCCTTTTGTACGTCACGCAGTTCCTTCCCATGATAGAAAATCTTCCCATTTGTCTGATGTTCCAGTCTGTTAATACAGCGGAGCAGTGTGGATTTTCCCGAACCTGAGGAACCGACAATACAAATCACTTCCCCCTTCTCCACAGCAAAATCTATTTTTCTTAAGACCTCATGATTTCCGAAAGATTTACTCAAATTTTCAATACTGATTATCTTTTTTCCCATATCTTCTTCCTCCTATTGGTTATCCATATACTCTACCGCCAGAACATAATCTGATTTCAATGACAGCTTCCTTTCAATTAGCAGGAAAATGCGGTTAAACAGGAAACATAGCACAAAATAAATTACTGCAATAATCAGATAAGATTCAAAATACTTATAATAATTGCCGCCTACAGTCTTCGCCGTCATAAATAACTCAGATACGCCGATGACATTCAGAACCGATGTCATTTTCAGATTGGTCAAAAAGGTGTTTGCCATCTCGGGTATGATATTTTTAAAGGCCTGCGGAAGAACTACGGCAAACATTGCAAGCATAGGCGACATACCGAGCGCCAGCGCACCTTCCCTCTGTCCGGCATCTATAGATTTGATACCGGCACGGACGGTTTCCGACATGTAAGCTCCGGTATTTAATACCGTTACCAGAATTCCCGCTGTCACTACACCGATTTCCACATTTGACTGACGCAGTCCAAAGAAAATGACCATTGCCTGCACAATCATCGGAGTATCCCGGAACATCTCCACATAAATTATAGAAATGAGCTTTAAAATCCGCACCAGAACTTTCTTTATCACACTATCTTCTTTATGAAGCTTAATATCTTCGATAATTCCCACCAGATATCCAAGCAGAAAACCTAAAATGGTTCCGACTACTGCCACATACAGGGTAAGCCATGTACCCTGCCAGAACAGATTTGCATATTTCCTTGTCAGAAATATCATCCATTCCATAAAATTTGTCGGATTTACGGATGCAAGCATTCCATAGCGCATACAATCTCCTCCTTCGTCACCTGTTTTATCAGTTGTTTGCAGCAGGCTGGACTTTAATTGCCTCAGACATCATTTCATCCATTGCCGCCTTATCATTCCATCCAATACTGTCTAACACGCTCTGAATCTGATCTCTGAATTCAGTATCATCTTTTCTTGTCGCTATACATACATTCGTCATTCCGGTAGGATCGTCAAACGTATCATCTTCATCAAGTACAATTACGACCAAATCCCCATTCGTCATTGCCGCAGACTCGGAGGTCGGAAGGTCTATCAATGCAACATCTGCCACACCGTTTGAAACTGCCATAAAGCACTCCGCTGTAGTCTCATAGTTTGCACCGAGCGTCACATCCGGAATCTGGTCCGTCAGACTTACCCATCCCGTTCCAAGCTGTGTTGTCACGGTCACATTTTTTCCCTCAAACTCAGATAATTTTTTGATATCCTCTAATCCGCTGCCTTTCTTTACTGTTACACAATTATCTCTATAGTAGTATGGTTCCGTAAATGCATAAGCCGCTTCACGTTCCGGCGTCTTACCCATGCCTGCAATAATGCAGTCATACTGTCCGGAATCCATTGCCAATCCAATCGAATCCCATTCCACTTTATGTATCTCCAGATCCCATCCCAATGCATCTGCAATCTTCTGCGCCATCATCACATCATAACCATAGGCATAATAACTTGTTCCGTAAATCGGAACCGCTTTCTCGCCGTTTGACACGTCCTCTGTCTCCTGCGTCCAGTTAAACGGCGCATAGGCACATTCCATACCAACTCTCAGAACTCCCTTTGAGGAACTGTCCTCCGTTGCCGCCTGTATCTCCACATCCTTCGTATCCGCCTCACCATTATCACTGTTTCCACAGCCTGTAAATAATCCCATTGTCATTGCTGCGGTCATCATCACACTCAATAATCTCTTTTTCATAAAATTATCCTCACTTTCTCATACGCTACAATTAGTTACGTCCATTTCCGGCGCAAGATGAAAACACAGCGGACAAATCCGTAGGAATTTTCGATAAAAAAAGACGCTTACTTAAAATAAGTAAACGCCTTTGTCCACAAAAAAACAATTCCTATCTTCTGTTGTTCCTGTCATCTTGTTGTGGTTAGTATAATTCATGTGCAATATATTGTCAATTTCTTTTTACAAAAAAATAATTATTTATTAGTTTTTCCAAATTTCGTAGCGATTTTAAACTTTTTTTCTACTTTTTTCAATTTCTCTGTGCGATATATTGCACAAACCATCACATCGTATAGGAAAATATACTGACAAATTTCAAAAGTTCCTGACCACTGTTGTAATATTCGTGGTTCTTATCCGAATCAAAGCGGATTGCATCACTGCTCTTCACGAGATAAGACTGCCCGTCAATTTTTAAAATCAGACTGCCCTTTTCTACAATGACATACTCCTTTGTATTCTCCCCATGAGCGCCGCTTTTATATGATGCCCCCGGTTCAAGTTCAATTACATAAATTTCAAAATTCCGTTCCTTTTCATACGGAAAATAGGTATATACCCGATATTGTCCTTCCGCTTCCTTTGTCGGAATCAACGTGTCTCCGCAAACCGGATAAACACTTTCTCCCGGTGTTTCTACCAAATCTGTAAGCTCCACACGAAGGCCACTGACGATTTTCCCCAGCGTTCCAATGGTTGGATTCGCCTCTCCTCGTTCAATCTGTCCTAACATACTTTTGCTTACCCCGGTCTGCTCCGCTACCACATCCAGACTATACCCCCGCGCCAACCGGATTTTTTTCAGATTTATCGCAATATTCTGATTTAGATAATCCATTGCTTTCTTCTCCCGCCTTTTTGATTTTTCTCATCATACGACGGTTATTCGGAGACGTCAAGTGATTTTCTATCCGAGACTCTCCTCAATCCTCATCAACTGGTTATATTTCGCCGTCCGCTCCCCGCGGCACGGAGCCCCGGTCTTTATCAGCTCCGTCCCAAGTCCGACACTTAGATCCGCAATCGTCGTATCCTCCGTCTCGCCGCTTCTGTGGGACATAATCGTAATATAACCGTATTCCTTTGCCAGACGGATAGCATCTATCGTCTCTGTCAGCGTTCCGATCTGATTCGGCTTTATCAGAATTGCATTTCCACAGCCCATCCGGATTCCCTTGTGCAGACGCTTTACATTGGTCACGAACAAATCGTCGCCGACTAAAATCACCCGGTCGCCTATCCGCTCCGTCAGCTTCTTCCAGCCTTCCCAATCCTCTTCATCCAACGGATCCTCAATAGAATAAATTGGGTATTTCGCTATCATTTGCTCCCAGTGGTCAATCAGCTCGTCCGATGTATAAACTTGCTGTTTCTTCGGCAGACAGTACCTTACAACGCTGTTTCCTTCTGTTTCACTTTCCTCTTCTGACTGATTTCCCGCCTTCCATTCACTTGCAGCAACATCCAGGGATATCATAAAGTCTTTATTCTCCCCCGCCGTATATCCGGCTTTTGTAATCGCCTCTAAAATGACCTCAATCGCTTCCTCATCCGTTGACAAATTCGGTGCAAAACCGCCTTCATCTCCGACTGCCGTTGACAGATTTCTGGACTTCAGCAGCTTCTTCAATTCCTGATAGACTTCTGCGCACCAGCGGACTCCCTCTCTGATTCCCGGCGCCCCGACCGGAAGAATCATAAATTCCTGAATATCCACATTGTTATCGGAATGCGCCCCTCCGTTTAAAATGTTCATCATCGGAATCGGAACCCCGTCTGCCCCTACGCCGCCGAGATAACGGTACAGCGGCATCTTCAATGCTTTTGCCGCTGCCTTTGCGCAGGCAAGGGACACTGCTAACGTTGCGTTGGCTCCCAGCTTCTCCTTATTCGCAGTTCCGTCAAGAGCTAACATCCGTTCGTCCACGCCTCTCTGACGCAGTACATTTTTCCCTGACAACGCCTTTGCAATCTTTCCGTTTACGTTCTTGACGGCCTTGGTCACTCCCTGCCCCCGGTATCTGCTGCCGCCATCCCTTAGCTCTACCGCTTCAAACTGTCCCGTACTCGCCCCGGAAGGGACTGCCGCCCTTGATACGGTCTTTTTCCCGGTTGTCTCCGTCTCAACCACAACCTCCGCCTCAACGGTAGGATTTCCTCTGGAGTCTAAGATTTCCCTCGCTTTTACCTTTGTGATCGTTAATTTTAATGCCATAAAAAACCTCCTTTGAAAATACTATCTACTAGTATTTCCAAAAGAGGCTTTGTTTACACGTTAATCTCTGCCTTAACTCCCAAAATATCCCGATTCTCATCTAAAATCGGCTGAACTACCTTCGCAATGAACTGCTCCACCTGAATCGGAGAACGTCCTACATATTTTGCAGGATCCATCGTATCCTGCAATTCCTCCAGAGTAAGCCCGAACGCCGAATCTGCCGCAATCAGCTCCAGAAGATTATTCTCCTTGCCCTCCTGCTTCACATTTTTCCCTGCTTCCATCGACAACTGGCGGATCTTCTCATGCAGCTCCTGGCGGTCTCCGCCCTTCTTGACCGCATCCATCATGATATTCTCGGTCGCCATAAACGGCAGCTCGCTCATCAGACGTTTTGTGATAACCTTATCGTATACCACAAGCCCATCCACTACGTTCAGGCATAAATCTAAAATCCCGTCAATCGCAAGAAAACCTTCCGGTATGGACAGACGCTTATTTGCCGAATCATCCAATGTCCTCTCAAACCACTGGGTCGCAGATGTGATTGCCGGATTTAGGGCGTCAATCATCACATAACGGGAAAGGGAGGCGATACGCTCGCTTCTCATCGGATTCCGCTTATATGCCATTGCAGAGGAACCAATCTGATTCTTCTCAAACGGTTCTTCCACTTCCTTCAAATGCTGCAGCAGCCGGATATCGTTTGACATTTTATGTGCGCTTGCCGCAATACCCGCTAAAATATTCGCCACTCTCGTATCTACTTTTCTGGAATAAGTCTGCCCGGATACGGCATAGCACTCTTTAAATCCCATCTTTTCGGCAATCAAAGGATCAATCTTATCAATAGTTTCCTGATTCCCGTCAAACAGCTCTAAGAAACTTGCCTGCGTTCCTGTCGTTCCCTTAGAACCAAGCAGCTTTAAGCTGCCTAAGACATACTCCAGATCCTCCAAGTCCATGATAAACTCCTGTGCCCAGAGTGTTGCCCGCTTTCCGACCGTAGTCGGCTGCGCCGGCTGGAAGTGGGTAAATGCCAGTGTCGGCAGATTCTTATACTTGTCGGCAAAATTTGCCAGCTCTGCAATTACATTTACCAGCTTTTTGCGGACAAGCTGTAAGGCTTCCGCCATCAAAATAATATCCGTATTATCTCCGACATAACAAGAAGTCGCACCCAGATGAATGATTCCCTTCGCTTTCGGGCACTGCACACCGTAGGCATACACATGGGACATGACGTCATGACGCACTTCCTTCTCCCTTGCCTTTGCCACATCAAAATTGATATCGTCCTGATGCTCCTTTAATTCGTCAATCTGCTCCTGAGTGATATCCAATCCCAGCTCCTTCTCTGTCTCAGCAAGAGCAATCCACAATTTCCTCCATGTCTTAAATTTCTTCTCCGGCGAAAAGATGTATTGCATTTCCTTGCTTGCATACCGCTCTGACAGCGGGCTGCTATATCTGTCTGTACTCATTCTAATCCTCCTATTATCTGTTCCTACCGGTCAAATACCGGAATAACGCCTTCTGCAATCCACAGTGCGACGGGGTCTTACCGCTCATATTCTCCTCTGATATCTTCCTTCGGCGGCTCCATCGGATATGTTCCGGTAAAGCATCCCTTACAGATCGGCAATCCCTTCACCATCTCATGCAGACGGTTGATTTCAAGATATCCGAGCGTATCTGCGCCGATTACCTGACGGATTTCCTCCACCGTCCGGTTATATGCAATCAACTGTTCCCGCTCGGGAATATCCGTTCCAAAATAGCAGGGCCATAAAAACGGCGGCGAACTGATTCTTACATGAACCTCTTTCGCTCCTGCTTCCTTTAGCATACTGACAATGCGGTCTGATGTCGTTCCGCGGACAATGGAATCATCAATCATAATAATCCGTTTTCCGTTGACCGCCTCCTTCAGCACATTCAGCTTTACCCTGACGCTGGACTCCCGGCTGCTTTGCTTTGGTTTAATAAAGGTTCTTCCCACATAGCCGTTTTTGACAAATGCAGTTCCATACGGAATCCCGGACTCTAAGGAATATCCCAGCGCCGCCGCATTTCCTGACTCCGGTACGCCGACCACAAGGTCAGCTTCTACCGGTGAATCTATTGCAAGAAAACGTCCCGCTTTGATTCTGGAATCATAGACGCTGACGCCGTCGATATGGCTGTCCGGTCTTGCAAAATAAATATACTCAAAAATACATCGCGCCTCTTTTTCCTTAGGCAGACAAAGGCTTTTATCCGACCGGATACCGCCCTCCGGTGAAATGGTAACCACCTCGCCCGGCTCTACATCCCGAACAAATTCCGCACCGATTGTCTCAAGCGCACAAGTCTCGGAGGTAATAATATAAGCATTGTCTCGTTTTCCGATACAAAGAGGCTTAAATCCGAAAGGATCTCTTGCTCCGATCAGCTTTCTTGGGCTCATCACAACAAGGGAGTACGCTCCTTTCAGCTTTGCTGCCGCACGGCGCACCGCTTCTTCCGCAGTCTTTGAGTTCAGCCGCTCTCTTGCGATATGATAAGCAATGACCTCAGAATCAATCGTCGTCTGGAAAATAGCTCCCGTATATTCCAGATCCTTTTTCAATTCCTTCGCATTGATTAAATTTCCGTTGTGTGCCAATGCAAGCGTACCCTTGACATAATTGAGCACAAGCGGCTGCGCATTCTCTCTGGTAGACTCGCCGGCTGTAGAATACCGGACATGTCCCACGCCGATATCGCCTTTCATCTTCTCCAAAACGTCTCCGGTAAATACTTCATTTACCAGCCCCATATCTTTAAATGAGGTTACTTTTCCTTTCGGACCGTCCGTCTCGCTGACCGCAATCCCACAGCTTTCCTGTCCTCTGTGCTGCAGAGCAAACAATCCGTAATAGACAGACGACGCCACATCTTTTCCGTCGAAGTCATAAATTCCAAAAACACCGCACTCCTCATGTAGTCCATGTAAAAAAGGAGCGTCTTTTTTCTCGTATTCGTTTTCCATGTCATTCTCCATGCTTTATCTCAATTCATCATTTCTATGCCACTTCATCTAATCCCCATTAGAAAACGGCAGAAAATGCGTTACGATTCACGGCAAAAGCCGCTCCCAGTAACGAAAATGCCCCTAAGAAAACGATTTTCCGGTTAACAGCGCAAATGCTTCCTCGTATTTATCAATCGTCTTTTTGATGACATCATCCGGAAGAAGATAATCACTGTCCGGATTAGCCTTTAACCAGTCGCGTACAAACTGTTTGTCATAAGAAGGCTGTGACTTACCTGCTTCATATCCTTCCAATGGCCAGAATCTGGAACTGTCCGGCGTAAGCATCTCATCCCCAAGAACGACCTTTCCGTTCTCATCCAGACCGAATTCAAACTTGGTATCTGCAATGATAATTCCCTTGGTCAGTGCATACTCTGCGCATTTCTTATATAATGCAATCGTACATTCTTTAATCTGATTTGCGTAATCCTCACCTTTGCCCGGATAAATCTTTTCAAGAACCTCTACGCTCTTCTCAAAAGAAATATTTTCATCATGATCTCCGATTTCCGCCTTTGTGCTCGGCGTATAAATCGGCTCCGGCAGCTTGTCCGATTCCTGCAGTCCCTCCGGCAGCGTAATACCGCAGACCTTACCGTTCTCTTTATAGCTCTCCCAGCCGCTTCCGGTGATATAACCGCGCACAATGCACTCTATCGGAAGCATCTCCAATTTTTTACACATCATACTGTTGCCGTCAAAATTCTCATTTCGGAAAAATTCCGGCATATCTTTCACGTCTACCGAAAGCATGTGGTTTGGTACAATATCCTTCGTATAATCAAACCAAAACTTAGACATCTGCGTTAAAATCGCACCTTTTTTTGTGATTTTATTCTGCAGAATGTGATCAAAAGCTGAAATTCTGTCTGTTGCTACGATAATCAGACTGTCTCCGTTATCATATACCTCACGCACTTTTCCTTCTTTTACGGGTTTAAATTCCTGCATATCCTATCCTCCATCTTATGCTTTCCTAAACATTATGATCTGTTCGCTTTGACGCATTCTATCACGCTCAGCTTTACTATACCAGCAAATTATAATACAGCCCCTTTTAGAAAGTCAATTCTTTCTGTATGAATCGGTTATTTTTTCAATGTTCTATTCGTTCAACTTATAGGCTTGACGTTTTTTTCTGATAAGTTATAATAGAAGTAACTATACAATGTATTGCACCGAAGGGGGGAATTATATGGATGACAGACGCAAAAGCACAAGACTTCCGGTTCACATTGAACTATGTCTCTGCGATTTATTTAAGCAGGATACCACTGGTATTCATGATTTAGATACGCCGATTGAAGTTGTCGACATTTCCAGCCACGGCATCGGTTTTATTTCCGAATGCATTTTACCGATTGGCTATTTTTTCAATGCCAAGCTAGACCTCTATGATTCAGATTCTCCAACAGTCTTTACCGTTGTGAGACTTATCCGCTGTGAATCCTATGATATGACCCACTACCGGTATGGCTGTGAATTCACCCAGCCCGCCGAAGATGTATCGCAGCTCATTCATCAGTGTACCTCCCGGATGCAGGCGGGATAGGTTTATTTATGCAGAGGGGTATCGGGCAGGAAACATAATAATAAAGGGTATCGCCCAATCATCTAATTTAATGATTGAGCGATACCCTCCTTTATTTTCACAATGATCCAGTTGTTGCTATTTTATCAAATACCTTTATTGTTAACGCTTTCCCATCTTAATCCGAATCCGTCTCTTCACTTCATCCCGGAACAATACATAAGCGACCGAACACAGCGGAATAAACACCAGCATACCGGCAATTCCAAATAACTTACCGCCAATCAATACCGCCGTAAACACCCAGATAGAAGGAAGGCCTACGGAATTCCCTACAACATGCGGATAGATCAGATTTCCCTCCACCTGCTGTATGACAAGGAACAGCGCTACAAAGCCAATCGCCTGCATGGGATTCACGACCAATATCAGCACTGTCCCCACTACGCAGCCAATCAATGTTCCGAATATAGGAATCAGAGACAGCAGTGAGATCAGCACGCTGATCGGCAAGGCATACGGCATGCGGAAAAGACTTATCGCAACAAAAAATATGCTGCCCAGTATCACAGCCTCTAAACACTGCCCCGTAATAAACTTGCGAAAAGTTTCTTCTGTCAAACAGCAGACCTTTGCGATTTTCCCTGCTGCCTTCTCCGGGAGAAATGCCTGCATGACCTGCTTTGCCTGCCCCAAAAGCTTCTCCTTCTGCGTCAGAATATAAATTGCAAAAATCAGGCTCATAAACAGATTGATGAGCGCCCCAAGCGTCCCCGATACTACGTCAACCGTAGCAGATAAAATATGACCGGAACTGTTTTTCAAATAACCTGCAAGCTCCGCGATCATCTTCTCTCCATTCTCGCCGATCTGTGTCATTACCAAACCAATCTGTGTATCCGCCTCTATGTTGTCGTTTATGAACGCTTCCGCCCTTTCCCATGCCGCCGGTATCTGTACCGCAATGGATTCCCCCGCTGAAATCAACTGGGGAACGACCAGCCAGATGACAATAAAAAGGACGAACAACACACTGATAAGCGTCAGCAGAATCGAAATCATTCTTTTTAACTTCTGTGAAATCTTCGCCTTCCGAAAGACCTTTTCTTCCCATACCTTTAATAGGACATTTAAAATAAAGGCGATACAGCCCCCAATCAGAAACGGAGACAAAAGCCCCGCCAGATTTCTTAAAATTCCTAATATAGCCGAAAGGTTGGCGAGCGCAAAGCACAAGAAAACGGTTGCCACAATTAACTTCATGATTGTTTTGACAGTACTTTTCTCCATGCGCACCTCCGCTTATTTCGCATAAAAGCCTATAATCTTATAGTCCGTATTATAGCTGATCGTGACCGCTATCGTACCATTCTTATAAGTCCCGTTTAAGACCGCTACTGCCACGTTCCCGTCATAGTCCTTACTTTTAAGCCCTACTACCGCTTCATCGCTATAACCGTCAAATTCACCTAAGCTCTGTATCTTCTCCCCCAATGCCTCTTCTAATATTTCGGCGCTGAGCTGATCCTTAAACGCCTCGTCTACCAGCTCTTCAATTGCCTCAAAGTCACATGCGTTCAACAGCTCCATTGCATCCTCTGCCCTCGCCTGCACCTCTGCCTCTTCAAACTCCTCCGATAATTCCCTTGCCCACTCGCAGCCCGAAGCAAACAGCATCATAACAGCAAGAAGCACTCCCATCAGTCTGATTTTTCTTTTTTCCTTTTTTCCCATCCAAGCCATAATTGATTCCTCACAATTCTATATTCGGGCAGGGAAGATTTATTCCCCCTGCTCGCTGCGCATGCAGCTTCCGCCGCTAATTTCCTTATGCGCCCTGTGCAATCGAGTAGGAAAAGTTTATCTTCTCCTACTCGCCGTGCCGGGCTCCGCCAGCTCTGCTGGCAATCTTCCTCTGGAGCCCGTGCACATAATATAAGGCGGGAAGAACATTTCTGTCCTTCCCTTCCGATTTTCCCTTTACTGTTAGCTTATTTGCGTACAAGCAGTGATTTACCAGTCATCTCTGCCGGCTGCGTCATTCCCATCAGCTCAATTAAAGTCGGCGCAATATCCGCCAGACAGCCGCCCTCTCTCAGGGCATATGCCGGATCTGCATTTATCAGGATAAACGGCACCGGATTGATAGTATGTGCGGTAAATGGAGCGCCTGTCTCGTAGTCAACCAACTGTTCTGCATTACCATGGTCTGCGCAGAGGAACATCTGACCGCCTACCTCTTTGAGCGCTGCAACAGCTTTTCCGACACACTCATCCACTGCTTCTACCGCCGAAATCGCCGCAGCTTCCACTCCGGTATGTCCAACCATGTCCGGATTTGCAAAATTGATGATAATCACATCATATTTATCCGACTTGATTGCCTCTACCAGCTTATCGCATACTTCATAAGCGCTCATTTCCGGCTTCAAATCATAGGTAGCTACCTTCGGGGAATTCACCAGAATACGGTCTTCTCCCGGATTCGGCTCTTCCACACCGCCGTTAAAGAAGAAGGTAACGTGTGCGTATTTCTCCGTCTCGGCAATTCTTGCCTGTGTAAGCCCATTGTCTGCCAAAAATTGTCCAAACGTATTTGTCAGTTCTACCTTATGGAATGCAATTTCCTTATTCGGAATCGTCACATCATATTCCGTAAAGCAGATGTAGGTAACATCTTTTCTTGCGCCTCTGTCAAATCCGTCAAAATCATCTGCGCAGAAAGTTCTCGTAATCTCTCTTGCACGGTCCGGACGGAAGTTAAAGAAAATAATCGTATCTTTATCATTTATCGTTGCTACCGGTTTCCCGTCCTTCTCGACTACGGTCGGAACTACAAATTCATCTGTCACATCTTTTTCATAGCTTGCTGTAATTGCAGCGACTGCGCTTTCTGCCTTCTCGCCTTCTCCCTCGGTCAACGCCCGATATGCCTTCTCCACGCGGTCCCAACGGTTATCACGGTCCATCACATAGTAACGTCCGGTAATGGATGCGATTTCTCCAACGCCGATTTCTTTCATCTTTGCTTCCAGCGCCTCAATGAATCCCTTGCCGGAAGTCGGAGCGGTATCACGTCCGTCTAAAAAGCAGTGCACATATACTTTTTCAATTCCTTCTCTCTTTGCCAGCTCAAGCAAGCCATAGAGATGGGTGTTATGGCTGTGAACGCCTCCGTCGGAAAGGAGTCCGTATAAATGAAGGGAAGAACCGTTTGTCTTAGCATTTGCCATTCCCTTTAACAACGCTTCATTCTTAAAAAAGTCTCCGTCTTCGATTTCTTTGGTAATTCTTGTCAGCTCCTGATATACGATTCTTCCGGCGCCCATGTTCAGATGTCCTACCTCGGAATTCCCCATCTGTCCGTCCGGAAGTCCCACGGCAAGACCGCTTGCCTGTCCCTCTACGAAAGGACACTCTTTCATCAGTGCATCAATATTCGGTTTCTTTGCCTCTGCGACTGCATTAGCCTTCGGGTTCTGATTCAGTCCGAATCCGTCTAAAATCATTAATACGGTTGGTTTCTTACTCATATCTCTTCCTCTTTTCTACTTAAAATTAGATATATTTTCGCCGTATTGCGTGGTTTGGCCTGGCCTCCTTACGCCTGCGGTTTTTCTCCCGCACAGTATAACACATTTCTTTCCATCTGTCTAATCCTCTTCTGATAAATCCGGTAAAGTTCAGCCCTCGGCTAATCTGTTGCTAAATCCCTAACATATCCTTCCTCATCAATGCTCACGCCGCTGGAAATACTTTTCATATAGTCTAGTATCCGCTGCTTCTCTGTCTCGCCTGTTACAAGCACTGTTTTATAATTCTGCTGAATGCAGGGCAGGAACCGTAAACCAATGCTGCCGTCTTTTTCAATCAGCACCTGTGCCAGTCCGGTATCTAAAGTCTTCTGATTGAACCAGAAATTTCCGAGACTATAGAGAATAGGAACGCCATTTTTATAGGCCATTCCCTGCAGACAATGGGTATGACCTCCTATAATCACGTCTACCCCTGCCTCTACAAATGCATCCGCCAAGCTCTCCTGATCTGCACCATACCAGCTCTGATGCTCGGTGCCCCAATGCACATAGGCAATCACGATATCACTGTTTTCCTCCGCAGTCTTTATCACCTCTACATATTTATCAGGATTTAAGGTCTTTAAGACGCCCGCCGAATCCTCCGTTGCCTCCTTCGTGTAATTGCTCGAACGTTCAATCTGACTCGCCGCCGTAATCGCAATCTTGCGCCCGTTTGCAATAAAATAGACAATTTTTTCCGCTTCCTCAAGATTCCTTCCCGCTCCAACATAAGGAACGCCGCTTCCCTCCAAAGTCTCTAATGTGTCTATCAATGCCTCCTCGCCATAATCATACACATGGTTGTTAGCAAGACTGACGATGTCCGTTCCAAATGCTTCTAACAGTTTTACGCGTTCGGGATTTGCCCGAAATGTATACGCCTTTCCCTCTAGCGGTGTTCCCCGATTGCTATAGGTAAATTCATTATTTATTACCATGATATCTGCGGACTGCATTTCTGATAAAAGTTCTCCTGAAAAGCAGTCATAAATCCCGTTTGGCTGGCTGTCCAGATGCCGCATGGTGCCCCACCCTTCCGAAAAATTGAAATCTCCCGCAAAATCCAGAACCGTCCGTTCTTCCGATGCACAATCCATCCAATAAACATTTTCCAGCTCCTGCTGATTTATCCCCATATCCCGGCAATACATAAGCCAAAGTACATGTATGGTATTTCCGGTCAGCTCATACCAGCGCTCCTGTCCCCGTTCTTCGGACAAATCTTTATCCGTCAGGCGTTCCAGCGTCTCTTCCCCATAAGATGCAAGGAACCAGTCTAAAAATGCCTCATCTATCGGATAATTTCCGAGAAATTCACTTGTACCATGCTCTAATATCTCCTCGTATGCCTTTTGGAGCGGCGTTTCTGTCTGCAAATTTGCCTGTTCCGTTTCTTTTTCTGATTCGTCTTTCGCCAAATCCTCTTTCTCCCTTTGAAAGCCCTCTGCCGCCCCGTTTTCCTGCATTTCCGGCGCTTGCTCCTTCTGCGCCGGCGCACAGCCAGCCAATCCACATATCAGTATCATCAAACCCATCCCACAGGCTAGTCTCTTCTTCACTTTTGTTCCTCACTTATTTTGTATTTGGATTGTTTTCTTCCGTCTCACCGCTATACGCCTTATCTTCTTTCACATCAAATTGTGTGTTTTCAATAAAGCCCGGTCTTCCTGCCGATAGAACCGCTTCTTCTAGCATTTCAGTTCTCTGTCTCAGCCCTTTGCAAAGCGCCTCACATCTTGCTTCGTCAATAAACAGCGATCCCCTGACAATCTCACGCAGCTCCTCGTCAAGACCTGCAAGCGCAGAAAAATCCAGCCAGCCAAAATCCGTTACTAACTTGATCTGCTCCTCGTGGCTGTTCTTAAAAGGCTTGCTCTTTACCTTTGCTCTGGCATTTATCATTCCTATCGGTTTGTCAAACCAGAGAGATGTCCCACTGTCATAAATTGGCGCCGCCCCAACATATTCCAGAGTATCAGCCCTGCGGATTACCCCAAAGTTGTTCTGATGCCTGTCTTCATTGACAATCAGATAATCCAGAACCAGCATTCGGTTCACTGCCGCCTCTATGCCGGGAATTTCCAGCTGCTTGCAGCAGTCCATATAATGACGGTATACGGATACATGGTTTGGCTTTTTCATTGTCTGCATGATATGACATGCAGTGATCAGCTCCGTCTCCGGCGTAATGAAATCCTCACATACGCTATATGGATAGTCCTCCTTCATCAGCAAAGTATAAGAAACATGAGGAATATGCAATCGTTCCATGATACGGCTTGCCAACACCTCATTATAGGGTTCCTGCCAAGTGGCGCCGCTTCCGCTCTTTAACAGACACCGTTTTCCGTCAATAATTGTCCATTTCTTTTTCAGCCATCCGTCTGATGTATTGTCAGGAGACATTAGGCTAATTTGACGATTCCCTGCTCTTTCCCCAAACAAAATATCCCCCACATCCGAAGAAAATGGATTCTCAAAAAAATTGACCTGTCCCCATGAAATTCCCGAACCGACAGGGCATATCCAATATTGGTCGGACAGACTGAGTCCCAGACATTTCTCTGTTAAAAGCTGTACATTAGATATCTCCATTTCCATCAAGGCATTCCGTATCCCGTAACGGCTTGCCGGAATTGCCCGCCCCCGCCACCATTCATTTAACGCACTTCGGTCAATACTTCCATGCTTGACGGCGACGCCTACCGGTACATGATTCTGTTCATAAATCGTACCAAGGCGTATAATAGCTCCAGAGGCGGCATCCAGTTCCAGTTCAGCTACCGGAATATTCTTATGCATCAGAATGTATTGGCTTATAGGTTCTGCCATATCCTCACGCCCTTTCCCGTTTCCAATCATGAAATTGAGCAGGGAAAATTTATTCCCCTACTCGCTGCGCGGGGCTCATGCAGCTTCTGCTGCTAATTTCCTTATGCGCCCCTGTGCAAAGCAAAAGGGAATTCAATCGTATATCTACCAATTGAATCCCCCTGTTTTAATCATTTCTATTTGCTTTTGTTTTCCGGATTTCCAATCCTATTTATAGTTGACAATATTTCCGAACTCTGCTTTCAGAGAAGCTCCGCCTACCAGACCACCGTCGATATCTGCCTTTGCAAATAACTCTGCTGCATTGCCTGCATTTACGGAACCGCCGTACTGGATACGGACTGCCTCTGCAGTCGCTTCATCATAAATCTCTTTGATGCACTCACGGATTGCTGCACACACTTCTTCTGCCTGATCGGAAGTAGCGGTCTTGCCGGTTCCGATTGCCCAGATCGGCTCATATGCGATTACCATAGATGCAACCTGTGCTGCAGTGATATCCTTTAAGTCGGATTTAATCTGCATTCTGATGAAGTCAAGCGTGATACCCATTTCTCTCTGCTCTAAAGATTCTCCGCAGCAAAGGATTGGTGTAAGACCTGCCTCGAATGCCTTCTTTACTTTTTTATTTAACAGGCAGTCATCCTCTTTAAAATAATCGCGGCGCTCGGAATGTCCGATAATTACGTATTTTACGCCTGCATCAAGAAGCATTGCTGCAGAAATTTCTCCGGTGTATGCACCTTTCTCCTCAAAATACATATTCTCAGCGCCAACCTCAATGTTTGTGCCTTTACAAGCCTCTACAACCGGAACGATGTCGATTGCAGGTACGCAGAATACTACGTCTACATCATCATTCTTTACCAGAGGCTTTAACTCTTCTACTAATTTTACAGCCTCGCTTGGAGTCATGTTCATCTTCCAGTTTCCGGCTATGATTTTCTTTCTTGCCATGATTGTTCTCCTTTATATACTATTTGCTGTCAGGCTCGCTTTCGCTAAGTGACAGGTATGTTCACCTTACTAACCTCAGCCTGCGCTTTGGCTTGGCTTCGCTAAGTGCGGTGAACTAAGTTCGCACTAGACCTCACACTTCGCCAAATCCGGGCTCGTGTTCGCTAAGTGCTTACTTATCATTAGCAGCTGCTACGCCTGGTAATTCTTTGCCTTCTAAGAACTCTAAGGATGCGCCGCCGCCTGTGGAAATGTGGCTCATCTTATCGCCGAAGCCTAACTGGTTAACTGCTGCTGCTGAATCACCGCCGCCGATGATGGTTGTTGCATCTGTCTCTGCCAGCGCTTTTGCTACTGCGATGGTTCCTGCTGCAAGTATGGGGTTCTCAAACACGCCCATTGGTCCGTTCCATACAACTGTCTTTGCATTCTTTACTGCATCTGCGAAAAGCTCGGAGGTCTTCGGTCCGATATCACATCCCTCTCTGTCTGCCGGCATCTTATCTGCATCATATAATTCTGTCTCAACCGGTGCATCGATTGGGTTCGGGAAGTCTTTGATGGTTACGGCGTCTACAGGCAGTAACAATTTCTTACCAAGCTTCTCGGCTTTCTCCATCATCTCTTTACAATAGTCTAATTTGCTGTCATCTACTAAAGAAATACCAATCTCATAGCCCTGTGCCTTTAAGAAGGTATATGCCATACCGCCGCCGATGATCAAGGTATCGCATTTCTCAAGCAGGTTGGAAATTACATTTAACTTATCTGCTACCTTTGCGCCGCCTAAGATTGCAACAAACGGTCTTACCGGATTCTCTACTGCATTTCCTAAGAAATCAATTTCCTTCTGCATTAAATATCCAACTACTGCTGTGTCTACCAATTCAGCAACGCCGACATTTGAGCAATGCGCTCTGTGTGCCGTTCCGAATGCGTCATTTACAAATACGTCACAGATGGAAGCTAAATCTTTGGAGAACGCTTCTCCATTCTTCGTCTCTTCCGCTCTGTAGCGTGTATTCTCAAGTAAGATTACGTCGCCGTCCTTCATTGCCTCTACTGCTGCTTTTGCATTTGGTCCGACTACCTCGTTATCTGCTGCGAATTTTACTTCCTGTCCCAACAGCTCAGTCAGTCTTGCAGCTACAGGCGCCAATGATAATTCCGGCTTCGGCTCTCCCTTTGGCTTACCAAGGTGAGAGCAAAGTATAACCTTGCCGCCGTCGGCAACTAATTTCTTAATGGTCGGAAGCGCTGCTACCAGACGGTTCTCGTCTGTAATCTTGCCTTCCTTCAAAGGTACGTTAAAGTCACATCTGCAAAGAACGCGAAGTCCTTTTACATTGATATCATCTACGGATTTTTTGTTTAATGACATGAGTATTCTCCTTTTCTATAATGATAATCAGTAGGGAATATTTATTTCCCTACCCGCCGTGCGGGGCGCATGCGGCTTCCGCTGTTAATTTCCTTAATGCGCCCCTGTGGAACAAAGTGGGCAGACCCGCATCAACTCCCCATCCCCTCACTCTTGAGTGGGCTTGAACACTTTGCTGCACCGAGTGCGGATTTGTCCTAAGGGGTACCAGACTTGACTGGGGGATTCCTTAGGACTACCAGCCTTAGCGACATGATACCTTTCGCACGAGTGCGCATAATATTTTTTATATCATAGGAAAGTCATAGACTTTAACACTTCACAGTAACAGGGTCTTTCCTATGATACAAAAAAGGAGCCCGGTCCAAAAAGACCGGACCCCTTACTGAGCCTTAATATGATTGCTTGTCCTTAAGCTAACTCACTGAAGTATTTGATTGTACGAACCATCTGAGATGTATAGCTGTTCTCATTATCATACCAAGAAACAACCTGTACTTCGTACTGATCATCAGAAACCTTGCTTACCATTGTCTGGGTAGCGTCAAATAAAGAACCAAATCTCATTCCTACAATATCGGAAGAAACGATTTCATCCTCATTGTATCCGAAGGACTCGTTTGCTGCTGCTTTCATAGCTGCATTGATGCCTTCTACAGTAACGTCTGCTTTGTTTACAACTGCCGTTAAGATTGTAGTAGATCCTGTAGGGGTCGGTACACGCTGTGCAGAACCGATCAACTTACCGTTCAACTCAGGAATAACTAATCCGATTGCTTTTGCAGCGCCTGTGCTGTTCGGAACGATATTTACTGCTGCTGCACGGCTTCTTCTTAAATCGCCTTTTCTCTGAGGTCCGTCAAGCGTCATCTGATCGCCTGTGTAAGCGTGGATTGTTACCATGATACCAGACTGGATCGGTGCATATTTATTCAATGCATCTGCCATAGGAGCTAAACAGTTTGTTGTACAGGAAGCTGCGGAAATGATTGTGTCATCAGCTTTCAATGTCTCATGGTTTGTGTTATATACGATAGTAGGAAGGTCATTACCTGCCGGAGCAGAAATAACAACTTTACGAGCGCCTGCGTTGATGTGTGCCTGTGCTTTATCCTTGCTTGTATAGAAACCTGAGCACTCTAATACAACGTCAACTTTCAACTCACCCCAAGGGCAGTTATTTGCATCTGGGAAAGCGTAGATTTTGATTTCTTTACCATCAACCGTGATAGAATCTTCTCCAGCAGATACTTTGTCTGCCAATTCATATTTACCCTGAGAAGAATCATATTTTAACAAGTGTGCTAACATTGCAGGGCTTGTTAAATCGTTGATTGCTACTACTTCGTATCCTTCTGCACCAAACATCTGTCTGAATGCCAGACGACCGATACGGCCGAATCCGTTAATTGCTACTCTTACTGCCATTGTCAATTCCTCCTAGAATTTATTGATTTACTATATTTGGGATATTCTTCCCAATCTGTTTCTATTCTAACCAATTTTTACCGAAAGTTCAAGTGGGTACATGCACTTTGTTAATTTTTTCACCATTTTCTTTATTCGAGAACCATTTTTGAACAAATTCAACATCCCTCTGCAAATTTTTAAGTTTTTCATTATATAGAATTGCCAGTTTTTCATTTCTTTTTTCATCTATTTTGCACAACAAAAAGTTTGTCTCGCCAGATTTTTCATTCTTTTTGTTGTTAGAAATGTGTAATATTCCCGCTTTTGTGTTTCTGCGATTATAACCCGACAAACTTTCCCTTCCTATGGAATAGGAACAAACTCTCCCTTCCGCCCCCGAAATACCGTATAATACTTGAACCCGGCTTCCCGAAGAATATCCGGAACCTTTCCAAAATCATAACCTATACGCTCCGGTGCATGTCCATCCGAACCGATTGTGATAATCTCGCCGCCCAGCTCGCGGTAACGCCGTATAATATCCTCAGTGGGATTCGGATGTCCCAGACCATAATAAAAACCTGCCGTATTGATTTCAATACCTTTTCCAAGGCCAACCAGCTTCTTTAGGATTTCATCTATGATATCTGCATAACGGCGATAGGTATACTCTCTATTCTGATTCGGTCCATAACGTACCACATAGTCGATATGTCCGTACACGTCAAAATCTTGAAACACCCCGATATTTTCCAGAATGGATTCAAAATATTCCCGATATGCCGCTGCTTCCGTCCTGCCTTCATAATACACCGGATAATAGGGATCCATTCCATGCACTACATGGGAAGATCCAATTACAAAATCAAACGAATACTGGGCCAAAAGCTCTGCGTGACGTTCCGCCAGATGGGGCTGTAATCCAAGCTCAATCCCAATCCGAATCGGAAGTTTGTCCGCATATTTCTCCTGCAATGCTGTCATTGCCGGCAAATAAGCGTCCACATCCAGAAGAAACTCCGGTTCCGTCTCGCTGCCTGCTCCTGCCGCGGATGAGGATGCGTCCTGAGACGGATAATCGTAATCCAAATGGTCAGTGATACAGATTCCTTTAAGTCCCCGCCGGATTGCCTCTTCTGCCATTGCCGCCGGCTGTGCTTCACTATCTGTAGAAAAGCTGGTATGCATATGTGTATCCCAAAGCATAGATTTTCTCCTTCTCTTTTCATATTCTGCCGTAACGGTTCATCTTCCTTGGAAATGCAGCTCAAATTTAATCGTTACATCCGCAGGCCGCAAGCTCCCTACTTCGGCTGTCTGCATATGGCCGCGCCGCCCGCCACGTAATCACCGTCATAAAAGACGATTGCCTGTCCCGGCGTCACAGCGCGCTGAGGCTCGTCAAATACACAATGTATCGTATCCTCTCCGGTTCTCTCTACGGTGCACATGGCGCCCTTGTGAGCGTACCGGATTTTTGCCAAAAGCCGTTTTCCGGATTCAAAATCCGGCAGCGCCATAAAGTTCAATTGATTTCCATAGACCTCTCCGGAAAAGACGTCCTCAGACTTTCCGATTACCACCTCGTCTGTTTCCGGTCTGATTTCCGTCACAAAAACGTGCTCCCCCATAGCCAGTCCAAGTCCTCTGCGCTGTCCGATCGTATAGTGGGTAATTCCCTTGTGCTGTCCCAGGACTTCTCCGGCAGCAGTCACGAAATTTCCCGGCTTCGGCGCTTTTTCTCCGACTTCCCGCCCGATAAATCCTGCGTAATCCTTGTCCGGGATAAAACAGATTTCCTGACTGTCCTTTTTCTGCGCCACAGTAAGACCGATTTGCTCTGCAATCTCCCGAATCTCGTCCTTCCGGTATTCCCCCACCGGCATCAAAGTGTGTGAGAGCTGCTCCTGCGTCAGATTATACAATGCATAGGTCTGATCCTTCGTCTCTGTCACGGAGCGGCGTATCGCATATCGTCCGCCCGGCAGCCTTGCAATCCTCGCATAGTGTCCAGTTGCAATATAATCGGCTCCAATTTCCATACTCCGGTGCAGCAGAGACTCCCATTTTACATAGCGGTTGCAGGCAATACAGGGATTCGGCGTCCTCCCGCTTAAATACTCTGCAATAAAATAATCTATCACATGCTTTTTAAATTCCTGTTTAAAATTCATGACATAATATGGAATCCCCAGACGCTGTGCGACCCGTCTGGCGTCATCCACCGCACTCAGACCGCAGCAGCCGCCGTTCTCCTGCTGCCTGATCTCATCCTCATCCTGCCAGATCTGCATCGTTACACCGATTACATCATAACCCTGTTCTTTTAATAAATAGGCTGCCACGGAGGAATCCACTCCTCCGGACATACCAATTACAACCTTTTGTTTTTCCATTCTATATTTCTCGCTTTACTCCTTTCATTTGTTTTCAGTGTACTTTACCCAAGCGTTTCCGTCAAGCATCCTTTCTTCTCTCCGGCATGCTTTTCATCCCGTCCAGGTAGATTTGGAAGTTTTACTTCCAAGCTTTTCCTCTGCCCTTTTGCACCCTATGCGTATCATTGTACTCCTGATATGCCGTAGATTTTTCGCGGAGCTCGGAAACATTTTTCTTTATCTTCTCCACGACATAATCAATATCCTCTCTGGTTGTATTTGCGCCAAGTGTCAGACGCAGCGCCCCTCTTGCCCGTTCTTCCTCCACTCCAATTGCTTTCAGGACGTGAGAAGGTTCGCTTTGTCCTGAAGTACATGCCGAACCGGCAGAAGCACAGATTCCGTCCATATCCAGCATGACTAAAAGACTTCCTCCATCTACAAAGTCGAAACAAAAGTCTGCATTTCCCGGCAGGCGCTTTTTCCAGTCTCCATTTAACCTCGCCAGCGGAACCTCTTTTAGGACAGAATAAATCAGATAATCGCGGAGCCTGATTTCACGCTCCTCACGCTCTGCCATCGTCTCATGCGCAAGTCTTGCCGCCACGCCCATTCCCACGATGCCCGGTACATTTTCGGTTCCCGCCCGGTTCTTTCTCTCCTGATCTCCGCCGTGGACAAAGGGCGGAATATTTTTTCCCTCTCTGATATAAAGGAATCCCACGCCTTTTGGCCCGTTGAATTTATGCGCGCTGGCGCTCAGCATATCCACCCGCAGCGCATTTACGTTCAAAGGGATCTGTCCATATGCCTGTACTGCGTCCGTGTGGAAACAAATTCCAAATCTAGAGGTCAATGCTCCGATTCTTGCAATCGGCTCGATGGTTCCGATTTCATTATTTGCCGTCATAACGGATACCAGAATCGTGGTCGGACGGATTGCTCTTTTCACCATCTCGGGACGTACCATTCCATTTTGGTCTACATCCAGATATGTCACTTCATATCCGTTGTGTTCCAGATAGTCACAGGTCTTTAAGACCGCATGATGCTCAATCTTTGTTGTTATGACATGATTTCCTCTATGCCCCAGACTCTCAGCCGTTGCCTTTATCGCCCAGTTATCCGATTCGCTTCCTCCTGCCGTAAAATATATTTCCTGCGGTTTTGCGCCTACGGATTCTGCAATATAGTTTCTCGCTTCCTCTATCGCATTCTTACTTTTATTTCCAAATTCATAGACAGCGGACGGATTTCCAAAACGCTCTTCATAGTATGGGAGCATTGCTTCGATTACCTCCGGCGCCGTCGGCGTGGTTGCCGCATTGTCCAGATAAATCATACGTTCCATTTCTTCACCTCATCCTTCTTTTGTTCTGCTCTTTGTCCCCCGGGCATATACTATCGTAAATCAACCAGTGACACGGAGGTATCCGCTTGAAACAGTACCGTTTTCACCTTAGCACATTTATTACCGGAACACTCCTTTTGACGTTCACCGGAGTTCTGAGCAGAATCATCGGCTTCTTTTATAGAATATTCCTATCACGCACAATCGGTGCAGAAGGACTTGGCATCTATCAACTGATTTTTCCGGTTTTAAACCTCTGTATTTCGCTGAGTGCAGCCGGAATTCAGACCTCTATTTCTAAATTTGTGGCAGAAGAACAGGGAAAAGGAAGTAAACATGCCGGTGTACGTTATCTCTATGCCGGTCTATTCTTTTCTCTTGCCATCTCCTTTCTTGTCTGCTCGTTTCTGTTGACACAGGCGGATATTCTTGCCGTACATACGTTAAATGAAAGCCGGTGCGCTGACTTAATCCGCATTATGGCATATTCCCTTCCGTTTGCAGCAATCCACTCCTGCATCAACGGCTATTACTATGGCTTAAAGAAAACCGCCGTCCCCTCTATTTCGCAGCTGGTAGAACAGTTCGTGCGCGTAGGAACCGTATATCTGATTTATCTGATTTCAAAAGAGCAAGGCATATCCGTTACTCCTGCGGCAGCAGTCTGGGGACTGGTCTGCGGAGATATCGCCGCCACCTTGTATTCTGTTACAGCTTTAGGCTTTTTAAGGAAGCGCCGTTCTCTTACAATTACAGGAAGTTTTTCCGGCGCACTGAAAAAGCTTGGTCTGTACTGCATTCCGTTAACGGCAAACCGGGTCACCATCAATCTGTTTACCAGTATCGAATCCATTCTGATCCCTGCAAGGTTACAGCTCTTCGGTTACAACAACAGCGATGCCTTAAGTGTGTTTGGTATTTTAACAGGTATGGCAATGCCAATGATCATGTTTCCCAATGTTCTCACCAGTTCTGTCTCAGTTCTGCTGCTGCCCACAATTTCCGCAGCGCAGGCTGACTGTAACCGCAAATTTATTGTCCGGGCAATCAAAAAGACCGTGGAATATTGTCTCATCCTCGGTCTTTTGAGTACGCTCTTTTTCCTGCTCACAGGTGATTTTATCGGTCAGACGGTCTTTCAGAATACGCTTGCCGGCACCTTTATCGTGACCTTAAGCTGGATTTGCCCGTTTTCCAATCTCGCCGCCACCTTAAGCAGTATTTTAAACGGGCTTGGAAAAGCGTCTTACGCCTTTGCTTTAAATCTTTGCGGCAGCCTGATAAGGATTCTCTTTGTCCTCCTTCTCGTGCCGGCATACGGAATCCGCTCCTATCTCTATGGAATGCTGTTCAGCCAGCTCTTTATTGCCGGATTGTCGCTGCTCGTCATCCTCTACTTAAATAAAAGGGGAAAGATCGCAGCATCAAACAGCTTATCCAGACAGTCTTCATAACTCTTTTTGTATGTCTCATGGAAGGTTCTGGTAATTGCAGCAGAACCTTCCGGCGACAGTTCATATAATCCAAACGCCGTCTCATAAATTTCCGGATTCTTATCGTAAAACGCTTCTGTCATTGCATCTTCAAACTGAAAGCTTGCAGCCTGAGATAAATAATTTTTGAAATCTTCTTTCGTAACCTTGCCATTCTTGACGTAATCATCTAAAAATAACGAAAGCCCTGCTTCTCCTACAAACGCTTCCATCGCCTCCTTTACGTCGTCATAGCTTACCGGTTTGTATTTCATATGAAAAAAGGTATCAAACGCCTTTTGATCCGGATATTGCTCCAATAACTCTTTCATTACTTTTCTCGCTTTCTTATTTTCTGATTGTAATCTGCTTTGTTGAACTCCAGCTTCCGGACACCTTCGCTCTGGTTGAATCCTTCTTATAAGCCCGCACCTGCACATAGTAGGTCTTCCCCTTTGTAAGCTTAGAAATTGTCGCAGATGTTTTTGTGACCGTCACCGTTTTTGCTGATTTCATACTTGACTTTGTGGAATATCGTACCTGATAGCCTTCTGCTCCACTGACCTTCTTAATGGTTACTGCCAGCTTCTTTCCCTTTTTATTCTGCAGCTTGCTTATTTTCGTCTTCTTCGGCGCTGTAACCTTTGCCCATTTTGCATATAGCTTCTGATTGCCGATACTTCCTGCCGTTATCTTTGTAACCTTTATCTTAAACTTCGAATCACTGTACCATCCCTTGAAAATATAGCCCTTCCTTGTCGGTTTCTTTAATGTAATTGTTTTAGATGTAATCTTATAAGAAGCCGGATTCGATTTGCTATTCTTCCCTTTGTTCAGATTGTAGGTAATCTTATAAGACACCGGCGTCCACTTTGCGTAAAGCGTCGTATTGCCCTCAACCCTATCGCCGGAAAAGACCCATGCGGTCTGACAAGCGCTGTCCCTGAACCAGCCCTCAAAAGTATATCCTGTTCTAGTGGGATTCGGCGGCGCACTCACCAGTTCCCCTAATGTGATTTTCTGAGCGGATACCGCACTTCCCGATCCGGTATAAAAAGACACTGTATAGCTCGGAAGTATGGTTGTATAAGACGCCTCATTACTTTCAAGATATCCCTCTGCGCTCGCAATTATTTTAATGGTTTTACTTCCGGTATACTGTATCGTATTCCCCGCTGCACGTATGGATCTTGATTTTGAAACGGAAGGCGTACTGCCATCCAAAGTGTAGTAATAAACCGGAGTCCCCGCTGTAGTACAGGACAATGTGACCGTTGTCTGCGCCCCGCTTATCGACGCGTTAATCCTTGGCGTACCGGCCTGCACTGTTATCTTATATTCCTCCGATATAATCCCCGCCTTCGAACGCTTCTCACTCTCTGCTTCTCCTTCTGCCGCTGCGGAATCATAATTGCATTTTGGTCTATTATAGACAGCATAGCAATCTTCGCTCACATGGTAAGAACTGGAATCTGCACGCTGCAGATATGCCTCGCTTCTGTCAAAAAAATCATAGAACAGATATTGTTTCCCATTTTCTGAAACCGGATCATCCCAAGTACAGTCTACTGCATACCAATTTCCAAATAACCGCACCTGATTCCACGCATGACCTTTACTTGTTATACCAATCGCTTCCAGTCCCACAGCATTGCACAACAGTGAAAATGCCTGTGTATAACCGGCACATACGGTCTGAGACGTACAAAACGTACTGTATGCGCTCTGCGTATAACCCTGATTCAATTCCCACTGATACTGCTCATTCAGAATGCTTTCCCTCTCACTTTCCGTCGTTGCCGCCTGAATTCTGTCTTCAAATTCTATATATTTCTCACTGTACTGCACTTTATTGATTATCCAGTCATGTGCCGCCTGCGCCCGTTTTTCCGGGTCAACGCCTGCCGCAAGCACAGCGTTTACCCCATTCTCTATAGAAGCCTTGTATGCTGCAGTCGCTCTGGCTCTTGCCGCTCCGTTGACAAACTGCGGATATATGCCAAACACCCAGTAATACGATGTACCGGTTGATTGATTATAGCTATACATCGAACTGCTGCTCAAAAAATAATACTGCGGATTCGCATAGCGGAAGAGAAGAAATACATTGCTTGCCTGCTTGACAGACAACCCTATAGAAGAAACCGGTTCCGAATAATTCTCTTCGGCTCCCAAGATATTACCGCTGGAAGTCAAATAGGTATATGCGAGGGAATCCAATCTGTCATAAAACGCCCTCTCCTGCTCATTCATCTGATTATAGTAGTAATGATTGGAATATTTATCCCATTCGGATACCGCCCTTGCTCCTGCATTCTCCACCACGCCGCAGGACGGCTCGCCTTCTATGACAAGCTCTTCTTCCCGCACCGGAAGCAGTCCGGTTCCGTAGATAAGGTCTGCCGTATCCCCGCTATCTATACCTGCTGCAGCTTCTTCGGTATCCATTACAAGCTCTTCAATATCCGTATCTGCCGCTGTTTCACCTGCATTTTCCTCAAGTGTGTTAATTTGCGCATATCCGGTTACCGGGCTTATCCCCACAACCATAGACACGGCAAGCATCCATGCTAAAATTCGTTTCTTCATTGAAAATCCCTGCCTTTTTATTGTTTTTATGATTTGGCTCTGTTATCATCTAAAATAAATGTATCACAAAATTTCTTTTTTTCCAATAGAAATCATCAATGGAATATGGAAATAATTCTATTTCTATGTTATACTCATTCACAAAAAAGAACTGCTATTTAAGGTGGAAGATAGTGATAACACTTCCCCTATAAAATACGCACAGAATGGAGGTACCTATGAGTAACGAAACTATGGCAGACTATGCCCAAGAATTAGAAGCATCCTTCAAAGAAATCAAAGAAGGAGATATTTTAACCGGAACCGTAATCGGAATTTCCGAAACGGAGGTCACTTTGGATTTGAAATACTATACCGATGGCATTATCCGGCTGGAGGATTTCAGCGAAGAACCCGGATTTTCCTTAAAAGATGCGGTTGCAATGGGAGATGAAATTTCTGCTACCGTTCTTAGCAAGGATGATGGGGAAGGACATATCCTCTTATCCAAAAAGGAAGCAAACGATGTGCTTGCCTGGGACAAATTGCAGGAAATAATGGACAATGAAACTATATTGACTGTTAAAATCAGCGGTATCGTAAATGCCGGCGTGGTTGCCTATGTGGAAGGCGTCCGCGGATTTATTCCGGCCTCCAAGCTGTCTTTAGGCTACGTGGAGGATTTAAACCCGTATTTATTCAAAGAGATACGCGTGAAAATCATCACATTAGACCCAGCCAACAAGAAGCTTGTCCTTTCTGCAAAGGAAATCTTACAGGAAGAGGCGGCAGAAGAGCGCAATTCCAAAATTGCTTCCATCCCGGTGGGTCTGGTTACCGAAGGAACCGTAGAGACACTGCAGCCTTACGGCGCATTTATTGACCTTGGCAACGGCTTATCCGGTCTGGTGCACATTTCACAGATCAGCACCAAACGTATTAAGCATCCCGGCGTAATTCTCAACGAAGGCGACAAAGTGAAGGTGAAAGTGATTGATACGAAGGATGGCAAAATCAGCCTCAGCATGAAAGCGTTGGAGGAGGTTGCCGCAGAGCAGATCGAGGAAGAGACTTATGAGCTTCCCGAGACGGAATCTGTGTCTACAAGCCTTGGCTCGCTGTTTGCGAATATCAAACTGAACTGATAATTGTGTGCAGGATTTGCCACAATTACACAAAAGGCCGGAGTTTTACTCCGGCTTAATTTGTCATCTGCGTTCTCTTTACTGCCCCGCCTTAATTGAAAATCCAATCCAATACTCTTCCACTTTCAGCTAAATCGTGTCGCTCAAATCACAGCCGCTTATAATATTCTGCCAAAAGCTCTCCCAGCAAAGCCCCTTCGTCTTCCCCTCCTGCGGGTATCGGTACAAAAGCCTCGGCTCTTCCAGTTCCTCAATTCTCTCAATCTGCCCCGACAAATAGGAATGGATTCTTCTTGCCGCACTGGACATTCGCACTGCGGTTCCGCCGAACCGGATGTCCAAAAGCTCAAATCCAAACGGCTTACAGGCTGCCATCCAGATATTTTCACGCTGCAGGCGCAGTTCATCCAATAATTTGCAGCACTCCGGAATCTGCACATCGGCAATTTCCCTCAATTCTTCCTCGTTCCCGGAATCATATGCTGATTTCAGTCGGATTCCCATCTCGCCCTTTAACATCAATATCTCCGATAACGTAAGATAATACGCAAATAAATCCAGATAACCCGGATTGTTGGAAACTGCATGCCTCAGCTTCCGGTTCAACTTCTGATAATGGGCAGTAATTTCAAAGCCTTCTATCTGTCTGTCAAAAATTCCAAGCAGTATATCCTGATACAGCAAAAATTTTGAAGGAGTATCATCCTTTTCGTTATTCTGATTCTCCTTGTCGATATGGTCAAACTCGCTCAGCAGCAGGAAATCATCATAAGAACCGTCAAAACAGCGTGCAAATGCAGCGCGAAGCCGCCCGTCTGTCACCTCATGTCCGTAACCCGCCTCCGCAAATAATGCCATAATCGGATATCCTGCTTCCATCGTCGTCTCCGCACCGTTGTCCTGCCAAAAGGTGCAGATTACGTTTTGAATCCCCAGATTCTTGCATACATTTAGCGCAACAGCAGAGCTGTCCACCGCTTTTTCGAGGTTCGGCGCAACGCCGTTCCAGATCCAGCTTCCGCCTGCAAACACTACGTTTCCGGCAATTTCCATATGTACCTTGAGATTGTTTTCATAAACCTCTTCCTCATGGTGATAATAATCCCAATAAACCAGCCCTAGTCCCTTTGGCGGCTTTACCCAGTCCGATGTATCCACATTCTTTGGCGTGTCATAGTATCCCCGCTTCGTATTAGAGGTGATATACATATCACTCCATATCATCGGCTCTAAGCCCAGTTCCTCACAGATAGAATACACCTGCTCTAAATGCTCTTTCATAATCATTTCCGCAGACTGGTATCCATTTTTTCGGAAATAATTCCCAAATCCAAGCATCGCAGCTTCATCCATTCCAAGATGTATTTTCCTAGAGCGGTATGGCGCGCTTGCCGCTGCGATCATTTCCCTCAGCAGCGCATACGTCTTCTGCTCCCCCACCAGAATGATATCCTTCGTGTCCTGTAAATCAATAAATTCCGGCCATTTCAGCACGTTGTGCAAATGCGCCAAGGTCTGTATGCAGGGAATGATTTCTATTCCGAAAATATCTGCATAATCGTCGCATTCCCGCAGCTCTTCTTTCGTATATCTGCCCCGGTATGCGCCAAAATAGGGATGTCCCGGCACTTCATACGTATCTTCTGTATAAAGCATCAACCGATCCAACCCCAGCAACGCCATTTTTCTTATGATGTCTCTTATCTTCTCCACTTTGAGAACTGCATTTCTGGAGCAGTCGAGCATACTGCCATTTGTGCAAAATGCAATTGTCTCATGCAACTCATAGTCCTGCTCCTTTGCATGCTCCAAAAGCAAAGACAGTCCCCGGAAGAATGCCGCTTTTTTTGGATATTTGATTTGGCAGGAACTTCCATGTTTTTCCACGGATAACTGCCGCCCCTCCACATGCACCGCACTGACGGTCAGACAATTCTCCCCGTTCTCCTCCTGAAAAGCCTCCTCGAACAGAATAGACGCACCTTTTTGAATCTCTCTGTAATCACCTGAAAATATGATCTTCATGCTGTTCTCCCTTTTGATAAACATTATTTTCTAAATTTTCTTTCTTGCTATTATCCCATTACTTGTATCCATATTTACTTCTACATATCCACTTCCGGAATTTCCGGTTTGCATCCTATTATATCAAAGCAAAAGCATTTATTCCATATTTTTATAAGATGTTCCTTGACATCAAAATCGAATCGTGGTAATTTTATAGAAAAAATTTAGGAGAACATTAAAATGCAGAACTTACATTTTACAATGAATGATATGTACATGTTATGTACATGTATTACAGACGTACTTAGAAGTAATTGTGTTCCGGTTGGATGCACGGTTACGCAGGGCAGGTCTGATATGTCTGTGCATATAAATCGGTAAATGTAAGTTTGAATTATAATTATATAAAATGCTTATAACAGCCGATATTTTTAGCAATGCACCGGACATATTGTATGTTTGGTGCATTTTTTGTGTTTGGAAAGGAAATTTTATGCAACTGACAAATGGAGCAGAAAATACGGAAGATTAAGATGGAGGATGCATATGGAAATAGAATTATTAAGAGCAAATATAGATGACGCAAAGGAATTACATACCATGCATATAGATTCATTCATAGAACTATTCGGGAAATATCAGGATTTTGATACATCTCCCGGAAACGAAAACATTGAAAAAGTAGAAGCACGCTTAAAGCAGGATTTCACATATTTTTACTTTATCTGCATTGGATTGAAAAAAGTCGGTGCTATTCGCATTGTTGATAAAAAAGAAACTGGAAAAAACAAGAGAATTTCCCCGATATTTGTGTTGCCAGAATTTCAAGGAAAGGGCATTGATGATTATAGAGAATTGGAGAAAGAATTGGATTTGATATATTTTGCATATGACGGATTGAGAATACAATTATAGATACGGGGGCTGTTCTTGCCAAAACATCCTCACGCGATACAGGAAAGAAACAGACAAAAACCACCGCAAACCCTTGAAAACACTAAATTTGTAACAGGTGAGCTTTCCCTTAGTGTTTCCCTTGTACTATAATATCCACCATAACAGCATTGACGTATATACCTATGCTGGTTACTTTTTACAGACTAAACACGGCAATCATGCATAATACAACGCATACCGAACTTATTGCAATGTTAGAATATGCAGCGCCATACACCCCAAACTTTGGAATCAGAAACAAATCACCAATAATTGTAAATATTGTTTTCAAAATAGCCATAACATATATGTATAACGGTTTATCCAGAACAACGAACAAAACATTTACGAAGCAAACAACATTTGCAATAATAAATCCAATTGTTTCTAACTCAAGATATCTTGTTACTTCACTGACACGGTCAAGAACCATTGAAGATACAATAGATTTACAATGCATCAAAACTATAACTGAAAATAATATATAGATAACATTAACAACCAAAAATGTCTGAAAGATTCGCTCTTTAAATTTCCCCTTATCCTGCATACACTTATTAAACAGTGCATACAAAGGCACAATCAGAAATGCTTGTATCGTCTCATTGATTAAATCAAACCATTCAATATGACCTGCAATGCCCAATCCATCTGCTATCGGACTGTTTACGATTAAGTTTGTCCGCACAATTGTATATAGAAACGGAATAAAACTTAACAGCATCAGACTGCAAAACAGATTAACGGGAAACTTTATGGCTTTTTTGTCCATATTCATTACCATGCTCCCTTTCTGATTTCAGAAAGATTATCCAAAATCCCCTTGACCACCTGCGCATGATTCATCGAATAAATATGTATATTGGTCACTCCGTTTGCAATCAGATCTATAATCTGCTCGGAAGCATAGATAATTCCCGCCTGCATCATAGCATTTTTATTTGCGCCGAATTTGTCTACGATATTTTTGAAACGTTCCGGCATATTGCACCCGGACAGTTTGATTGCGTTATCCACCTGCGAAGCTCTGGTAATCGGCATAATTCCCGGAATCACAGGAACCTCTATCCCCGCGCTCCTTACCCTGTATAAGAAATTATAGTAGATATTGTTGTCAAAAAACATCTGCGTCGTCAAAAATTCGCAGCCCGCATCCACCTTTTTCCTGAGATTTTTGATATCCTCGCTTTTACTTTTTGCATCCGGATGCCCCTCCGGATAACATGCGCCTCCGATGCAGAATCCGCCAAATTCTCTTATTGTCTCCACCAAATCCGAAGCGTAATGGTAATCGGTAAACGGCTCCTCCTTCATCCAAGCAGGTCTGTCTCCCCTTAGCGCCAGCACGTTTTCAATCCCGGCGTTTTTCATATCCCCTAAGGCATTTTGTATAGACTCCTTTGTTGCACCGACACACGTCAAATGCGCAATCGTCGTAACGCCATGCTCCTTCTGAATCCCTTCTGCAAGGGCAATCGTGCTGCCGCCTGTACTTCCACCGGCTCCATAGGTCACACTCATATAATCGGGGTGCAGCTTTGCCACCCTGTATGCCGCCTGCTTGACACTCTCATAATCAGAATCCGCTTTTGGCGGGAACACCTCGAATGAGAGGGTAAGCTTTTTTTGTCCTAATACGCTGTTCAGTTTCATTTCTTTTTCTCCTCATCTTCACTTCTAAATAAGATTATAGGTTGTCTGGCTCTGAAATACAATACTCTGTCATTGTTATTTGGGCATCATGTTTCTATTTTCCCCCGTCTGCTCTTATTGATACAAAAATACCAAACCCCAAAAACATCCGCAATCGCCCACCCAATCGGAATCGATACCCAGATACCGACAACGCCGACAGCAGGAATTGCCGACAGCACATTGGCAAGAACCACTCTGGTTCCAAGCGAAAAAATCGTAAGAACCACCGACAGGAACGGCCGGTCAATGGCACGGTAATATCCATAGAGCAGAAACAAAATGCCGATTCCGATGTAACACGCCCCCTCAATATGCAGATATTCGGCGCCGATTTGTATGGTTTCCGCATTTGCGCCGTCCACAAATATTCCCATAAGCTGCCGGGCGAAAATGCAGACAAGCATACTGACTAATATACAAAACCCTATCACGCTTACCGCCGCCTGCCTGACGCCGGCACGGATGCGCTCAATCTTTTTCGCCCCATAATTCTGGGCGACGAACACAGAAAACGCATTGCCGAAATCCTGTACGGGCATATATGCGATTGTGTCAATCTTGACTGCCACGGCAAACGCCGCCATCACAGCTGCTCCAAAGCTGTTCACTACCCCCTGCACCAGAAGGATCCCAAAATTCATCATGGACTGCTGCAGGCAGGTAAACCCTGACAGTGAAAGGATACTTTTAAAATTACACCTATCCCAGCGCATATCGCTTTTTGATATCCGGCAGTTCGGACAGGCAAATAAAAAATAAAGCAAAATTCCAATCGCAGAAGCATACTGGGCAATCACAGTAGCAATTGCCGCACCCCTTATCCCCATTTCGAGTACTACGACAAAATACAGATCCAAAACCACGTTCAACATAACGGACAGGGCAAGGAAACACAGCGGAACGGCAGAATTCCCCATTCCCCTGAGCACATTGGATATGTAGTTATACAAAAAAGCAGCAAAAAAACCGATAAACACATATACAAGATATATGCGCATATCTTCCGTCAGCCTCGCCGGAACACGCAAAAACGAGATAATTTCATCAAGAAATGCGTAGAAAACGCCCATAATCACAAGCGCCAAAGTCCCAATTAGAACCGAAGACATAAAAATCCCATTCCGAATCGAAGCCTCGTCCTTTCTTCCAAATGCAATGGAAACAAACGAACCTGTCCCCAAAGATAATCCGATAATAACGGATGTAAGAAATGTCAGCAGTGTGTAAGACGAGCCTACCGCCGCCAACGCATGATCTCCGATGTAACGCCCCACCACCCACGTATCTACTAGGTTGTAAAACTGTTGGAGGACATTGCCCAGCATAAGCGGAATTGCAAATGCCCACAGCCCCGCCGCAATGCTGCCGGAGGTAAGATCCCTGTTCATTCTCTTCATTTTTTCTAATCCTCTGTAATATTTAGTATGACTTTTTCCACCCTGACGGCGAGATTCCTTTTATTTTCCGGAACTGACGGTTAAAAGAGGAAAGCGTATCATATCCCACCATCATTGCAATCTGATTAACCGAATACCTGCCTTCACGCAGCAGCTGCGTCGAAACCTTAATTCTGATTTCATGCACAAACTCCATAGGCGATGTCCCCATCATTTCTTTGAAGTTTCTCCGAAAGGTCGATTCGCTCAGATTGCACATGCGAGCTAATTTCGTAAGCGTTATCTGTGTCTCATAAGAATTGGAAATATAATTCAATGCCGGTGCAATGGCATCATATTTTCTGTTTTCCATGTTCTTATTCTCCGAAATCCCCAGCTCGCTCAATCCATACAACAGCGAGAGTGCAAGCATTTTGACAGAATTTTTATATTGCGCGCTTTTCTTTGCCAACTGTTCCACAATCAACTGAACGAGCATGCAGATATGGGGATACGATTCAGCTTTGATCAGATTAGGCATATCAGGTCTTTGATCCTTCGTTTTTGCCAATCCTGATGTCAGTTCCTGCGGAAAACATTTTAGCAGAAGACTTGCATCTATCATAACAAAATGCCACAGACTCGGATCCGCTTTGTTGCTTCCTGCAATATGCTTTTGTCCGGGAAATATAATGGAACAGTCCCTTGCCCCAAAAGGTAAAATCTCATCATCCACCAAAAATACGCCGCTTCCCTGAAAGCAGTATCCGATTTCCAGACAATTATGGCTGTGCAGCCTTCCCACTTCCGTCGGCGGAGAATACAAGTTTTCTCCCCAATCCACAAATGGGAACTCTTTTGAAAAGCTATAGAATAAATAAACAATATTTGAACATACTTGCATAATTTTCACCCATTTCTGCGTAGATTCTGTTTGTAGTATTGATTATAATGAACCTATACAGAAAAGACAATACAAAGGAGGTAGATTGTATGGATAAAATAACGGTACTTGGAAGTATCAATATGGATTTGTCCATATGCTCCGATACGTTTCCCAAAATAGGGGAAACCATACAAGGTTATGATTTTTACGCCCAGACCGGCGGAAAGGGCGCAAATCAGGCAATTACCATCGGAAAGCTTGGGGGAAATGTTTCCTTTCTGGGCTGCTTAGGTGATGACGCCAACGGGAAAAACTTATCGGACACTTTGTCTGCGCACAATGTCGATATTTCCCGGACCGAAGTGATTCGCGGTGAATCTTCCGGCATTGCGATGATTCTCATATGCAGCGCAGATAACCGCATTGTGACTTGCAGCGGAGCAAATCGTTTTGTAACCAATGAATTTGTCAAAAACCATGCGGACGCCATATGCGGCAGCAAAATACTGCTCTCACAATTAGAAGTACCTGATACTGCCGTAAAAGCTGCTTTTGAAACAGCAAAAGAACATGGGGTGACGACCATTCTCAATCCCGCACCCATTCTTCCGCTCGCAAAAGATTTTCTGGCATTGACAGACGCCATCATACTGAATCAGACAGAAGCCGCTTTCCTGACCGGTCGGTCCATAGATAATATCGCAGATGCCAGACAAGGTATTTTCTCCCTTTTGGATATGGGCGTCCGGCAAGCTGTGATTACACTTGGGAATTTAGGCTGTATTTTTTCCGATGAGGACAAAGAGGTCATACACCGTCCGGCAAGAAACGTAACCGCTGTTGATACCACCGGCGCAGGCGATTCCTTCTGCGGCGCCTTCGCCTATGCGCTGGCAAATAATTATTGTACAAAAGACGCAATAGAGCTGGCAACCATCGTTAGTTCTCTTACCGTTACAAAGCGAGGTACTTCCGGCAGCCTTCCGACAAAATCGGAAGTAAATAAAATTATACAGAAAGAAGGGCTTTCCTATGAGTTATCCTAATATTCCTGATTTTCAATCAACTGTTTCTGAAATTATTGAATACGTACGTTTAAAGGCAGAATACGGCAGTACCGGGCTTGATTCTTATCTCTCTGAATTGGAGCAGACTTTGAAAACCAGCCTTGAAACATTAAAGGACATGCCGATTGATACACAGCTTGCCGCTAAGGAGCCTGATACAATTGCAGAAATCCGCCGTCTCCGCCCGGATGGACCGCGAAAGATATGGGATAAGATTCCTGACGAAATTTATCAGGACAAACTGGAAGGCGCGCTTATTTCCAGGTTGGCCGGCTGCACGCTGGGCGCGCCTGTGGAATTCTATTCGGTGGAGCATATGAAACGCTGGGCCAAATACACCGGTGATGCTTTTCCTCCCACCGACTATTGGAGCAAAATAAAGTTTCCTTCTGATTTGCGGTATGAAAAGAGTCCGTTTCAGGATTATACCCGTGAAGGAATGCACAAGGTTCCGGCAGATGACGATATTACTTACACACTTCTTGGGCTTTTAATTGCGGAAGAATACGGGATTGATTTCACTACAGAGGATGTGGGCAGAGCGTGGCTGAAATATCTTCCTTATGCCTGCACCGCAGAGGATATTGCCCTTAAAAATTTAAAAAAGGGAATCTCTGCCCGGCAAACCGCTGATATCGACAATCCTTACTGTCAATGGATCGGCGCCGATATCCGCTCGGATCCTTTTGCTTATATGGCGCCCGGATACCCGGAAAAAGCCGCAGAGCTCGCTTACCATGACGCTTATCTGAGCCACCGCAGAAACGGTATTTACGGTGAAATGTTCTTTGCCGCCGCTCAATCTGCCGCCTTCTGTGTAAATGACCCCATAGAAGCAATCCGAATCGGGCTGACGGAGATTCCTGCCGACTGTGCCCTCGCCAAAGACGTTGCCTGGGCTTTGGACGCCGGAAAAAATGTCCGCAATTATCAGGAGGCACGCAACCTCGTGGATTCACGCTTTCAGAACATGTCCGCCGCCCATACCAATAACAACGCCTGCCTGACAATCTTCGGGCTAATGTTGGGCGGAACTGACATGACAAAGGTAATCTCTGAAACCGTCGCTATGGGAATGGACAATGACTGTACGTCTGCTACTGCCGGTAGTATTGTCGGCGCCGTCGCAGGCAAGAAAAACATTGCCCCGCACTGGTACAAGAATTTCAACAATACGATTGATCACTACTTAATTGATATGGACGAAATGAAAATTGATGATGTAGTGAAGCGTTTTTCCGTATTAGCACACAAAATATATCAATCCATGCCGACGCCCTAAGCGTTCCAAACCGGGCAGGCGGGAGCGATTAACTCCCGCCCTCTCTGCCGAGTAATTAGGTAGAATTTCATCTCGAACTTCTTACAGAACCGTTATTGACATTTCTTCCATGTAATGATAGTTTTTTAACAACTACATGAATAAGGAGCATTCTCATGGAACAACAGCCTTTCATCTTAAAAGAAACACGCCCCCACGGAACCAAATCTTTTCCCTGCGCCATCTATCGGACGCATTCTGTGTGGAAAGGCACGTTAGTCAAACATCACTGGCACAATGAGGCGGAAATTCTTTATTTTTCTAATGGGAATTTCCGTCTGGAAATTAATATGGAATCCTTTTCCATTCAATCCGAATGCTTCTATTTCATTAATCCCGGAGAACTGCACAGCATCATCACAGAAACATCCGACAGCCACTGGGAAGACGCCATCGTTTTTTCACCCGGAATTTTAAGCTTTGACTCTTACGACGAAGCGCAGATTCACTTAATTAAGCCTATCCAGAATGGCAGACTGCTTTTCCCCCGATATATCACGCCGGATCATCCTGCATTCCTCCCCATCCAGAATGCTTTCATGGATATCATGCACTCTTTTGGACAAATGACGCCGGAAGATCTTTATACCACAGACAGCGCTCTCGTCACGGATGACTTAACCAGTCAATTATACATTAAGTCCTCCCTGCTGTATATTCTCGCCACACTCTCCAACCACAGACTCTTTACGCCCACAGAAAAGAATCTGGATAAACGTGTGGAGAGCATCAAAACCGCCCTGACCTACATGAAAGACAATTATCAGGAAAAAATATATCTATCCGATCTTGCCAAACAGGTAAACCTGAGCGAGCAATATTTTTGCCGGCTTTTCAAAAAGGCAATCGGGCAATCTCCCATAGAATATATCAACGAATACCGAATCAAGCAGACACTCCGGCTTCTGGAAGAGACGAACCTGCCGGTTACGGAAATCTGTCTGGAATGCGGTTACAACAATCTTGGCAACTTTTTACGTGAATTCCGAAAATATACCGGAACAACGCCTTTGCAATACAGAAAAAATCAAATAAAATCAAAATAACGTAATTTTTAATCATATAAGCGTAAGATATGCTACAATTACATCAGTATAATGAATATAACAATTCGAACGTTCAAAATTATTTCAGGAGGTTCAATTATGATTAAAAAATGGTGGCATGACAAAGTAGCATATCAAATTTACCCCAAAAGTTTTTATGATTCTAACGGAGACGGTATTGGCGATATTCCGGGAATTATCAGTAAACTGGATTATCTGCAGGATCTGGGCGTGGATATCATCTGGCTGTCTCCTTGTTATAAGTCCCCCTTGGCGGATCAGGGCTATGACATTTCGGATTATTACAGCATTGATCCCCGTTTCGGAACCATGAAGGATATGGAACAATTGATTGCGGAGGCGAAAAAACGAAATATGTATATCCTGATGGACTTGGTGGTCAACCATTGTTCCGATGAGCATGAATGGTTCCAAAAAGCCTGCGAAGATCCGGATGGAAAATATGGAAACTTTTTCTACCTGAGAGACAAGAAAGAGGGAGAACTTCCTACGAACTGGCGCTCTTATTTTGGCGGGCCTGCATGGGACGATCTTCCGGGCACTGACAAACAATATCTTCATGTATTCCATAAAAAACAGCCCGATTTGAACTGGGAAAATCCCGAACTTCGCGAGGAAGTATACAAAAACATCAACTGGTGGCTGGATAAAGGACTCAGCGGCTTCCGTATAGATGCGATCATCAATATTAAAAAGGCTCTGCCCTTTCGCAGCTATGCGCCTGACAGAGAAGACGGACTTTGCAGCATTCACACCATGCTGAAGGATGCCAGCGGTATCGGAGAGTTTCTGGAAGAAATGCGGGACCGTACATTTCATAAATATGATGCTTTTACCGTAGGAGAAGTATTCAACGAAAAACCCGGGGAGATACCGGATTTCATCGGGGACAGCGGCTATTTCTCCAGCATGTTCGACTTTAACGAAACGATATTTGGAAGCAGCGAAAAGGGATGGTACGACGCAAAGCCCATCGCGCCGGATGATTATAAAAAATGTTGTTTTGAGTCACAGGCAAAAGTGAAGGATATCGGCTTTTTATCCAACATTATCGAGAACCATGACGAACCCCGCGGCGTCAGCCGTTATATCCCCGAAGGAGACTGCTGCATAGAAAGCAAAAAAATGCTTGCGGCGCTAAACTTCATGCTGCGCGGTCTTCCATTTATCTATCAGGGACAGGAACTCGGAATGGAAAATATGGCTATCTCTTCTATTGACGAAGTGGATGACATCTCTTCCCACGATGAATATGAAACTGCGCGAAAGGCGGGGCTTTCACCGGAAGAAGCGTTAAATGCCATATCCAGATTCAGCAGAGACAACGCCCGCACACCTATGCAGTGGTCAGGCGAAGCAAACGCCGGATTTACCACCGGAACGCCCTGGCTCAAGGTCAACCCGAATTATCGTTCCATCAATGCCAAGGCACAGCTCGCAGATTCGGATTCGGTATTAAGCTTTTATAAGAAATTAATTGCACTCCGCAAAAATCCTGTCTATAAGGAGACTGTCGTGTACGGCGTCCTGGAACCTCTCTGGGAAGAACGGCACAATTTGATGGCGTACTATCGAAAGAGCGATAAAACATTGCTGGTAGTTGGAAATTACCAAAAAGCAGAGCAGGAAATTACGCTTCCGGCTGCATATAAAAAAGTTCTGTTAAATAATTATGCGGATATTACAGAAGAGAACAATACAATCCGGCTATACGGATATCAAGTGTTAATACTAGAAATGTAGCATACAGAACGACATGAAAGGAATGGTGAAAAAATGGACAAAACATGGTGGAAAGAAGCGGTTGTTTATCAGATTTATCCGCGCAGCTTTATGGACAGCAACGGAGACGGTATCGGAGATATTCAGGGAATCATCAGCAGGCTGGATTATTTGAAATATCTGGGGATTGACGTTATCTGGCTCTCCCCGGTATATCAGTCACCCAATGATGACAACGGCTACGATATCAGCGATTATCAGGCAATCATGGATGAATTCGGCACAATGGAGGATTTTGACGAATTGTTGGAAAAAGCACACGGCCGCGGTATTCGTATCGTCATGGATCTGGTAGTTAATCATACCTCCGATGAACATAAGTGGTTTATAGAAAGCCGTAAATCCATAACCAACCCATACCGTGACTATTATATCTGGCGCAAGGGTAAGGATCCGCAGACCCCTCCCAACAACTGGGGCGCCTGCTTCGGCGGCTCTGCGTGGCAGTATGACGAAGAGACCTCCATGTACTACCTGCATCTGTTTTCCCGTAAACAACCTGACTTAAACTGGGATAATCCGAACGTGCGCAAAGAAATTTTTGACATGATGACATGGTGGTGTGACAAGGGTATCGATGGTTTCCGTATGGATGTTATCAGCATGATTTCCAAGACGAGCGAAATGCCTGACGGCGAAGTAAATGGCCTATATGGTGATTTTGGTCCCTTCTGCGTTCATGGTCCTAATGTCCACAAATATCTTCAGGAAATGAACGAAAAGGTACTGTCCAAATACGATATCATGACCGTAGGCGAGACAGCCGGCGTAACGCCGGAACAGGCAAAGCTGTATGCCGGCGAGAATGCCCATGAACTGAACATGGTATTCCAGTTTGAGCATGTGGAGAGTGACGGAAAATACGGAAAATGGACCGACCAGAAAATGCCCCTCACCACTTTAAAGAAAATTATGTCCCACTGGCAGACTGAGCTGTACGATAAAGCCTGGAACAGCCTGTTCTGGGATAATCACGACCAGCCCCGCGCCGTATCCCGCTTCGGTGATGACCGCCCGCAATATCGGGAAATATCTGCAAAAATGCTGGCTACCTGCCTGCATATGCTGCAGGGCACGCCGTATATCTATCAGGGCGAAGAACTTGGCATGACCAATTATCCTTTTAAAAATCCCGGTGATTTCCGGGACATTGAAAGCATCAACGCCTATCAGGAATGGTGTGTCGACGGTCCGATCTCACACGATGCATTCTGGCCCTGCCTTACCTTTAAGAGCCGTGACAATGCCAGAACACCGGTACAGTGGGACGATTCCGCACAAGCAGGATTTACCGCAGGAACGCCCTGGATTACCGTCAATCCCAATTATAAGGAAATCAACGCAAAAGCCGAGACAGCAAATCCCGATTCCGTATTTCATTATTATAAAAAACTGATTGCATTGAGAAAGCAGAACCCGATTATGGTATACGGGAAATACGAAGCCCTTCTGGAGGACTGCGAAGAACTTTTCGCCTACACCAGAACGTATCAAAATGAAAAGCTACTCGTAGTATGCAGCTTCTGTGACCATGAAACAGTTTTCACTATCCCGGAAGAATTTCTGGATATGCCTTGCCTCATCTCTAATACAGGGCAGGAATATGACCGGAAGGAAATCACGCTTGAGGCTTATGAAGCGTTTGTGCTGCATAAGAAATAACACGTTGCGCCGAGTACGGATTTTCCTATGATAATCGAGTAGGGAAGGTTTATCTTCCCCTACTCGCCGTGCCGGGCTCCGCCAGCTCTGCTGGCAATCTTCCTCTGGAGCCCGTGCACAAAAAAACGCTGAGACCTTGCATTCATTGGTCTCAGCGGTTTATACTGCCGGCAGCGGGACTTGAACCCGCACGTGGTTGCCCACAACAGATTTTGAGTCTGCCTCGTCTGCCATTCCGACACGCCGGCATTTGTTCGATTGATTACCGAACAATAGATACTATATCACAATGGGACAGGAATTGCAAGAACTTTTTACAAATTCTTCATATCCTTTAAAATATCAAAGCAGTCAAAAGTCGCAAAATAATCCTTCGGCGTTTCCGCACGGCGGATCAACTGTGTAGAACCGTCGGTCTTCAACAAAATTTCGGCAGATTTCAGCTTCCCGTTATAATTGTAGCCCATAGAAAATCCATGTGCGCCGGTGTCATGAATTACCAGCAAATCACCCATGTCAATCTTCGGAAGCATCCGGTCTACCGCAAATTTATCGTTATTCTCGCAGAGAGAGCCTGTCACGTCATATTTATGGTCGCAGACGCTGTTGTCCTTGCCCATAACCGTGATATGATGGTACGCGCCGTACATTGCCGGACGCATCAGGTTGACCGCGCAGGCGTCCACGCCAATGTATTCCTTATGCGTATGCTTCTCATGGATTGCTTCGGTAACCAGACAGCCGTAAGGAGCTAACATGAAACGTCCCATCTCCGTATAGATAGCAACGTCGCCCATTCCTGCCGGAACCAATACTTCCTCATATACCTTGCGGACGCCCTCTCCGATCACACGGATATCGTTCGGCTCCTGCTCCGGCGTATAAGCCACGCCAACGCCGCCGGATAAATTGATGAAAGAAATCTCGCATCCCACGTCTTCTTTTAATTTTACCGCCACCTCAAAAAGCTGCTTTGCCAGCATCGGATAGTATTCGTTTGTCACAGTATTACTTGCCAGAAATGCATGGATACCGAAATGCTTCGCACCCTTCTCTTTCAGCACACGGAACCCCTCAAAAAGCTGCTCTGTCGTAAATCCATATTTCGCATCTCCGGGGTTGTCCATGATTCCGTTGCTCATCTGAAAGATTCCGCCCGGATTATAGCGGCAGCTAATTGTCTCCGGTATTTTACCGATCGCCTTCTCCAAAAAGTCAATATGCGTAAAATCATCCAGATTGATGATTGCTCCAATCTTATTTGCAAATACAAATTCCTCCGCCGGCGTATCATTGGATGAAAACATAATGTGCTTTCCGTCAAAGCCCTGTGAATCTGCCAGCATCAGCTCTGTTAAGGACGCACAGTCACATCCGCAGTCATACTTCTTTAAAATATTTAAAATAAACGGGTTTGGAGTCGCCTTTACTGCAAAATACTCACGAAAGCCTTTATTCCATGCAAATGCCTCCTTCACCGCCTGGGCATTCTCCCGGATTCCTTTCTCATCATAAAGATGAAACGGCGTCGGATACTCTTTTACGATCTCCTTCAATTGTTCATAGCTTACAAATGGTTCTTTCTTCATATCTGTTCTCCTTTTTCTTTATCGTCATGCGGAAAGCCGCCTATCCCCTATCAACAGGTACGATTCCCTCTTTCGTGGAAATCCATACCAGTTTTATTTTATTGTTTGTTCCGGCGCTTGTCAAGTTTCGTAATGTGAATCGAGTAGGGGATATTTATTCCCCTTCCCGCCGCGCGGGGCATGCAGCTTCTGCTGCTACTTTCCTTATGCGCCCCTGTGCATAAAAATTTCTCTCCATCCAACACAATTCGAATGGAGAGAATTTTTTCCTCTAAGATTTCACACTGAAATGAAAATTTACTTTATTCGTCTTTTTTCTCCTTCACGACCAGATTGATATCATCCAGCCCCGTCACATTCACATTCCGGTTGACCTTCGCATCATAGGAATCCGCCTTGACAATCTCCGCAAGATCGATTCCGGTCGTCTCCTTCATACTCTCGAACAGCTTCGCCATCACTGCCGGCACATTTCCCGCCACCTGCTCAACGCCGTTTGCGCCTCCGTCGCCGCCGATAATCGTAATCTTCTCAATCTGACCTAACGGCTCTGCCACCTTCGCTGCCACATCGGGAAGCACCTTAATCATCATCTCTGCAACTGCCGCTTTGTTGTATTTCGCATAAGCTTCCGCTTTCTTCTCCATCGCCTCTGCCTCGGCAACACCCTTCGCCTGAATTGCCGCCGCCTCTGCTTCACCGACCGCACGGATACCTTCTGCTTCCTGCTCCTTGGCAAAACGGTCTGCCTCTGCCTGCGCCTTTCTCGCCTCCGCCGCACGCTGCGCCTCGAACTGCTTTGCCTCCGCTTCCTTCTGCCTCTGATAGAGAGCCGCATCCGCCTTCTGCTGAGCCGCATATTTGTCTGCCTCTGCCTGCTTCTTGACCTCGGCTTCCAGCGCACGCTCTTTTACGGCTACTTCCTTTTGTTTTAACTCAATTTCACGCTCCTGCTTTGCGATATCCGCATTCGCGGTGGTAATCTCAATCGTCTTACGCTGCTCTTCCTTCTGAATCTGGTAAGCGGCGTCCGCCATAGCCTTCTTAGTATCTGCCTCCTGCTGTAATTCAGATTTCTTAATCGCCAGCTCATTCTGCTTCTTTGCTATCTCTGTCTCGGCAAGAACCTTCGCATCATTGGAGTCCTTATCGGCAGCAGCCTGGGCAACCTTGATATCCCTCTCGCTCTCCGCCCTTGCAATTGCAGCGGCTTTCTTAATCTTAACAATATTGTCAATACCCAGATTTGCGATTACCTCGTTGGAATCCACGAAATTCTGCACGTTAAAGCTGATGATGTCCAGTCCCATCGCCGCAAGGTCCGGCTCCGCATTCTCTTTTACGAGATTTGCAAACTTCTGCCGGTCGGAAACCATTTCCTCCAGACGCATCTTTCCTACGATTTCACGTACGTTGCCTTCGAGAACCTCTCTCGCCACCGAAGCGATATACTCCGTATTTTTATTCAGGAAATTCTCTGCCGCAAGCCGCAATTTATCCGGTTCGTTACTGATTTTGATATTTACCGTAGCGTCGACATTGATATTGATATAATCCGCCGTCGGCACTGCATTGCTGGTCTTAACGTCAATCGGTATCAGCCGCAGGTTCAGCTTATCCATACGCTCAAAGAACGGAATCCTGATGCTCGCCTTTCCGATTACAATTTTAGACTTCTTTTTCACACCTGAAATGATAAATGCCATATCAGGCGGAGCCTTCACGTATCCAATGCAAAATAAAATAATTACCAGTACCGCTACGACGATTCCTATGATCACCGGAGCCGAAATAATGTCACCCATATCCTACACCCCTTTCTTCTCTTGTAATTCTATTCACCTTCCTTCTTTCTATTGTTTCATATCTTGCGACATTTTTCAATCAGTTTCGCACTTTTCCTGCTCATAAGGAAATGTCAGTATCACCTTAAACAAATCACCGTCTATCACCAGTTCAAATCTGCCTCCCATCAGCTCAGTCAGACTCGTTGCAATCGAAAGCCCAAGCCCGCTGCCTTCCGTATTTCTGGAGCTGTCTCCCCGGACAAACCTCTCTTTTAATTCCTCACCGGAAATATTTAACGCACATTTCGAAGTATTTCGGAAAATAATCTTAAGCTGCCGCTCCTTCTTCTCCAGATTCAGGTATACCCTCGTCCCCGGCTGGGCATATTTGTAGATATTATTTAACAGATTATCAAAAATACGCCACAAATGCCTTCCGTCGGCATGGATGACTAAATCCTCCTCCGGTTTGCTGATGAGAAGAGTAAGCTCCCTCGACTTTAATTTCTCTTCAAACTCTCCTGCCGCCTGCGTCAGCATGACCCCTACTTCGCAGTCCTCAAAATTCACGCTCAATGCCCCGGTGCTCGCTTTGGACGCCTCCATCAAATCCTCTATCAGCTTTTTCAGCCTTGCAGACTGACGGTGCAGCACCTCCAAATATTCTTCGGCATGGGGATTTTGCAAGTCTTCCTTTTCCAGCAAATCCACGTAGTTGATAATCGAAGTCAGCGGCGTCTTAATATCGTGGGAGACATTTGTAATCAGCTCCGTCCGAAAACGCTCGCTCTTTATCCGCTCCTCCACCGCATGCTGGATACCCACGCCGATGTGATTCAGGTTTTCCCCATGCTCTTTGAAATCCCAGAACATCCGGTTCGTATCGACCTTTTGCTCCAGATTTCCCGCTGCAAGGCTTTCACCGCCCTCCTTGAGTTTTTTCATCTGTAAAACAGCAGCGGCAAGAAGAACCAAAAGCGCCAGCTTCTCAAAAATCCAAAACAGAAGCAGTATATCAGGCTGATACCCCTGAAAAGCCCACACAATTACGATAAACTCTACAAAGGATAACGCCAGAAAAATCAAAACTGTTTTCCAGACAAACGGCAGCTTTTGGGCAACAAAATCACCTGCGGCATGCCCGCCTTCTTTCAACGTTCTTTTCAGCCAACGGAGGAAACGGTAAATAATGATGTTCTTCCACCACTGTCCGGCTTTCACCCGGACAGAAACACTTTCAAAAAACAGTATCGTAAGAAATGCCATGACTGCAGATCCTGCTCCTATACCCCAAACGATAAAATATGCAAATGCGTAATCCGTCGCCCTGAAATTTCTGATTACAAAGGAAGACGCTGGAATAAATTCCAGCAAAAGCATTATAATGAAATATGCCGCTGCCAGATAACAAACTGCCAGAAAATCAAACGGTATCCGGTCAAACCAGCCTACCCGAAGTTCCTCTTCCCCCTTCACATATCCTGCCTTTCTTACAAGAATTCCAAAGAGCACAATTGCGGCAAACAGCGACACAAAAAATCCTCCGACAATCTGATAACGGGCATCATATGCCCAGCCAGCCGCTTTCTGCGCTTTCATAAAAATATCATCAAAATAAACAGGAATATCGGCAACCTGACAGGTAATACTATATCTCACCGTTTCATTTCCCATACTGTTTACAATGCTCCACCACTCATAACTTCCTGCCTCAGTCTCCAATTCATACGCCACAGCTTCCGTATCCCATTCGCCATACACATCCTCAGTTTCCGGCTGCACTGTCTCTGTTGACACCCATACCTGTTCCCATAACTCATCATAGCTCATAATTTCCTCGGCAGGAAAGTTTCCCTCATACTGAATGCCGTTTACCTCTTCTAGGTTTTCAACATTTACAATTTCATCAATCTGTTTTCCGTTGTAATAAATTTTAAAATTGATATTTGTCGCGGAATAAAGCGCCGCCGCCTCCTTATGCGCCGTATCTGTATCATGATACAAATACCATCTCAAAACATTCTTCGCACAACTTCTTGCCACTGCATCAAGCTGCTCTTCCACTATCCGTTCTCTTGATTCGGTATATACGCCCCATTCGCCGAATACAACAAACGCACAGCCCTGCAAAACAGCAAGGGTCATCAGGCAAACAAATGCAATCCTTGCAAGGATTCTGCCCCACGTACTCATTCCTTTTTCTTTTTTCATGGCATACCGCCCCTTTCAATCTTGTACCCCTGCCCCCACACTACCTTTAAATAACGCGGTTCCGCAGGGTTATATTCGAGTTTCTCCCGCAGATGCCTGATATGTACAGCTACGGTGTTTTCAGAACCGTAGGGAGCGTCCTCCCACACCTTCTGATAAATTTGTCTGGGGGAATACACTTCACCTGGATGCTGCATGAGAAATTTTAAGATATCGTACTCCGTCGGCGTCAGGCTGATTTCTTCCCCGTCCAGCGTCACCTGCTTGCTTGCGTCGTCCAGCTCAATCCCACCGATTACCAGCTTTTTCTGTGCGATATTGCCGCCGCCTAACTGCATGTACCTGCGGAGCTGGGATTTCACCCGCGCCTGCACCTCTACCGGATTAAACGGCTTTGTGATATAATCATCCGCTCCTACCATCAGCCCTAAGACCTTGTCGTTATCCTCGCTTTTCGCCGTCAAGAGGATTACCGGCACATTACTGTCTTCACGTATTTTTACCATAGCGGAGATTCCGTCCATTTCCGGCATCATGATGTCCATCAGCACAAGGTGGATATCTACCCGGCGCATAACCTCCAGCGCTTCCTTTCCGGTATATGCCTCGTAAATCTGATATCCGTCTGCAGACAGATAGATTTTCAGCGCCGATACAATATCCTTTTCATCATCACAGATTAAAATGTTATACATGTTTTCCACCCTTTCCTCGAAACCTATTGTATGAAATAAACATTTAAAAACCAATCAGGCAAACCTTTAAGAATTGTTTAAGACCTCCATTATTTCTAACAGCCAATGAGATAAATATCCGTGCAAGCACGGCTGCTTGTCTCACTGCCAAAAGGAATCAACGGAGGTCTTTCGCAGATATAATTTAGGAATGATCTTAAAATACTACCTGTACCAAAAACATATACAGCACGGTTCCCACACCGATACTCAACAGATTATTACGTTTCCAGACGTGCAGGACAACGACTGCCGCAACTGCAATCAGCTCCGGCAGCCCAAAGGGAAAACTCACAATACTGACAGATTTCAGGCAGTAAATGACGAGCATCCCGATTACTGCCGGCGGGAGCGCCCCGCCTAAATATTTTACGGTTTCCGGTATTTTCTTACCATCCCGGAAGATAAGAAACGGAATGGCTCTAGTCACAAACGTTGTAATGCCTACAATCACGATAATCAAGATTGATAGCTGCGGGCTAATCGGCATCGCTTTCCACCTCCTGTTCTATCATCTTTCTGCCGGACAGCAGAATGACCAAAATGCAAATCATTGTCGGCAGGATAAAATTCTCACTGCCAAACACCAAAAGACAGACAACTCCCGTAACAATCCCAATGAGCGCCGGCAGATGAGTGATGGAAGTCATCCACTGTTCCACAAAAATCACGACAAACAATGCAGTCATCGCAAAATCAATCCCGGTCGCATCAAACGGAATCACAGAGCCCGCAATCGCACCGATTGCCGAACCTGTAATCCAATAGAGCTGATCAAGCAGCGCAATCGCAAACATAAATTTATGCTCGTCCACATCCTTTGGTATCTTGGTTACAAAAAACAATGAATAAGTTTCATCCGTCAGTGAAAATATCATATACAGCTTCTTTTTTCCCATTTCGCTGAAACGCTCCAGCAAAGACAGGCCATAGAAAATGTGGCGTATATTTACCATGAATTCCAAAAATATCACCTGCAGCAAATTGACGCCCGGAGCAAAAAAATTTACTGCCAGATATTGCCCGGAACCTGCGTACACCAGTATGCTCATCACAATTGCCCACAAAAAATTATAGCCTTTTTCCTGAAACATCACTCCAAAGGCTGTCCCAATAAAAAGATATCCGGTCAAAACCGGTACTGTAAACGGAAATGCCGCGCGAAATGCTTTCGCATAACCTCCTCGTCTCTTTTCCATCTTATGTATCCCTGCTTTCTATTTTCAAACACACCTCTCCTGACCAGCCGGCAAGAGGAACCTTCCTTAGATTACACCACGCAAACAGAAAAAACAAGTTTTTTTCAATTACCTGTTTCCTATCTTAAGAAAACATGCTATAATATGCCCTGAGAAGGAATCCGGCAGAGTCGGGAGGAACCCTGAAAGCCAACCTTCCGCATTTCATTTAGAAGCGCACATGGTATAGAATGGAGGATTTATGTATATCACAGCAGTTTTAAAACCGGATGAGACCATGCAGCAGACAGTTTCTGCATCAGAGAATGTTTCAAATTCAACAGAAGATTTTGCAGGCTGCCTAAATGAGGTTCAATCTGACGGTACACTGGCTTCGATTTTTGAAAAAGCATCAAAGACTTACGGTGTACCTATGTCTTTGCTTACTGCAATGGCAAAACAAGAATCAAATTTTCAGGCAGACGCCACCTCGAAATCCGGGGCAATGGGCATCATGCAGTTAATGCCTGCTACTGCAGCACATTTTGGCTGCACCAATCCTTACGACCCGGAACAGAATATTATGACGGGCGCAAAATATATCAGTGAATTACTTGATAAATACGACGGAAATGTTCCCCTTGCCCTTGCGGCATACAATGCTGGAAGCGGTAGCGTTGATAAATACGGCGGCATACCGCCTTTTACAGAGACACAGAACTACGTTGCTAAAATCACCGCCTATATGGAGGAGGGTGTCACGCTTCCGGACGGAACCGCTGTTTCCGGCGGCTCTGATTCCAATTTCGCTTCATCTCTGTTAAGCAAGCTGGGTTCTGACGGTTTTGAAGAAATTTTAAACAAGATTTTCTCTTACGACGATTATCTAAAGTTTATGAACCTGCTCCTCAAGGAACTGAGCAATGCAGCGGATACATATGTCAGCCAAAAGACTGCCAAGACAGATACGGATACATCCGCAGCAGATGATTCCGGCAGCAATGCGGCAACGGCAGCTGCACCCAAAACCTTAGATGTGACTGTCAAAAGCAAACCGGATTCCTACTATGCTTACCAGAACATCAATTATAACAACAGCGTTTTAAATCTGATGTCGCAGAACTCATAAGCAGGCGGCAAAATATTCTCTATAAACGCATCAAGCGGAGCAAGATTCCATCAAATGAATCTGCTCCGCTTTTATATGCACACGAACATATTAAGAAATTAGCTGCCAATCCTATTTCCGAGGCTCTCCTGCCTGCCATGTTTCCGATGGCGAACAGTTAAACGTAAGCTGTTCTCCATCAGATTGTGCAATAATCGTCCCCTGCTCATCGGTGCGGAATACCTGTATGCCTGCTTTCCGAAGCTTATTCAATACCTCTGCGTTCGGATGTCCATAACTGTTATCCTCTCCGACACTGATGACTGCATAGACGGGATCTACCGAATCGAGCATCTCATCGGTAGTGGAAGTTTTGCTGCCATGATGACCGATTTTATAGACATCTGCCGCCAGTTCTATCCCGCTGTCTAAAATATCCTCTTCCTCCTTCTCTCCCGCATCTCCCTCAAAATAGAATACATTGCTGCCATGCCGTAAAATAATTGCAATGGAATTATCGTTACTGTCTGAGATAAGGCGTCTTGGGCCTACAATCGTAAATTCTGCTCTGCCAAGCTGATAGGTATCACCCACCACCGGATCTGTCCGTTTATAGCCCTTGTATTTTATCGCGTCCAACACATCCCGATACGTAATGGTATCCTTCTCCTCCTCTGTCAAAAGAATCGTTTTGCAGTCGAACTTCGTAATTACAACATCCAGACCTCCTACATGGTCGGCGTCGGGATGAGTTCCAATCACATAGTCTAAGGTTTCCACATTCTGACTATTTAAATAAGACTGTACCGCCGTACCATGATTGTTGTTTCCGGCGTCTATCAGCATTGCCTGCCCATCACAGGTAATCAGCGTCGCATCTCCCTGTCCCACATCCATGTAATGCACCTGTAAAACCGAACCATCCGTTTCAAGGGAAACCGGATTCTTGGCATTTTCTTTCCCTCTTGCCGTCTGCCCCGATTCTGCACTATAGCTTGCTGCATTTTCTACACCCGCACTTTTTAACAGTCCCGATGTATCTATCCCAAGCAGCCCGCCAACCAACAGAATCAACAGTACCGCCAGCAGCCCAAACTTGCCGCCCTTTTTCTCTTTCATTTCTGTCTCCTCTATTTTAAACTTTAAATAATCTGGTCAAACAGCTCTTTACATGTCGGATAGATATTCTGGAACTGCCGGTAACGCTCCTCATATTTTTGTACAAGCTCCGGCTCCGGCTCTACCGTATCTACAATCTCCACAAGTTTCTTTGCCGCTTCCTCTACCGTTTCATATTCTCCGCAGGCTACCGCTGCCAGCATAGCGCCGCCTAAGGACGGACCTTCCTCCGTCTTTAAAACGTCCACCTTAATATTCAGGACATTTGCAATGATTCTCTTCCACAGCGGACTTTTGGCTCCGCCGCCGCAGATTTTCGTGCGCTCAATCACAATTCCCAGCTTTTTCGCAATCTCAAAGGAGTCCCGGAGCGCAAACGCTACGCCCTCTAACACCGCCTGGCTCATATCCGCCCGGGTCGTATCCATCGTCATCCCGATGAATGTTGCTCTGGCATTCGGATTGTTGTAAGGGGAACGCTCTCCCATCAGATACGGCAGATAATATACATGATTCTCCCCCAGCTTCGTAATCCGCCCCTGCTCCTTGTCATAATCTTTTGTGCCAATGATTTCCTCCAGCCACCATTTGTTGCAGGAAGCCGCGCTCAGCATACAGCCCATCAGATGATATGCGCCGTTTGCATCGCAGAAAGCATGCAGCGCATTATTTTCATCCACCCCGAATTTTTCAGAAGAAATAAAAATCGTTCCGCTGGTTCCCAGTGAAATGTTGCAGTTCCCGTCCCCAACGGTTCCGGTCGCTACTGCCGCCGCCGCATTATCGCCTGCGCCTGCCGCGACCTTTACATTTTCCGATATTCCAAGCTCTTTTGCAATTTCCGGCGAAACGGTTCCGACACTCTCGTAGCTTTCAAAGAGCCTTGGCAGCATGTCCTCCGTTATATGGCAGATTTCACACATTTCCCTTGACCACCGGCGGTTCTTTACATCCAAAAGAAGCATTCCCGACGCATCGGAAACATCCGTACAATGCACGCCGGTCAGCCTATAGGCAAGATAGTCTTTCGGAAGCATGATTTTTTGAATCCTTGCAAAATTTTCAGGCTCGTTCTTTTTCAGCCACAAAATCTTAGGCGCTGTAAACCCAGTAAATGAAATATTTGCGGTGTATTCAGACAATTTTTCCTTTCCGATTTTGTCATTCAGATAATCGCATTCCTCCGTCGTCCTGCCGTCATTCCAGAGAATCGCCGGACGAATTACTTCATCATTCTCATCTAAAATTACAAGCCCATGCATCTGCCCGCCGAAGCTGATGCCGTTTACCTGACTCTTATCAAAACCCTCCAATAATTCCTTCAGTCCCTGCACCGTTTCCCGATACCAATCCGCCGGCTCTTGCTCCGACCAGCCGGGATGCGGAAAATACAAGGGATACTCTCTGGAAACAATATTTTCCACCGTTCCGTTTTCATCCATCAACAGGAGCTTCACCGAAGAAGTCCCTAAATCAATTCCTATGTATAACATCGCGCCCTCCTATGTTCAAAGTAACTATTTATTCTCATCCTGTACTTTTCTTACCACTCTTCCCCCGGATACTTCATCCCCCAGTCTTTTCGCAGACCGGTCATGATATCCATGACATCCCTTGAGAAGGAAAGCTTCATTACAGACGCATCTCCTGTGCGGACAGCCTCCTCCATATCCGTCATTTCATAATATAACGCATTTTCCGTCTCTCCTGCCACACATTCCTTTCTTTCGCCTGTCTCGGCGTCAACAAGGACTGCCTTTGCAGCACGCGGGAATTCCATGATTTCGATATACCCCTTCTCACAGCTAATCATCGCCCTTTTCGGCTGTTTGGAATGCATGGAAAGCGCAACTGCCGCCATCTGCGAGGCGGTATTCTTTAAAAGAATGGCCGCCTGTTCATCCGAACCGGTCGGCGAAGGAAGCCATTGGCTGGTCACCATTTCCGGCGCATTCTCCATGAAGCTGCGCACAATTGAAAGCGCATACACACCGATGTCCAAAAGTGCGCCGCCCGCTAGGTTCATATTAAAAAAACGGTTCTTCATATCATACTCTTTAAAACTTCCGAAGTTCACCGTGATCATCTGCACCTTGCCCAGTTCTCCGCTTTCGACAATCCCCCACAATTTTTTATAAAGAGGCATATGCCAAATAGTCATTGCCTCGGCTAATATTAAATGATTCTTTTCCGCCAGTACAGCCATCTCATCCAGTTCACGGCTATTTAAGGTAATGGATTTTTCTACCAAAATGTGTTTCCCATGCTCAAGCGCTGCTTTCATAAATGGATAATGCGTGTTATGCGGGCTGGTGATATAGATGATGTCCACGTCCTCATCCAAAAACATATCCTCAATCCTGTCATAGACCTTTTTGATTCCATACTTTTCCGCAAAGGAAACCGCTTTCTCATGCGTCCGGTTCCAGACCGCATAGAGCTTTTTCCCCATCTGTGCAAGCGCCTGCGCCATCTCATTGGCAATCACGCCCACGCCAATCACCGCCCAGTTTAATTCCTTTTGTTCCATTGAAAACCTCCTTATATATCACAGTTCAAATGAGGACAACATGAAAAACGAACTTTTAGACAAAGGTATTATACCCCCATCCGGCGAAATCAGCAAGGATAAACACTACTTGTAAGCTACAAGGAGCATGATATAATGACGGATAATGAATTATTACTTGCTATATCTGAAATAATGGACAATTATTTTAGAATCGAACATATATCAGATTGCTTTTTTAATTACCTTTTGATTTTCCACAACAAAAAAGCCTTGCATTCACAAGGCTTTTCAAAAGCTGCTGACGGGAATCGGACCCGTGACCTCCGCACTACCAATGCGACGCTCTACCGACTGAGCCACAGCAGCATTTATTGAGTTGTCTCAACTTGTAATACTATACTATATTATAGGTAACTTTGTCAAGTCATTATTTCAACTTCTTTTTCAAACGCTGCAGCGCATTATCAATTGCCTTCGGCTCCTTCCCCATTGCCTCGGCAATCTGGTTGTAATCAAGTCCCTGCAGATAGTATGCTAACACCTCCTTTTCCATATCGCTCAAGCAGTCCTCCACCTTTTTTTGAAATGCCTGCAGCTCTTCCTGATTGATAACGATCTTTTCCGGATTTAACTCCTCCACAGAACTGAGTATATTATCCAAGCCTCCGTTCTCCGCATCTTCCGAATCCGCATATAACGGCACATACGAATTCAGCGGAGCATGTTTTTTCCGCTGCGACGCTTCTACAGCCGTATATAATTGCCTTGCGATACATAAATCCGCAAAATGATAAAAGGAACTCTCTCTATCCGCACGGTAATCACGGATTGCCTTAAACAGTCCAATCATTCCCTCCTGAATCAGATCATCATTATCCCCGCCAATCAGATATAACGCCTTCGCTTTCTTGCGCACCAGATTCTTATACTTTTCCATCAGATAATCCGTAATTCCCTGTTCACCGGAGCGAAGCAGCGCAATCAATTCCTCATCCGTTTTCTTAAGATACTCCTCCACCGTTATCCTCCATTACCCTCTCAAAAATTCTTCCGAATGCTAAAATTTCTGCCTTTTCCTATGAGCCGATGCGCTGGCGTACAATTTCATAGGCAAGCACGCCCGCCGCCACAGACGCATTCAGGGAGTCAATATTGCCTTTCATCGGAATAGAGGCGACAAAATCGCAATTTTCTTTGACCAGCTTTCCGACGCCCTCTCCCTCATTGCCGATTACCAGCCCAATCGGACCTTTCAGATCCAGTTCATACATCGTGGTTCCGCCCATATCCGCACAGACGAACCATAAACCTTGTCCCTTCAGCTCCTTTATCGTTGCCGCCAGATTTGTCACCTTGGCTACAGGCGTGTAATTGATGGCTCCGGCAGACGCCTTTGCCACCGTTCCTGTCAGCCCCACCGCGCGTCGTTTCGGGATAATCACACCATGCGCTCCCGCAAGATTAGCGGTACGGATAATCGCCCCCAGATTATGCGGATCTTCAATATTGTCCAACACGAAAATAAAGGGCGGCTCTCCCTTCTCCTTCGCCTTTTCTAAAATTTCCTCTACTTCCGCATATTTATACGCCGCCGCCACGGCAATGACGCCTTGATGCTTCCCTGTCTCGGACATGGCGTCCAAACGATCCTTAGAAATATAATTTATAATCGTATCGCTCTTTTTCGCTTCCCGCAGGATTGTCTGCACCGGACCGTCCTTGCAGCCGTCTAACACAAACAATTTATCTATCGTCTTCCCTGAACGGAATGCTTCCAATATGGCATTTCGCCCCTCAATACGGTTCCCTGTCTCTTCCATCCTATGCTCCATGAAATTCTCCTTCGTCTGTCTGCTCATTCTGCACCCTTATTTGTAACAGTTCATCCTTCTGCTTCCCTGTTACGGAATCCGCCCCATTCCGAGTTTGCCAAGGGCAAAGGGGCGGATTCTCTGGCAATTTAACTTTATTGGCTTCTAACTACGCAGCAAGTGCGTAGTTGCAGGCTAAACTGTTACCTTTATTTCCCTGCTTTTCCCGGTCTTCTCGTCATATCCGTCAAGCCCCGCCTTCACCAGCTCTAATATCCGGGACAGCTCGTCCTTCAAATACAAATACCCCATCAACGCCTCAAATCCCGTTGCTCTCCTGTAATCCGACATAGTTGCGTTTTTCGCCATCGTCGCCGATTTCGCATTCCGCCCTCTGCGGTAAATATCCGCCTCTTCTTCCGTCAGCATCGGCTCTATCGTGTGCATCATCTGGGACTGGGCATGAGCCTTTACAAGCTGGCTGGCAGCATGATGAAGATTGGCCGGCTTCGTATTGCCTCTTCCGACAATCACCGTCCGGATAATCAGATCATAAATTTCATCGCCAATGTAAGCAAGGGTCAGCGGAGAATATGTCTTTACATCCACATCTCCCATTCCAAATTGTTCTTTGATATAGGAATTTAAGCCTTTTTCCATTTCACACCTTCTCTGGTATCTTCCAATAGGATTCCCTTCGTCAAAAGTTCCTCACGGATTGCATCTGCCTTTGCGAAATCCTTTTCTTTCTTTGCCGCCTTCCGCTCTTCAATCTTTTCTAAAATATATGCTTCTAATTCGGCGTCCACGCCGTTATCTTCCGCAACCTCTCCCGCAGTCAAATCCAAAGACAGCACTTCGTCAAAGCTGTCTAAAAGCTCAAGCTTCGTCTTATCTCCCATTTCGGCCTTCAATACTTCATATACAACGGTCAGCGCCATAGAGGTATTTAAGTCATTTTCAAGAGCCGACAAGAATTTCTCTTTGTATTCGTCAAACTGTTCCTGCTCAAACGTGCCGCCCCGATCCAGCTTGGCGGCGGTCTTTCGCAGTTTCACATAAGAATTTTCCATATTATCCATTACCTCATAGGAAAATTCCAATGGTTTCCTGTAATGAGACTGCAAACAGAACATGCGGTACACCAAAGGATGATATCCCTTCTCTTCCAACAATGATACCGTCAGGAAATCTCCTTTTGACTTACTCATTTTCCCGGATTTATCATTCAGGTGATGCACATGGAACCAGTAATTGCACCATTTATGTCCCGTAAACGCTTCACTCTGGGCAATCTCATTCGTGTGATGCGGGAAAATATTATCCACACCGCCGCAGTGAATATCCATATATTCACCCAGATGCTTCATGCTGATGCAGGAGCACTCAATATGCCATCCCGGATATCCCACGCCCCAAGGACTCTCCCACTTTAATTCCTGATTGTCAAATTTAGACTTGGTAAACCACAGCACGAAATCGCTCTTATTGCGCTTATTGGTATCCTCATCCACGTCATCCCGGACGCCGACCATCAATTCCTTTTCATTCTGGCTTGAAAATACATAATAATCTTTCAGCTTCGATGTATCAAAATAGACATTTTCTCCTGCCACGTAAGCATAATCCTTTTCCAGCAAGACCTCAATCATATGAATGAACTCTGCGATACAGTTCGTGGCAGGCTCCACTACGTCCGGGCGCTTAATGTTTAATTTCTCACAATCCGAGAAAAATGCCTTCGTATAGAATTCTGCGATTTCCATAACGGTCTTGTGCTCTCTCTTTGCTCCCTTTAACATCTTATCCTCTCCGGTGTCCGCATCGCTGGATAAATGCCCCACATCGGTAATATTCATGACGCGCTTCACATCATATCCCGCATAACGCAGCGTCTTTTCCAGCACATCCTCCATGATATAGCTCCTGAGATTTCCGATATGTGCGAAATGATAGACTGTCGGTCCGCAGGTATACATACTCACCTTGCCATCCTCATTTGGCACAAACGGTTCTACTGTTCTTGTCAGTGTATTAAAAATCTGCATTTTGTTTTCCATAAATGTCCTCCACTTTCCTTCCGGGGCAGGACGCCCCGGAGCTGCTCACTTATCTATCATATCAGATAGTCGTTTTATTTCCGGTTTTGTTTTCTATCTGTCTGATTTGATTCTCAAGGTCAATGACTCTGTTGCACAGCTTGGAATTCTCCTGCCGTAAGCTGGTTATATCTTCCATGATCGGGTCAGGCAGATGAATCTGGTCCATATCGCTGCGCGGTACTTTCATGTTATCGCGCTTTACGATTCTGCCCGGAACTCCGACTACCGTACAATTCGGCGGAACCTCCTCTAAAACCACGCTTCCGGCGCCAATCTTAGAATTTTCTCCAACCGTAAAGGAGCCTATAATCTTAGCTCCGGCGCTGACCATCACATTATCCTCAATCGTCGGATGACGCTTCCCGGTTTCCTTTCCCGTACCGCCCAGTGTTACGCCCTGATAGAGCGTCACATTGTCTCCTATCACGGTAGTCTCTCCAATAATCACGCCTGTTCCGTGATCTATGAAAAATCCTTTTCCAATCACTGCTCCCGGATGAATTTCGATTCCCGTCTTTCTCGCCGCCTTCTGTGAAATATACCTCGCCCTAAAATAATGCCCCTTCCGATACTGTTTATGCGCGCGCCTATAGCTTAGCATAACACGAAAACTCGGATAAAGCAAAACTTCCATCGGAGATTTTATCGCCGGGTCACGTTCTTTTATCACTTCAAATTCTTCTTTTATATGACTGATAAAACCCATTTGATACAACGACCTTTCTTTTTATAGTTTCCTAGGATACCAAAAAGAACCCCGCCTCTATTCACTAGAGACGGGGCATCCGTGGTTCCACTCTGATTCAAACGGCCTCCTGCCGTTCCTCATGACACATAACGCGTGCTAACGTTTCGGACTACTATCGCTTCTGCCTGCACAAACTCCATACTGTTTCGCCCGAACTGCTCACGGAGGCACTTCATAAATCCGGTCATCAAAGCTGCTTTCAGCCGCCGACAGCTCCTCTCTGGGATTCCATTGATTTATTACTCTTTCCGCTCAATGCTTTTCTTATTCATTTCACACTATAGTTTATGCATGCACTTTTATTTTGTCAACAGTTTTTTATGAATTCTGCCCTTTTATCGTAACAGTTCAGCCTTTGGCTTCGCTGTTACAGAATCCGGCTCATTTAAAGTTAATCTTCCTTTCTGTTTCTCAACATCCAATTTAAACCATCTGACGCCCCGGACAATTTGCACATCCGCCTTCGCTGCTCCCTACTGCAACGCTGTTCTCATAAATTGTCGCCAAGGCACAAATCGCCTGAGAAGAAATCCCCTCTTCTGTTCCTGTAAATCCCAGCCCTTCTTCCGTGGTCGCTTTAACATTCACCTGACTCATATCAATTTTCAGTACATTTGCAATGTTCTGCTCCATCTGTTCTATATGCGGGCGCATCTTCGGTTTCTGCGCAATAATCGTGGCGTCTATATTCTCAATCAGATATCCCTTTTCCTCCAACAATTTTCCCACATGCTCCAATAACCTGATACTGGAAATCCCTTCGTACTCTGAATCCGTATCCGGAAAATGCTTTCCGATATCCCCCAGCGCCGCCGCTCCAAGCAGGGCGTCCATAATTGCATGAACCAGAACATCCGCATCCGAATGTCCCAACAATCCAAGTGTATGCTCTATCTCAACGCCGCCTAAAATCAGTTTTCGGTTCTCCACCAGACGATGAACGTCATATCCCATACCTACACGCATTCTGATTCTCCTTTCCCCACACCTATAATATTCGCATTATTCGCCTGAATGATACATAGAAGTTCTGCTCGGTGCGCACATATTAAATTTTACTTTAAATACTCTGCCAATTCATAAACCCTTGCCTTAGTCAATTCCGCACCTTTTTCATTTTCAATCATTGCCTGAATACTACCGCCTTCATAATCCGTTCCGGCATTAGATATCTCCGACTCTTTATAGGAAATCCATTCCCGCTCATCTGCCGTAATCTTTTCCATTGATTCTGCATCCAGCTTTAATTTTAAATAGCTCCAGATCTGGTTGAGTTCATCATCCCACAGCCGGTAAATTTCCATTGTGGTTTCATTCAATTCAAGCTGCGTCAATTCCTCCGTCTGAATTTTATTTTCTAAACTCATTGCCGCTTCTTCTACGCTCTCCAGCTCCCTCTTCACTGTTTCGTATGAAACGATTAATTCACTGCTTGAAAATCCATATCCGGGCGCTTCATTATAAAGACCATAAAACGGCAATTCCTCATCGTCAACGGTAAAAGCCTGTCTCACCCACATCATAAATTCTTCCGGCAATTCCTTTGTTGGCGCTCCCGGCAAATAAATTAATATATTTTCCGCTTCATCCAGACCATAAGGCTCTGAATAGATATAACGAACCCCTTCTATAATTTCTTCTGTTTCCAGCTCTTGTTCTAATTTCAATTCTTCTATCTGAAAAGAGTAAGTATAATCATTTACTTTTCCCGGCTTCGTAAATTTACCGGTAAAACTCGAAAAGTACATGACGCCATTCGGATTCTCCTCTCCTATATCTCCCATATCTGAATCATGAAATGTCCCTTCAAAGGTTCCATCCTCATGAATATACAGCACCGTACACCATGCGCCTGCACCGCTCCCAAACCAAAATTCCCGATCAGAAACATCCGCAAAAGAAAATTCCCCTTCTGCCTTCGGTTCCTCCTGTATATCCTCTGTTGTCTTTTGGTCATCTATTTCTTCTGACGTATCCTCTGTTACCTTTTGACCGTCAATTTCTTCCGATGTATCCTCTGTTACGTCTAAAATGTTTTTCTCCTCTTCCGCCGCCTCTGTTGTATCGGAAGAACCTTTTTCTTCCGTTATAGCAGAATCCTTTGCCTTCTCTAATGTACCGCAGCCGGCAACCGCTGCAAAGGAAAATACCATACATAATAATGTCAACCATTTTTTGAATCTCATTGAATTGTATCCTTTCTATCTTTATATTTTATAAGATGAAAAAAGCAGCCTCGGAAATCAATTTCCAAGCTGCTCCTCTCAAGCTGTACCGTTGACAGCTCCTATAGTAGCGGAAGGGAGATTTGAACTCTCGACACTACGGGTATGAACCGTATGCTCTAGCCAACTGAGCTATTCCGCCATTTACTACTAAAAATTGTTATGATGTTATGAATAGAGGGGATGGGACCTATAGGGCTCGAACCTATGACCCTCTGCTTGTAAGGCAGATGCTCTCCCAGCTGAGCTAAGATCCCATGTCCTACGGGTTATTTCCTAACCCGCTTTGCTATTATACAATGGGTTGTCCAATAAAGTCAACCCCTAATTTTAAAATTTTTCAATTTTTTTTATTTTTTTCCAAATTTAGCGCTATAGGTGCACTGCATCCGCCTTTTCTGACAGTAAACGCTCCACTAGTTTTACACATTCGGCTGCATCCTTGGAATATCCGTCCGCACCGATTTCATCTGCAAAGCTCTGGGATATTGCCGCACCGCCAACAATGATTTTGCTGCGGCAGCCTCTTTCCTTCGCCAGCTCCACTACGTCTTTCATCCGCATCATGGTTGTTGTCATAAGCGCAGACAAACCGATTACCGCGGCATTTTCGTCCATTGCCGTACCGATAATGGTATCGGCAGCTACATCCTTTCCCAGATCGATCACACGATAGCCATAGTTTTTCAGCATCAATGCCACCAGATTTTTTCCGATATCATGAATGTCGCCTTCCACCGTAGCAATCACGATTGTCGCCATCTCATCTTCCGCCCCATCTCTTGACAACATTGGCTCCAAGTAACCGATTGCCTGTTCCATTGCTTTTGCACTGGCAATCAGCTGCGGCAGGAAATAAACTTGTTTGTCAAACAGGACGCCGACTTCATTGATTGCCGGAATCAGATAGGCATTTATAATCTCACCCGGTTCAATCCCTTCTGCCAACGCACAATCTACAGTGCCAAGAATCGATTCTTTATTGCCCTGCAATACCATGTCAAACACATTTGAACCGGCAAGCTCTTTCGGCGAAAGAGGATTGCCGTCCGGTCCCGTCTTTATGGCTGTACCTGTGTTCTTACTGCTGCCGTTTCCTTCTCCCCGATTCTCCAAACGGTTCATCCGGTTGATATAACGAATGTCGCCCTCTTCCTTATGCAGCAGCAAATCCGCCGAAAATGCGGCATTCATCAATAATTCCTGCGAAGGATTTGCAATCGCCATCGTAAGTCCTTTTGCGATTGCCATCGTTAAAAATGCCGTATTTACATACTGCCTTGCGGGAAGCCCGAAGGAAATGTTGGAAAGTCCGCAGATTGTCGCCAGTCCCAGTTCTTCCTTGCAATAGCGGATGGTATCAAAGCACTCCAGCGCCGCCTTGGGATTTGCGCCAACTGTCGCAACCAACCCGTCGACCACAATATCCTCTCTCCTTAAGCCGATGGCAAGCGCCGCCTCTAAAATCGTTCTTACAATCTGCCGTTTTTCCTCTACCGTTTCCGGGATTCCCTCATCCGAGAGCGGCAGCAGGATAAACATTGCGCCATATTTTTTAGCAATCGGGAGCAGCTTCTCGAACTTCTCTTTCTCATAAGAAATGGAATTGATCAATGCCCTTCCTGGATAAATGCGCAGCGCCGCTTCAATGATATCCACATGGGAAGAATCTATGCTGAGCGGACAATCCACCGTTCCGGTCACCTCGTAAATGGTTTCCAACATCATCTGCTTTTCGTCGATGCCGTTCATTCCCATATTGACATCCAGAATCACAGCCCCGTTTTCCTCCTGCTCTCTTGCCATTGTGCGGACCAGGTTCAGGCTGCCTTCCCGCAGCTCTGCCTGCAGTTTTTTCTTTCCGGTCGGGTTGATTCTCTCTCCTACTACCATAAACGGTCCGTCCAGCGTTATCTCTACCGTTTTTCGCTCGGACGCAAGCAGTCTTCTTCTCTCTTCCTTCGGACGGTAAGCCGGCTTTCCTTCCACTGCGCTTTTCAGTGCCGCAATATGCTCCGGCGTTGTTCCGCAGCATCCTCCGATGACATTTGCTCCCTCGTCTACTAACTTTGCTCCGATTTCGGCAAATTCCTCCGGCTCGGTCTGATAGACGGTATTTCCGTCAATCAGCTCCGGCAGGCCCGCATTCGGTTTTGCCAGAATCGGAATATACGCCGCCTCTGCCATCTGTCTGACCGGCTCTATCATTCCCTCCGGTCCGGTAGAACAATTTAATCCGATTACATCTGCGCCCAGACTCTGCAGAACAACCGTAGCCGTCTTTGGATCCGTTCCGTAGAGAGTTCTTCCATCCGCCTCATAGGTCATGCTGACCATGACCGGCAGTTCGGTCGTCTCCTTTGCCGCAATGACCGCCGCTCTTGCCTCCTGTAAGCTCATCATGGTCTCCACGATGAGCAAATCCACTCCGGCATCACAAAGTACCCGTATCTGTTCCTTATAGACTTCTACTAATTCTTCAAAATGCAGCTCTCCCATAGGATAAAGCTGCCGCCCGGTCATCGTCAGATCACCTGCCACAAATGCGGTTTCTCCTGCCGCCTCCTTGGAAATCGCTACTAAGTCACGGTTCATCTTCACCAGCTCATCTTCCAGTTCATACTCTGAGAGCTTGATTCGGTTTGCCGTAAAGGTGGGCGCCAAAAGAATCTTCGTTCCCGCTTTTACATATGCCTTCTGCAAATCCAGCATTACCTGCCTATGCTCTAAAATCCACTGCTCCGGACACACTCCGACCGGCATTCCCGCTGCCATCAGATTCGTTCCCGTTGCCCCGTCTAAAATTACGATTTCCTGTTTTATCAACTGTAAAAGCTCTTCTCTGGTCATTTTTTCCTCCTTGCTTCCTTCTCCTTACAAGCGTCTCGGATTGCCTCCATAATCTGCCGAATCAGTCCCGTCCGGTTAAATGGCGTCATAAAATAAAATCCGTCCGCTATATCCGACAGCTTCTTTGCAGTCTCAACGGAAATTGCTACCGCAGTCTGCTCCGCTTCCTCTCTCGTCATATCCGGCTCATACCGCATAACAATCTCATCGGAAATATGGATACCCGGCATTTCATTCTTCACAAACATCGCATTCTTATAACTGACAAGCGGCATGATCCCGCACAAAATCCTGGTATCTACATGCTCTCTGATATAACGGATTCGCTCCACATCCTCATCCGTATAGATAGGCTGTGTCAGAAAATAGCGGCAATTGTTTGCAATCTTTAATTTCATGCGCTCTATGATTGCATTGACATTTGCCCCATGATAATTCAACGCCCCGCCAAAGAGAACCGGCTCGTCCGCAAAGACGTCTTCATTCATGGCGCTGACATAGTTCATAAACTTAATGGAATTGAAATCAAACACAGACGTCACATGATCCCTATCCCCTCTTCCTACCGGATCACCGGTCACAATCAGATAATGGCGGATCCGATTCATATAAGTTCCAAGCATCTCCGCCCGGAGCGCAATGACATTCTTGTCCCGGCAGCACACATGAGGCATCACCGGAACGCCGATTTCCTGCTGCATTTTCACAGCAAGCTGCCCTGCGTTCATCCTCGTTCTAGCCATCGGTGAATCGGATAGCGTAATCATATCCACCTTCGCCCCGGACAGTTCCTTTGCCCCGTCCATCACCTTTTTTACATCCGTCTGAAATGGCGGATCCAGTTCTACGATATAGACCTTCTCTCCGGCAGACAGCTTCCTCTCGAATTCTGACCTCGTCTGCCCGATTGAACGTTCTGCAAGATTTCCAATCTTTTTTGCAGCAGGCGGTTCATCTGCAAGGGCTTCTCCTAAAGCCTTGATATACTTTGGCGTTGTTCCGCAGCAGCCACCTAATATTTCCATGCCAAGTCCTGCGATTTTTTTCATTTCCTCTACATAATACCCGACATTATTGGAATAAATCATTTTACCGCGCAAAGTATAGGGATACCCCGCATTTGGCAGCGCAGTTACAAATTTATCGTCGGGAAATGTGATTTCTTTCAATAGGCGGTACATATGCGTAGCTTCCACCCCGCAGTTCAGACCGTAGGCGTCAATCGTATTCATACCTGCGATTGAGCGTATCATCTTCTCCACGCTGATCCCGGAACGCGTATAACCGCTCTTGTCAAAGGAAAATTGCGCAATCAAAAATACATCCGCCTTCTCTTTTAAATATTGGCTCACCGGTTCCAAATAGGTAAAATCCGCCTGTGTTTCAAATATAAAACAAGTCAAACCGCAATTCAAGAAAATATCACAGATTTGCTTGTATTCTCCCAACACATTTTCATAATCCAGATGATCGGCATCGTAGATCGTTCCGATATCCGCCGCAATAAATATCGGCTCCTCCTGGCACTCTCTTTGGTACTCTTCGACAGCTTCCTTTGCAATCCGGCATGCCGCGCGAATATTCTTCTCAATTGCCGCCATATCCGGGAAAAACATGGAATTTGTGACAAATGTATTAGTTCGCAGCAATCTTGCCCCGCTTCTCAGATAATCCAGATGAATTTCCTTTATCTCCTCCGGCGAGGTATCGTTAGCACGCTCTGCCAACGCATTTTCCCTGCCATACTTCTCTTCATAATAGGTTCCCATTGCTCCGTCCGTAATCAAACGATGGGAACGTAGATATTCTTTTATCTGCATATGTAGTTCTCCGTTTACATGTTCATTTCATACGCCGTCTCTTCTGAATAGAGTGACTTTATAGACTTCCGTAATCCTACTAATTATATATGTAATCTGTCCGCTCTGCAAGCCTTTATACATCAGAGTTCCGCCTTTTATATAATCGAGTAGGAGGCTAACCATTAGTTGATTAGCCGACCTCTCACACCACCTAGCATACCGTTCGGTACTAGGCGGTTCCTTAGTTTTCATAGACTATCAGATAATAGTC
>CAJTSH010000006.1:113275-113511 GCA_910578885.1 uncultured Lachnospiraceae bacterium
GCATGGATGTATATCCTAGCTTGGCTATTATTTTATTCGTAAGTACCGTATTTAACATTTCTGCCATTCTCCAGTACCCACATCTACTATTGGCAAGTTTTATTGCTTGCCAGTGTTCCAGTTTTAACTTTCGTAGTATGCGGTAACGGGTTCTTATCCGTTTCCATTGCTTCCAATAAATCGCCCGTATCCTCCTTCTTGCCCATTCATCCGTCTCCCGAAGTATTCCTCTCATA
>CAJTSH010000007.1 GCA_910578885.1 uncultured Lachnospiraceae bacterium
AAAAATAGGTTCTGAAAGCCCCATGAAATAAGGGCTGAAGATTCCGAGAAGTTATTTATAGGTAAAGGAGGAAAAAATGAAAACGGAGTTGAAAACAGAAAAGAAACCAATAGGCACGGATAGTGGGAGCGAGAATTACTTTGATGTGGAAAAAGAGTTTTTCCTAATAACTTCGGACAAGCTTCAAGAAGTTAAGACAAGGTTCTATGGCTATTCCGTTCAGGAAAGCGGGATATATGAAAACGATAACCTTACGGAAGAAGCTGCGGCGGGATTAAACGGATGCGGCGCATATCTTTATGTAGAAGCCAAAGATGGAGAAATTAAGATCCGGCAGGATTTTAACGGAAGCTATCAAATCTATCTTTATAGGAATGGGGATTATTTTGCATTGAGTAATTCGTTTCTTAAGCTGTTAGAGTATCTAAAGGATAGATTCCCGCTGTCGTTCAACCGTGACTATGCAAATTATCATCTTGCAACATGGTATTCAAACCACATTGCGTACACCGATACTCTTATACGGGAGATCCAGACGCTTGAGAGAGATATCGTGATTGAAATAGACATACAGGAACAAACGCTTGCGTTCCATCAGATAGATTATAAAGAATCATCACTATGGATCAATTCTGCAGAAGGGTTAGAGGTTTTAGACAGATGGTTCTTACGGTGGACAAGGATATTTCGGAAGTTAAAGGAAAATACAGATCAGATCCAGGTAGACCTTTCCGGCGGGTTCGACACCAGAATTATGTTTATGCTGATGCTGCAGTCGGGCATAGATCTAAACGAGGTATGTGTTGGATCTATCAATGATGACCTTTACACTCATAGGGAAGATTACAAAATTGCGTCTGAAATTGCAGAATACTATGGGTTCGGCCTCAACCATGAAGTCTTTAAGAGCAGCAGTATTCCTTACAGCGTAGAAGACGCTTTAAATCTTTCTCTTTACCTGAAAATGGGGTTCCATAAAGAAATGCATTTTAAACGTTTCAAATTTGAATGGAATAGATACCGGATATCAGGGGCGGGCGGAGAATCCGTAAGGGCATATTATAGTATGACGGCGCAGGAATTTAAAGATCAGGTGTGCCGCGAAGCCAATCAATATTCAAAAAGCATTCAGGAGGATATGGAGGCATCCATTGAAGGGTTGTTAGACGATGCTTATCGGATCATCAAAGAGAAGCATAAGATTACGGACGATAATTCTACGGATTATCCGCTGTATTTGTTTGAGGAGATTGACAATCGGGTTCATTTTGGAAAAGGCATTCTTGAAGATTATTTTTCCAATACGTTTAATATGAACCCGTACATTGACCCGGATCTGCTGAAGCTCCGCCTGAATGATCCTAAGTGTCTGGATAACAATCTTCTAATGGCGGTGATGTATGTTAGGTACTGCCCAAAGCTTTTGGATTATCGGTTTGCCAGAGGGGGTATGGATCCGGAAACGGTAAAATTTGCACAGGGAATCAATGAGAAATTTGGCGGTTTCAAGTGCGAGACCTCGCAGGATGCAGAAGAAAAGGACAGTGCATTCCATGTGAATGCAAGGGATGAAAAAGTGGCAGAGCTTATAAGCGTTTCTTCAAATAAGCTTTTCCCGATAGATGCACCTGAAAGGTATCTGAAATCCGTTTTTGACTCCGTAGGGCTCCGCAAGCTGTTTGCAACGTGTTTTGACGAAGAGATATACTGCAAGGCAGATGACTTTTATCAGCAAAAGGAAGTGTATCATCCAATGCGCTACTGCTATTCCGTGCTTGCAGTCACAAAAGCTATCGAAGATGTGATTGCCTCAAAGGCAACTTCTCCGCATACGCTGGTTCAGGGTATGGATCGATTCGTCAAAGAAAACTATTATCAGCCAGAGGACAGCAGGAAATTGATTTTGCGTCTTGAGGATTATCTTACGGCAAGGATGGATTTCCAACTCTTGGGTGAAGGACATCCTGATTTTGAAGTGGTGTCCGTTTCTGACAGCAGGGCGTCGGTTTCCATGCCGGGGTGGATTCAGGAAGACGGGACAGGATATATGGTGGAATCCTATGCGGGAAGTATTGACCTTGAACTCCGTTCGGCTGTGGGAGGCGACTTGAAAATCTGGGTGAGGGGAAGAAATGTCATCGGTGAAGACGGGAACCGAATTGCCTATTGGTTCAATTATCAAAATATCCGGTTCAATGACAGTCCGGTCTCCGAGTCACAAGGCATTGTTTGGCATGATCAGCCTATTTTCTTGAATTATTCCATGAAAGCCGGGGAAATTGTCCGTTTTCATGCGGAATGGACGCCTTACAGAGGTGATTATGGATATGTGGAAGAAATCAAAAAGCGGGAGAATGAAATCAAAAAGCAGGAGAATAAAATTAAAAAATTGCGGGAAAAGATAAACGATAAGGAGGCAGAAATTCAGGATATCAGGAATTCCCGTACATTCCGGACAGGAAGCAAGGCACTGTTTCTCCCGAAAAAAATCAAAAATGCATTTAAAGGCAGGAAATAAATAGTGTTGTAGGCAAATGGACAAAATAGGTAACAGTGAGACCGAAGGATGAACTGTTACCAAAATAGGAACAGGAAGAAAAATGATTCTTGAAATTATAAGACAATCATGTTAAGCTATGTAAAGCGCATTATCAGCAGAGTATCCGATTTAACTTACAGATATCGTTTTTGGAGGGACTTATGACTTTTTTACAATTTAAATTTTTCCTGTTCCTGATTGCAGGAGTGATTTTATTTTATATATGTCCGGTAAAACACAGATGGAAAATTCTTCTCGTGATCAGCTGCGCATTTTATGCAATTGCCGGACTGAAGTATCTTCCGTTTATTTTTGTCACCAGTTTTTCCGTATATCTGGCGGGAGTGAAAATGGGAGGCATATATGAAGCGCAGGAAGTTAAGCTGGGTGCGGAAGGCTTATCAAGGAAAGAACAAAAAGCGATAAAGGAAAGCGATAAGAAGCGTTGTAAAAGAGTACTGATAGCAGTCTTGGTATTAAACGTAGGAATATTGTCCATTGTTAAGTTCACGAGATTTTTTGTGGATCCTATTAACGATTTGATTCGTTTTATGGGTGGCGACGGAAGCTTTAGCGCGGCGTATATCATTGTGCCGCTTGGAATTTCCTATTATACGTTTACATCGCTCAGTTATTTGCTGGATATATACTGGAAACATGAAGCGTATGAGAAAAATTATTTTCGTTTCTTACTGTATGTCATATATTTTCCGCATATTCTGCAAGGTCCGATTGAACGTTATGGCAGGCTGGGGCATAGATTAAAAGAAGAATTACGGTTTGATTATGACAGGATTGTATCCGGAATACAACTGATGTTCTGGGGGTATTTTAAGAAGCTTGTCATTGCGGACCGGATTGACATCATGATTGGCGGGATCTATGAGAATTATCAGGACACTTCGGGGATAATTTTAATTCTCGCCATGTTTTTAGATGTTGTTTACATTTATGCGGATTTTTCGGGATGTATGGATATGGCGAGAGGAATATCTGATATTTTTGGCGTGGAATTGGATCTGAACTTTAATCATCCGTTTTCTTCCAAGTCTGTGGTGGAATTCTGGCGCAGGTGGCATATGTCTCTGGGAAGCTGGTTCAAGGATTATGTGTATTATCCGATCTCAACCTCCGACTTGGTAAAAAAAATCAGTAAATCGGCAAGGGGAAAGCTGTCGCCCCGTTTGACAAGAAGCATTATAACGGTGATCCCGGTCTCTGTGACCTGGGTTCTCACGGGAGTATGGCATGGAACCGGTAAGACGTATGTGGCATGGGGCGTTTACTATGCATTTATGATTTTCATGTCGGTAACATTTGAAGAGGACTTTAGAAAGCTGGCGGAGAAGTTAAAAATCAACACGGAGGCTGTTTCGTGGAAATGGTTCCAGATGGTACGGACAACCTGTATCTTTGCAGGGGGCAGGCTTTTGACGAGGCCCGGAAGCCTGCGGGCAAGCTGGAATATTTTTAAGCAGGCCCTGACTTCCTTGAATCCGTGGGCGTTATGGGACGGCTCTTTGTACAATTTTGGATTGGATCGGGTAGATATAACCTTGGCGGCGATTTGTATTTTGATTTTTGGTTTTGTAAGCTGCCTGCAGCAGCGGGGTTCGGTACGGGAAATGATTGCGGGGCAGAACCTGATATTCCGATGGGGAGTATGGATGCTTTTGATTTTTACAGTTTTGACATTGGGTATCTACGGACCGGAATTTGATGCGTCGTCTTTCGTTTATATGGCATATTAAGCATGTGGGTATTAGTCTCTTATGATTGGTTATAGGTATTTGTATAAAAGAGAATGGAGATCATATGAATAAGAAACAATTGCTGAAAACAGGTGCATTTTTATTGGTTTTTATTGCGATTTTTGGATATCTGTCAGGTATCTTACGGGCAAAGCAAGTAGCGACGGGCGGGTCTACTTTCGTACTGGAGGAATTTTATCAACAGGAAAAGGACACGGTAGACGTATGTTTTATGGGAAGCAGCCAAGTGATTTGGGGCATTAACAATATGAAAATGTATGAGGATTATGGAATATCTTCTATTAGCGTGGGTTCCGGCGATCAGCCGCTGCTTGTGACTTATTTTCTGTTAAAGGAAGTGGACAAGCGGCAGAGCCTGAAAAACGTAGTTTTGGATATGAGTATGCTCTATGAGAAAGAAATGGAGTCCCGTTACAGAAGGAACATTGACGGGATGCATTGGTCAATCAACAAATTACAGGCAATTCTTGCCCATGTGGGGAGTGAGGAGGCGGAATCCATTCAGTCTTATTTCATTGACTGGATCAAGTACCACAGCAGATGGAAGGAACTGTCGCAAAGTGATTTTGTCTATGATGACAGCCGAAGCTCTATGCATCGCGGAAGTATTGTTTCTTCCCATGCAAGGCCGGTGGATATTCCTTACGAGAAATTTATTATAGATAATGAACGAAATAAGACTGTCGAACCGGCGGAGGGGCAGGTGGAATGGTTTCTGAAGATTATTGAGTATTGTGACGATAACGATATAGATTTATTGCTGATCAAGACGCCAAAGAGTAATTGGTCTTTGGCAAAGCATAATGGCGTGCAGCATCTTGCGGATGAATACGGATTGGATTTCCTTGATTTTAATTTTGATGCAATGTTAAAAGAAATAGGCTATAATTATGGACAGGATATGTGGGATCAGGAACATCTGAATATCCGGGGGGCGGATAAGCTGACGGATTATCTGGCGGACTATCTGCTGGAACGGAAGGAGTATCTGGATTACAGAACGGTAGACGGATACAGCCCCGGCGACGTGGAGCGGTATCATAAGGATTATAAGGATAAATATTTGATATCAAGTATTGATGTAAATGAGACTTTTTCCTATCTAAAGGACGAAAGGTATGATCTTGTGATACAGTCAACGGAAGATATATCCGGCGGGATAACGGAGGAAATGAAGTCTTATCTGGCGGATATGGGCGTTACCGTAGATTTATCCGAAGCGGCGGGAAAGAATTATATTCTTGCCGTCAACGGCGGACAATGCGTATATGAGCTGATTTCAGAAGAACCATTGACCTATGACGGAACATTCAGCGACGGATTGACGTATTCGGCAGCTGCGGATTTGAACAAGAAGGCAAATGAGGCGGCAATTGTAATAAATGAAGCTGCGCAGGGATTTGCCGCGGAAGGCATGAATATTGCAGTGTATGACAATGAAAAGGGAGAAATGGTAGATTTATTGACGATATATACGTTAGACGGAGCGCTGCATGTGTATAATAGATAACAGGAGAAATCCTAAGTAGACAGGAGAGTATTGTTGTGACATTCATTTCGGTAGAGTTTTATTTATTATTGGCAATCGTGGCGGCGGTGTATTTTATCGTGCCGCTGAAATTCAGATGGTTCATATTACTGCTGGGAAGCCTTGCTTTTTATGTCTTTCAGGGAATTGAGATGCTTCCGCTTATGCTTTTGTCTTCCTTTGTAGGCTGGCTGTTTGGTCTGTGTATGGGCAAGGTTTACGAGCGAGACCCGAAGCAGAAGAAAAAAGCGAAATTATTTTCCGGCATTGCCATTGTGATTTTGATTGGTATGCTTGCATTTGTTAAGTCTTCCCGGTATATGCCGGAGTCAGTTGCGTCGAAGATTATTGTTCCGATTGGAATATCGTATTATACGTTTTCAATCGTATCTTATTTGATCGACGTATATAGGAGAAAATATCAGGCAGAACCGAATTTTCTGAAATTCACGTTGTTTACGGCTTATTTCCCGAAAGTGCTGCAAGGTCCGATCGCACGGTATGATAAGCTGATGCCGCAGCTGGCAGAGGGGCATAAATTTGAATATGGAAGGTTTTGCTTTGGCCTGCAGTTGATGTTATGGGGCTTCTTCAAAAAGCTGGTAATTGCGGACAGGCTAAGTATTTTTACGAATACGGTGTTTTTGGATGCTGCTAATATGTCGGGCAGCGTAATCTTGGTAGCAGCTATTTTTGCTACGCTGGAGTTATATTGTGACTTTTCGGCATGTATGGATCTTGCGTCTGGAATGTCCCAGATATTTGGAATTGAACTGGAACAGAACTTTGACCATCCGTTTTTTTCAAAAAGCGCAGCGGAATTCTGGAGAAGATGGCATATTACTCTAGGCGCATGGTTCAAGGATTATGTATATATGCCGATTGTCACATCTCCGCGCATGGCAAAGCTGCTGCAGATGGTTAAGAAGCATTTTGGAACAAGATGCGGAAAGTCCGTTATGGCGTTTGTCCCGCTATCCGTCGTCTGGGTTCTAACCGGAGTATGGCACGGAACCGGACGCGCCTATGTGGTGTGGGGAATCTATTGGGGAGCGATGATAATTATTTCCCAGATATTTGCTCCGGAGATAAAGAAACTGAATGCATTCCTCCACATAAATGTAGAATCGGAAAGCTGGAAAATCTTTCAGATGGTGAGGACCTTTGCGTTATTCAGTATCGGAAGAATGATTACGATTCCAAACAGCCTTTCCACAACGGCGCTGATGTTCCGTAAGATTTTTCTTGACTTCAGGCCTTGGCAGTTGGTGGATGAATCGCTTTATACATTTGGCTTAGACCGAAAGAATTTCTTGTTGGCGCTGTTCCTTTTCTTTATACTGTGGAGCGTGAGCATGCTTCAGGAAAAAGGAAGCCTCCGCTTAAGAATTTCAGAATATAATGTTGTTTTTCGGTGGATGATATATTATATTGCAATTATAGCAATCATTGTTCTGGGAATTTATGGTCCGGGATATGATGCAAGCAGTTTCGTGTATATTGGTTATTAACATAAAAATAAACAAAAGTGAATAAGGAGTGTTGAAAGATGGAAGAAAAAATTTACGAATTATTATCAGAGGAATTCCCTGCAATTGACTTTAAAGGTTCCGATACGCTGGTAGACGACGGCATTTTGGACTCTTTAACTATCACAGGCATTATTGCCACCCTTACAATGGAGTTTGGTATTACAATTCCGTATGAAGAAATTATTGAAGAGAACTTCAATTCGATTGCCGGGCTTGCCAAGATGGTCGAGAAACTTTCAAACAAATAGGAACCGATATGCTGTCATATTTTGGATATGACAGCATTGCTATAGGAGGAAAAGATGTATAAAACGTTGGTAGGAGCTGTATTAGCACATGGCGAGGATAAGGTTTTATCAGAAAAAATCGCAGTTGGATTTAAAAATGTGAGAATCTCCTATGCGGATTTGTGCCATCAGATGAAAGCTGCGGCATTTAAGCTTCGTAAGGAATACGATGTAAAACGCGGTGATATTATCATGATAACAGCAATGTCTAAGCCGGAATATGTAGTAATGCTGCTTGGTGCACAGTATTTAGGTGCGGTTACGGTACCGTTAGATAAGAAGGCTAAAGAGCAGAATATTCTGGACGTGTATCATTTTATCCAGCCGAAGCTGCTTGTTACGGATAGCAGGGTCGGTGAGGTCCCTGCCGTATCATTAAAGAATATTTATCAAGAGATACAGGAACTCTGCCAGAGCGGTCAGCAGATTGAGATGGGTTACGATTTGCCAAAGCCGGATGAAACGGCGGAAATGCTGTTTACGACCGGGACTACAGGAACGCCAAAGGGCGCAATGCTGACTTATGGGAATATTTACGCGAGTACCCATAATACGTGGTGCGGCGTCGGTATGGAAGCTTCCGATGTCGTCTTGATTCCGCTGCCTTTGAATCATTCTGTCGGAATGCGGGTATTGAGGACGGCTCTTTATATTGGGGCGACAGTCGTTATCCAGAATGGTTTTACCTTTGCGAAGGAACTGGAGCGGAATATTGTTGGTTTCGGCTGTACTGCATTGGTCAGCGTGCCTGCTTCTGTCGAGCTGATCATGCGTCAGATGCAGGAGAAATTTGCAGAAATCGTAGGAGGGCTGAGGTATCTTGAGATTGGGGCAGGTTCTTTGAGCTATGACATGAAGAAGAAGTTAACGGCGCTGCTTCCTGATACGACAATTTATAATACTTGGGGCTCGACCGAGACAGGCGGGGCTATTTTCTTAAATGTATCTGCACGGCCGGATAAATATACTGCATTGGGCAAGCCTGTGGACGGAATTGAATTGAAGGTCGTTGACCCGCAAGGGAATGAGGTAGAAGCAAGGGACATCAATACTGCCGGAAGAATGGTTTTAAAGGGCGACATGCAGATGGCGGGCTATTACAACTTGCCGGAGGAGAATAAAAAGACTCTAGTAGACGGCTGGCTGTACACAAATGATATGGTCTATCTGGATGAAGAAGGATTTGTCTATATGCTTGGACGCGCAGACGCCATCATTAATGTAGGTGGGGAGAAGGTCTCTCCGATCGAAGTGGAAAATATTGCGCAGGAGTTTGGGCAGATACGGGAATGCGGATGTATCGGCGTCAAGGATCCGGACGATACCCTTGGCTTTGTGCCGGTATTGTATGTGGTTCCGGAAGGAAATGACTTTGATTCAGACGAGTTAATAAAATTCTTGTCAGCCAGGATGGAAGCCTACAAAATTCCGCATCGGTTTATTATCATTGAGAAGCTGCCCCGCAACCGTATGCAGAAGTTGGATTATAAAGAACTCCGGAGAATGTGGGAGGAAAGCGGCGACGAGGAATTGATGAATCCAGTTATCCGCAATATTTACTCCCGCCACAGTGTAAGGGATTTTACAAAAGAGCAGATTCCGAAGGCGAAGCTGGAGATGATTGTAAAGGCGGGTATTTATGCACCGTCGGGGCATAATATGCAAACATGGAAGTTTACGGTCCTTAGAGATCAGGAAAAGATTTTGGAATTCCGTGATATCGTCTCAAAGGCGGCGAAAGAGAATAACGTTTATTTCTATGGGTTCAATAATCCGACGGCGCTGATTCTTGTTTCTAATGACAGAAGAAATGATAATTGTATCCAAGACAGCTCTTGTGCTGCAGAGAATATTATGCTGGCGGCAAATTCCTACGGAATCGGTTCCGTATGGCTCAATCCGCTGAAAACGATATCGGATGTTCCCAAAATCCGTGCTTTGTTGGATTCCTATGGAATTCCAAAAACGCATATCGTATGGTCTACCGTTGCCTTGGGCTACCCGGCGAAAGAGCCGAAAGCGCTTGCGAAGAAGATGGGAGTGGTTCAATGGGTGTAAGAATCAAGAACTTAGGAAAAACGGTTTTGTTCGTGGCAATCGGCTGCGTCATACTTTATCTGGTTTCACGTTTGTTCGGCGTATCAAATGAGTATTCGGAACATGCCGAAATGATTGTGAACGGCTATTATGAGCAGGAAGAAAATTCAATTGATGCGCTTTTCATCGGGAACAGCCATGTATACCGTTACTGGCAGCCTGCCTTTGCATGGGAGCAACACGGTCTTGCGTCAATGGAATGGTCAACTTCGGATCTGCCTTATGGGGCAATGAAGAATGTGGTGATAGAGGCGCTAAAAACACAGTCTCCTAAGGTGCTGGTATTGGATGCATCGGTGTTTGCAAACGGTAAGGACGGTCCGAGCAATAAGATCTATCTTCTGCTGGACAATATGAAATATTCAGCGAACTATTTTGATATGATCCGTAACTTTTGTGAATTTTCCGATGTGGAGGGAATGGAGAAGTTACAGTATTATTTTCCGATGATCCAGTTTCATTCAAGATGGACAGAGCTTACGGAATTAGATTTTAGGCAGACCATGCCTTCTTACTTGAATTCCTGTTATCAGGAGAATTTTCTGGCGAAGACGATCCAGCCGGTGGAACATATTGTCACGGATAAGAGGGTGGCGATTGCGCCCAGAAGCGAGGACGCCTTGCGGGATTTGCTTGGGTGGTGCCAGAAGCAGGATGTGGAGATCCTCTTTTATATAGCGCCGATGCTAAGGAAGGAGAAGCAGACGGCAAGATTTAATTATATTGGAGACATTATAAAGGAATATGGACAAGAGTTCGTAAACTTTAACGACGGAGATTTATATGGGATGTTTGGATTTGTTGAATCTGAAGATTTTCAGGACAGAAACCATACGAATATCAAGGGTTCCTATAAATTTACAAACGTTTTTGGCGAATATCTTAAGGAGAGATACGGCTTGTCGGACCGCAGCGGGGAAGCACCATATGCAGATTGGGATGCGCAGGCATCGGCTTATTATGCAATTGTAGGTCCATATTTAAATGCGAAAACAGAATAATCAGATATTACAGAAAATAGAAAGAAGGTCAGGGCGAACATGGGATATTACAATGAATTCGGTAAATTTGGCGATAAATTTGCGGCGGTCAGTTCGGAAGGAATCACGCTGACATACCGGGAATTGGAAGAGTATGCGAAACAAATCGGGCAGATGATTCCGGCGCGCAGTCTGGTCTTTTGCTTCTGTAAGAATGTGGTTGGATCTATGGCGGGATATTTGAGCTTCTTGTATCAAAGAATTGTTCCGCTTATGATAGACGCAGCGATTAATGACGTTCTGGCGGAGAATCTGTTAGAGGTCTATCAGCCGCAGTACATCTATGTGCCGTCGGAGCTTGCAGGGAAATATGCGGATATGGAAGAGGTGCACAGACAGTTTGATTATGTCTTGTTAAAGACGGATTTTAAAAGAGCTTACGGACTCTCGGACGAGCTGGGACTTTTGCTTACGACTTCCGGCTCTACAGGAAGCCCGAAGCTGGTGCGCCAGAGTTATACGAATATACAGTCAAATGCAGAAGCAATTGCAAAATATCTCGAGATTGATGAAAACGAACGTCCGGTAACGACGCTCCCTATGAATTATACCTATGGTCTTTCTATTATTAACAGCCATGTGCTAAAGGGGGCGACGATTCTTCTGTCGACAGGCTCAATTGTATCCAGAGATTTCTGGACTTTTATGAAGGATCAGCATGCGACCTCCTTCGGGGGCGTGCCTTATACCTATGAAATGCTCAAGAAGATTCGTTTCTTTCGGATGGATTTGCCGGATTTAAAGACATTTACGCAGGCAGGAGGAAAATTGCCGCCGGAGATGCATAAAGAGTTTGCAGAATATGCCGTCCAGAATGGCAAACGGTTTGTCGTCATGTACGGACAGACGGAGGCGACTGCGCGTATGGCGTATCTGCCCTATGAGAAGGCACTGGAAAAATACGGGAGCATGGGCATACCGATTCCGGGCGGGCGGTTCGCTCTGATTGATATAAACGGAAATGAAATTACGGAGCCGGAGACGGTCGGAGAGCTTGTGTATGAGGGCGATAATGTGACGCTTGGGTACGCAGAGTGCGGCGAGGATCTTGCAAAAGGGGATGAGCGGAATGGCAGGCTGGAGACCGGAGATATGGCAAAGAGAGATGCAGACGGCTATTTCTATATTGTCGGAAGAAAAAAGCGTTTCCTAAAGCTGTTTGGCAACCGTGTGAATCTGGATGAAATCGACGGTATGATCAAGCGTGAGTTTGAAGGTCTGGATTGTGCCAGCGACGGAACCGATGAACTGATGAAAGTATATATTACGGATGAGAAATATGCAAAGCAGGTCGAGGAGCTGATTACGGAACGGACGCATATCAACCATACCGCATTTACGGTAGTCGTAATCGACAAGATACCTCGTAATGAGTCAGGAAAGACTTTGTATAAAGATTTACCATAACATATTTAAGGAGGAAACCATCATGAACGAATTATTAGAAGCATTAAAGAGAGCAAATCCAAAGATTGATTACGAGAGCAGCAATAAGCTGGTAACGGACAAAGTAATCGATTCAATTGATATGACGTCGATTCTGGCGGAGCTGGAAGAGACCTTTGACATTGAGATCGATATGGAATATATTGTTCCTGAGAATTTTAATTCTGTCGAAGCGATGTGGAAAATGGTTCAGGAGTTAATGGATTAAGCAAGGTTTGGCAGTGCATACAGCGCTGCCAAATTTGTATGGAAAAAGAAAGCGGGAATGGAAGAAACATGAAAAAAATAATTCGGATGGCTGCAATGATGATGGCTTTGATTCTTTGCAGCATGAATAGTATGGAGATCCATGCGGAAGGATTACAGTTAGAAATTAAAGAAATACAGAAAAGTGAACAGCGGGAAGCAACGGATGGAGAGGGAACGGAGAAGGATCCGCCACAGGAAGATCCTATCCATGTGCTTTTGGTCGGAAATAGTTTCACGCGCCGTTCATCGGGCAGTTATACCGTGGAACAGCCGCTGGAAGAATTAGCAAGAGTAAACGGGCATAATCTTGAGGTTACGACTTTGGCGCATAATGGCGCAAGGCTTTTCTATTATGCAGGACAGAGCCAAAATTATCTTTCGTATAATCAGGAGCTGACGGAACTTTTGGCTAATCAGAGTTGGGATTACATTATCTTTCAGGAGCATACCACAGTTCCCATTGAAGAATTTGACACCCATATGTATCCGGCTGTAGAAACGTTATTGCAGATGGTTAAACAGTCACAGCCGCAGGCGACGCCGCTTTTGTACATGACAGCGGGCTATGAGAATGGTCAGACGGTGAATGTGAATGGTGTGGACAAAATTCTTACAACGGCGGAACACCAGTTGTATACGGCTGCGGCAAATAAGACTTTGGAAAATAAACTTGGCATTGAGGCGGTTCCTGTAGGGATGCATTCTCTCCGCGTCAATAAATTATATCCGGAGATAAAGATGGTAAGCTCTGATTCCAAGCATCCGTCATTTGCAGGTTATTATCTGGCGGCATGTTCCTTTTATCAGAGAATCTATGGAACCGTACCGGATCCGGCAGGGACGGTTCTGACAAATTGCAATCTGACGAACGATCAGCTGGTGGCGCTTGCAGCGCTTACAGAGGATTCTTTGAAGCTGGATCAGAAAGATATATCTCTTACAGTAAATGAAACGAAAAGCTTAAATGCTGTAATTTCCGGTAATATGGAAGAGGCTTCTTCGGTCACGTTTCGGAGTTTTGACAGCGGAATTGCCGCAGTAGACGGGACGACGGGAGAGGTAGTGGCGAAAGCTGTTGGAAGCACCGTAATTATGGCGGAGACTTCCGGCGGACTGCAGGCATTTTGCAATATTACGGTAAAGCCGGAAGAGGTAAAAGAAGATCCGATCCATGTTCTTATAGTCGGAAACAGTTTTACACAACATTCGGAAGGCGGTAAAGTTTATACCGTGGAACAGCCGTTGGAGGAATTAGCGAAGGCAAACGGGCATAATCTGGAAGTCACGTCATTGTCGCATGGCTCGGCGAAACTTCGTTACTATGCGGGACAGAGCCAGAGTTATTTCTCATATTGCAGAGAGCTGATGGTTCATTTGGTCAGTCAAAGCTGGGATTACATTATCTTTCAAGAGCAGACGACAGTTCCGATCGAAAACTTTGACACTTATATGTATCCGGCGGTAGAAGCATTATTGCAGATGGTAAAACAGTTCCAGCCGCAGGCAACGCCGCTTTTATATATGACGGCGGGTTATGAGAATGGAACGTTAGTAAAGGTGAACGGTGTGTCCAGAACGCTTACAACGGCTGAGCATCAGTTGTTCACGGCTGTATCGTATAAGACTTTGGAAAATAAACTTGGCGTTGAGGCGATTCCCGTAGGGATGCATTCACTTCGTGCCAATATATTATATCCGCAGATAAAGATGGTAGGCTCGGATTCCAAGCATCCGTCTTATGCAGGGTACTATCTGGCGGCATGCTCCTTTTATCAGAGAATCTATGGAACTGTACCGAATCCAGCGGGAGTTTCTTTGACAAACTGTAATTTAACGAATGAGCAGTTGACAGCGCTTGCTTCGCTTACTGGAGATTCTTTGACGCTGAAACAAAAAGATATTACACTTACTTTAAATAAAGCGCAAAGCTTGAGCGCAATACTTTCCAGTCAGAACACAAAATCATCTACGATTGCTTATAAGAGTTTTGATAGCAGCGTTGCAACTGTGAATGCGTCCACAGGTGTTGTTACGGCAAAAGGCGGCGGCAGCACTGTGATCGTGGCGGCAACTTCTGACGGACTGCAGGCGTTTTGCAATGTTACCGTGAGAATTCCGCTGTCATTCGGACGTTCCGAATATATAGCGGGAATAGGTGATGTTATGCAGATTGTGCCGCGGACAAATACAACAAATTTGAAATGGAGCAGCAACAAGTCGAGCGTGGCATCCGTTGGTTCAGCAACGGGTCTCGTTACGGCAAAGACGTCCGGAAAAGCAGTCATAACCGTTACAAACGAGGATGATGCGGCAGATAAAGCGTCCTATACGGTTTATGTGACATGCGCTGTGCCGACAGGATTAAAAGCTGCTTCTACGGGCAATCCGGCGGAGGGCGCTAAAGCTGGGAAAATAAAGGTCTCATGGAGTAAGGTGACCGGAGCAAACGGTTATGAGATATACCGTTCAACCAGTAAGTCAGGAACCTACTCTTTGATAGGAACCAGCAAATCGACTTCTTATACGGATAAAACGGCAAAAGTTAACCAGACCTATTATTACAAGGTGAAGGCGGCAAATGGCTATGCATATTGTACGAGTCCGTTGAGCAGCAGTACAAGAGGAATCATCTTAAAGGCGCCGACTGTTACCGCAAAGCGTGTCAGTAAGAAATATGTGAAACTGACTTGGAAAAGGAATACAAAGGCGACCGGATATGTGATTTATCGTTCTACCAAGAAGAACTCAGGCTACAAAAAGATTGCAACGCTGACATCGAAAGCCAAGGTAAGTTATACGGACAAGACCGTAAAGAAAAATAAAACTTATTATTATAGAATAAAGGCGTATAGGACACTGGACAAAAAGACCTTCTATGGCGTAAAATCGGTGCGGGTGAAAATAAAAATATAATATACATGCAGCAATTCGTTTTTCAGTCATGGAGAAAGAGAAAATGAAAAAATATCAGTTATTTATTGTCCCATATGCGGGCGGAAATGCGGACGCATTTACGGTTTTAGGAAAATACATGCCAGAGGAGATAGAACTTGTATGCCTTGATTATGCCGGTCATGGTACGCGCAGGAAGGAGAATTTTTATCCGACGTTTGACGACATGGTGAAGGATATGGCAGAGCAGATCAATGCCTGCCGGAAGCCGGAGCTTGAAACGGTTATTTTCGGCTACAGCATGGGCAGCGTGGTTGTCTATGAGATGCTGGCGCACCAATTGGTACATGCGGATGTGAAACAGGTATTTCTGGCTGCCCATGAAGCGCCGGGAGAACTGTGGGATTGTGAGGAATATGTAAAATTGGGAGATTTGGAATTTGCACATAAACTCATGGAATTAGGCGGCTTTGACAGATTTGAAGAACGCTTCCTTAAGAATCGGTATTTCCGGAAGGTGTTTTTTGAACCGATACGGGAGGATTACCGCCTGCTTGCCGATTATTCTTTAAAGCATGAGACTGTCCTCGATATAGAAGCGGTGTTTTTCTTTGCACCGCAGGATATACCAAGGGAACATATGATGAAGTGGAAGAAGTGGTTTCAGAGGGAACCGCAGTTTGTTGAAATCGGAAGGAATCATTTCTTTATAAAAGAATTTCCGGAGGAATTGACCGGAAGAATGAAGGAAGCATTAGATTTGTGAAGGAACCGGTCACGCGTTAGATGTGGGCGCAGAAGTAGTGGATATTCCAACGGGTTATACGCATAATATAACTTATGAGAATCAGGAATCCCGGTTCCGGATTCTCATAAAAAGCGCCAAATTGCGCCGTCATGACATCAGCACTTAGATGCCAGTAAGGCGGATATGTTTTGCGAAGAGGCGTAAGAAACCGCAAGAGATGCGAGTGGAGGAATGGTATGAATAGATGGACGGTCCATGTAACCGATTTTGGAAAAATAAAGAAGGCAGATGTTCAGGTAGCACCATTGACGCTTTTCTTGGGAGATAATAACAGTGGAAAAAGTTATGTGATGACATTGATTTATGGGCTGCTGAATGCCAGATTTTATTTTGATGAATATGAGTTTGGAGAAGAAACGGAAGCCTATAAAGAGTGCTGCCGTATTCTGGATAAAATGCTAAATCCTGTTGACATAATGGAAAATACGGAGTATGCGCTGGATGCACAAGAGCAGCAGAGTTTTCAGCTTTTGCTTAATGAAGTGCTGAAAAGAAATAAAGTAAAGTTTTTAAAAAATCTGTTTAATAGGGAAATGAAGATTGGAGAATTGTCAGTTTCTTTCCCGGAGTTAGAAAAGTGCGGGTTTGTTTTGAAGCATACAAATGACGTAGCGAAAAATCAAGAATTTATTTCGATTTATGGAACAGACGAAGATGGTTTTCTTTTATCTGGTTACAGAATGCCAAAGGATTTTCAAGCTGGAAATATGGGGCGCTATCGTTTTTTTCTTGCATATATTATGGAGACATTGATTCGAATGGATTTTCGTGGAGATGGAGAGGCGAGAACGGTTTATTTTCCAACGGCCAGGACAGGTTTTTTGTTGACATATAAGACACTTGTGGGCAGTGCCATGAGTGATAAATTTAATTTTCAAGAGACGGATAAGAATTTGCTGACAAGACCCAATAGTGACTTTCTCACAAGTCTCAGCAGTATGAATACACAGATGCCGACAGAAGATTTTCGGGGGATAGTGGAGTTTATAGAAAAAGATTTGATTCATGGACATATCAGCGTTTCGGATTTGCCTGCACATGACATTATGTATACGCCTGATGGAGAAGAGCACGCATTGCCAATGTTTGTAACATCCGGAGTTGTGACAGAACTGACGCCGCTGCTGCTTTTTATGCAATATGTGGATCTTGGGACCGTGCTGATGGAAGAGCCGGAAATATCTCTTCATCTGGAACTCCAGTGGTCAATGGCGCGCATATTGATCCGCCTGATGAATATGGGGATTCCGGTTTTTGTCACGACGCACAGTGATACTATTTTACAACATGTGAATAATATGATTAAACTGTCGAATGTTTCGGATGTGAAGAAATTTCTGAAAGACTTGGATTATGACGCCTCGGATTTGGTGACGCGCCGGGATGTGGCGGTTTATCAATTTGATATTGGGAAGAATCAAAAAACGCAGGTGACAAAACTTTCTTGTGGAGATTATGGATTCGAAGCAATGACATTTTACAATACATTGGAAAAGATGAACAATCAGATTAATCAGATTGATGATATGGAGGAATAAATGTTTCAGGGGGAGCTGGAAAAAAGACTGGATATGTTAGACGGCAACTTAGTCTGTGTTTCTGACAGCCAGATTCATTTGATAGAAAAGAGAGAACAGGGAGCGGCAGATTTGACTTTGAATCTGCAAAATCCCTGTATCTTATTTCAGGGATTGGAAGATCATAAGCTTGGATATTTTACGAACCCCAAATGTGCAGATTTTGCATTGTATGAGCAAAACAAAGATGGGTGGATGTTACATATTTTTGAACTAAAACGATCAGTAGGGGAAAAGGAATGGGGAAAGATGAAATTACAGTTCAAAGGCGCAATTCAGAACGCATTGGCAATAGCAGGATTTCTTGATATTAAGATAAGTCTGGATAGGATATGCGTTTATTCTGTATATAGAAACGATAAATTGAAGCGTTTCTTTAACCCTGTCAGCCTGCGTTTTCAAATGCACGAAAAAGAACGTACATGTCCCAAGGATTGTCAGGATTGGAACGGTAAGGGAGCGATATTGAATTTTCTGGGCAAGGATAAATTTAAGCATAATAAGATTCCGCTAAATGTGGAAGACGGGACAGGAAGTTACAATTTGTGTGAAGGGAGAAAAAGATAAAAAGCTTGTCAATATTTTAAAGGCGTTGTTTCATGAGAAGTGAAACAACGCCGTTTTATATATTTTAGCAAAGCCAATTCCTCTTTGGTTCAGAATCAATTCCTTGCCGTAATGATAGAGTAAAGGCGGTATTAAATTAAAGAACAGGAGGAATAAAATGGCAAACGTAGAAATGCAATATATTTTATGGGGACAAAAGGAAGTATATAAAAGATGGATGGAGACCGTAAAATTAAATTTTCGGGCTCTTGAGAGCGTCAGGGAACTGGAAAGGCGGGTCGCTGATTTGAGAGACCAAAAAAGAACGGTGGAGCAAGGGGTAGATTTAAAATTGTACCGTCATTATAAATGTGAGCTTCAGCAGCGTTGGATGAATTATTATGAAGATAAGCTGGTAGACGAGCTTGAAGGGGCTATGAAGCAAGTGGATCCGAACCGCCTTGCGGTCATAGTACTGCCAGAGGCAATGATTTGCGATTATGTAACAGAGGATGAAGCAAAGGAAAACGGCTTACGGGCAAGAGGATATGTAAATCCGCTGTATGAAGAAACGGTGCGGAAAATTCTTGGACCTTCCGTTTCCGGCGGCGCAGCGGCGGCACGTATCATTAGTGATGAGGACGGAAATAAAACGCTTCTGAAGTTTACCGCAGATCATGGGCAGGCGCTGCTTTTTGCAGGAACGGTCTGGTGGAAGCAGTGGAACGAGAATTATCCCAAGGGCATCATCTTTAACAGCGCCCCCGTTTTTTATCAGGGAAGGTGTTGTTTTATGTGGGATAAACAGTTTGCATCTGAAGTTGACGGACTGAAAGGGATAAACTTAACGGAACAGTGGATCAAATACAGGATAAATGAAATGCCTGTGGCGTCGCCTTCGGCGGAGCCAGTACAGTATCCTGCTAATCTTGAAGGGATGGATACGGCGCTGTATCGGTTTTTAGGAGCAGACGTATGGAGAAAGAGGGGGATTTTAAGCAGTCTCACGGCCGATTATAATCTTGCGGGTACACCATTGTTGGAGATTGAATGCCAGACAGGAGAACGCTTGCTGTTCGGGGTTGATATCTGTAGGGATAATATCGTCTTATTTTTGGAGAAAGACAGCAAAAAATTGATTACGGATCTGTACGATTTTATAGACAGATATGGAGAGGCGTATTGTCAGATATCAACAGCGGAATATTTCGCAAGGTCGGCAGCTTCTGTAAATTTAATAAGGGCAGACGGGAGCTGCTCGGTCACAACAGGGGAAGAAAGAAAAATAGATATCAGCGTAGTTATAGCAAACTATCTGACATATATAACAAACCAAGCGCGGTATCATGCATGTAAGGCAGATGCATGCGACTATGGGAAATCAGTGTCTGTTCTTTTCACAAAAGAAGAAGAAGAGCTTACCCCGCTGCATGATCATTTCTTTTTGTTATCAGATGTTGTATGGACAGAAGCGAGGGAAGAGTAGGAAACGGAAGAGTGCGGCTATGAAAAATTTTAGTTTCTATATAAAAAGAAAATTGTTTTATGGAAAAAGGGCGCAGGTCAGGATGCGCATAAAGCTGAAAAACTGTTCACACGAAGACTATTACATACGGCTTGCAAATACGCCGTTTCAATCCATGCAGACAAGCGGCATTTCCTTATATTATGGGACAAAAGAGCTGGAATATGACGGAATCTATGAAAATATGGTAAACCTATGGGACGAGGATGTCATCTGCCTGCATGGAAAGGAAAGCATAGAAAGGAACATCAATCTGGAAGAATTATATGCGATCCGAAATTCCGGCGGTTACGGAATTGAGGGCAAGATACGTCTGTATTATGCAAGAGCGAATGAGAACGGTACAGAAAGGATAAACTGGAACAGTCTTATTTTAGAAGCCGGAAGAAGACATTTTTTCATACGAAAGAAGCGTATGGGACAGACAATAGGAGAACGGTTCCGCAGTAAGGAAAAGGAGCGGCAGGATATTCGGAATGTCCCGCCTTATCCGGAGCCACAAATCCGGCTTGAAACAGGAAAAGAATTTACGGCTCCGTACAGGTGGGAAGATATTTCCGAAGCGATCAGGGAAACGTATTACGAACTGGTCTATGTGTTAAGGAGCCGTATCCGTCAGCTTGAGAAGCTGAAAGAAGATCCGGAATTTTGGAATTATTATGAGGAAGCGTTTGGAAACCGGCGGGAGGAATGCATTTCATATGTAAATCTACTGTTTGAATTATTATTAAAGAGACTTCGGGAAGAAAGGATCTGTTACTGCTATGGAATGGAAATAAAAGGAAATTGCTATGGGTTTACATATCGGAATGCAAGGACAATCTGGCTGAGTCCGAGCTTTCTGGCTGCAAAAATGTCAGGAGAAAATTCGAAAACCGGCATTTTGTTATATGAGCTGCTTCAGTCGGTGATAGGAATGGGGGGAAAAGGGAATGCAGAGGGAATCTTATGCCTGACGGGAGAAGGCTGCATAGAGGTGGCAGGAAATGAGCCGGCAAAAGCGCTGCAAAATCCCGGAAGTTTTGAGGAATTTATCGAAAACTGCAATGCCTGCTGGGGTGCGGAGATAATATTGGAAAATACGGAAAATGCCGGGATTGCAGAATTTGGAGGACCCAAAATCATTGTTTTTGAGGAAAAACTGTATTTATTTTATATGGATCGAGACGGCGTCCTGATGGAAGCGGTTCTAAACAAAGAGGGAATTCAGGAAGCGTATGCTTCCGGGTTTCCGGAGACAGAGATTTTGGCATATCATCCGGAGGCAGTGGTCTATGACAATTGTCTGTATCTGTTCTATATTCCGTTAAAAGAAGACGGGCTGTATTATACCTATCGGAAGAATGGGAAATGGATGCCGGGAAAGCCGGTGAGAACTGAGAGCGGGCAGAAGATAAAAGCGGCATACCCGCCAAGACCGGCGGTATATCAGAACCGCATTTATCTTTTGTATTGGAAAAAAGATAAAAGCGGGCTCTATATGACGAGCTGCGGAAAATGCGGCTGGATCAATGAGGAAAAGATTGCAGATTTGGAAGGCAGAAAAAATCCGCATCACCCTTCTTTGATTGTCAGTCAGGGAGAATTGTATATGATATATGAAGTGAACAGAAGCAGTATGTATGGGATATACAGGGGAACAGGGTGCGGCTGGGAGCTGGAAAAAACAAGCGGCGCCAGTCTTGGAAGTTTATTTCTGGCAAAAGGGGCGATAGAAACAGTAGGAGATGAAGATGGATTTCACGTACTGATTTCGGAGCTGTACGGCGGGCTCATAGAGCTTCGGATGGATTATAATCAGTTTTTGGGAAGATCCGTCTGGAGGGAGGGGCGGTCTGTAATTATGAAAGAGCCTCAAGATATACAGAAGTATTCCTTGTGCAGCAGTGTATACTGGGGCGGCGAGGTTTGGACGGTGTATCAAAGAGACGAACGAAGTATTATATTGAGCAGAAGGACGTATTGAAAAAGTACCGTTTATGTTGAAAAAAAGCAGCATAAGCGGTACTTTGTAATTGGAAATGATATGAAATCCGATAGAAATCCGAGTAGATGTGATATGATGGCTTTGCAGTTGAGAAAATTGCAAAAGCCATGGCAAAATATTACAATTGAAAAAAATATAAATGGAGGAAGAAGTATGGCGACAAAATATAGCTTAACCGTAAATAATAATTCACAAAATTATGGAAATATCTGTGTATTCCAGACCTTGCCGGATCAGCCGGACAATTTCATGAGCCTTGCATGGTTCAGCAAGGCGGCGCATTGCGGAACATCCGTAGAGTTCGAATGGACGACAGATTACAATTTCTTATGGACGGATCAGGGAGAGATGAAGCCGGGCGTTACATTTAAGGCTTCGCAGGTAATTGATGCGAAGCCGGCGGATATCACAAAAAATTCCGTTGCGTTTACAAAGGAGTACGGAGCATATCGGTTTGCGGAAACCAGCAAATATACCAAGGAAGGAACTCTTGGAATTTATACGGATCAGACTGTTCCGCATGGAGAGGCTTCCGTAGGAATCGGAATGTCCGGCAACGGAACTTTTGCCGTAACGGCAACTCCGAATTACAATTTCGTATTTAAGCCGCATCCAAGATACTGGGTAGTATTCGGAACCTATCAGGTGGGAGTAAACAAATGAGCGATGGTAGAAAGTTATGGGTTGAAAAGCCTGTCGGGGAGACGGAGAATAAGAAAATTCAGATAAATTGTTTCGGGAGGCTCTCGATTTATCAGGAAGGGCAGGAGATGGGCATTGTCATGAATTCCGAAAAAGCAAGGGAATTAATTGCTTTTTTGATGACATATCAAGGTGCGGCGGTAAGCAAAGTGACAATCTGTGAAGCATTGTGGGGCAATGTAGATATCCATCGGAGTCTGGATAGTCTTTATAAGCTTGTAAGAAAAATGCCAATTTCATTTCAGTTAAAGAGTAACCGGGGCATGTTACAGCTCAAACTTGATAATGTAGATAGTGATTTGCTCCAATTTGAAAAACTAATGGGGGAAAGAGATTGCATTGAGAATTTAGAGCAGGCGGTAAAGCTGTACAGAGGTTCCCTGTATGAGGAAGAGAACTATGAATGGATCAGCGAAAAGGATGCGTTTTATGATAATTTGTATGTGGATACTATCAGTTATTTGAAAAAGCATTTCCAGCAGCAAGAGGAGAGCGAGCGCGCATACTACTATGAGTCGCTGTTAGACAGATATGCATGAGGAAAATTGACACAATACAAAAAACATGATACAGTTAGATAAGTCGTGAAGGCAGAAATGGGTATTTTTGCCTTCACTCATTTATTTTCACGGGAATCCATGAAAAAGAAGAGAAAAATGCAGGCAAGGAGGAACGGCAATTGAAATTGACAGCAATCGTACCATGCTATAACGAAGAAGCGGCGATTCCTTATTTTCATGAGGAAATAGCCCGTGTAATATCCGGGATGCCCGGGCTTACTTTAGAGCTGATCTATATCAACGACGGATCTAAGGATAGGACATTGGAAATTATAAAGGAGCTGGCGGTAAAGGACAGTCATGTGAAATACCTCTCGTTTTCCAGAAATTTTGGAAAGGAAGCGGCAATTTATGCAGGGTTACAGAATGCGTCCGGAGATTTGGTTGCCATTATGGATGCCGATTTACAAGATCCTCCGTCCTTGCTGCCGAAAATGTATCAGGCAATTGTAGAAGAAGGATATGATTCGGCAGCAGCTAGAAGAGTGGACAGGAAAGGAGAGCCGCCTATCCGTTCGTGGTTTGCCCGATTGTTCTACCGGATGATGAACCGGATCTCTAAGACAGAGATTGTGGATGGCGCAAGGGACTTTCGGCTGATGAACAGGAAATACGTAGACGCCTTGCTTCAGATGAGCGAGTATAACCGGTTTTCAAAAGGAATGTTTGGCTGGGTCGGTTTTGAGACGAAATGGCTAGAATTTGAAAATGTGGAGCGGGTGGCAGGCGAGACCAAATGGTCCTTCTGGAAATTATTTCTATATTCAATAGAGGGGATTGTTGATTTTTCAACAGTGCCGCTGGCATTAGCTTCCTGTGTCGGTGTGCTGATGTGCGGACTGGCTGTTCTGGCTATTATCTTTATTATTGTAAGGCAGTTATTATTTGGCGGCTCGGCGTTCGGCTGGCCGTCTATGGCATGTATTGTTATTTTTATCGGAGGGGTACAGCTGCTTTGTATCGGCATCCTGGGCTCATATCTTTCGAGGACTTATCTGGAGGTGAAGCACAGACCGATTTATATTTGTAAGGAAACGAATCTCGAGGTTCGAAAAAGTAATTGAAAGAAGTTAAACCTCTTGCAAATTTGACAAAAGAAGTTATAATTTAATACTAGGAGATATTAAAGAAAAGAGGGTATAGAGTATGGATGAAAATTTTAAGAAGCAGCTGAAGGATTGCGGAGCAGATGTAGAGACAACTGTGAAACGGTTCATGGGAAATGAAGCGCTCTACGAGAAATTTGTCATGAAATTTCTGGATGATAAAAACTGCGAAGGAATACAAGCGAATATTGAGAAGAGTGATTATAAGGAAGTGTTCAACTGCGCTCATGCGTTAAAGGGAGTTTCTGCCAATTTGGGTCTTGATCCGATAACTGCGATTGCTGCAGAGCTGTGCGACCTGTTGAGGAACAAACAGGCTGAGGATGTAGATGCAGGGAAAGTGGACGAATTGGGAGCGAAATTGACAGAGGTGTGCGGACGCATTCGGAAGATTTTGGAAGAGAATAAGCATTAACGAGAATATATTTGACTTTTTTTTTGAATGGTGTTAACTTGAAGAGAGAATAATCTAAAGAAAGAGTAAATAAGGAGTTGTCATGGATAAACAGCAGATATTGATTGTGGATGATGAAGAAGTAAACAGAGAGATACTAGGCTGGGTATTTCAGAGTGAATATGAAGTGCTTCAGGCGGAGAATGGTCAGGAAGCGGTCGAGAAGATTAAAGGCAATGAGAATATTGTGTTGATTCTGTTGGATGTTATCATGCCGGTGCTTGACGGTTTTGGGGTACTGGAATATATGCGGACGCACGATCTGTCTGATAAAATTCCTGTTGTACTGATTACGGGAGAGACGGTTGAAAATAGCGAGGATCAGGCATATTCTTATGGCGTGGCAGACGTAATGCATAAGCCGTTTTTCCCGCATATCGTCAAGAGAAGAGCTGAAAATATCATAGAGCTTTATCAGAACAAAAAGAATATGGAGATGCGCCTGAAGGAGCAGGAAGAAGCTATCATGGCGCAGAATAAGAAGATTCGCGAAAGCAATGAATTCATGATAGACGCACTTAGTTCTGTTGTCGAATTCCGAAGCCTTGAGACTGGGGAACATATTAAACGTATCAAATATTTCACAAGAATCATGTTAAAATATCTTATGAAGTATTTCCCGAAATATGGTCTGACATCTGCACAGGTGGATGAAATATCCAGAGCGGCAGCCCTGCATGATATCGGTAAGATTGGAATTCCAGATGCTATCTTACTCAAACCGGGACGTTTGACGCCGGAAGAATTTGAGGTTATGAAGACCCATACGACAATTGGATGTGACATATTAGAGAAGTTCAGAAGTGAACAGACGGATGAGGATGAATTTTACCGCTATTGTTATGAAATCTGCCGTTATCATCACGAGAGATGGGACGGTAAGGGATATCCCGATCATCTGGCAGGGGATGAGATACCGATCAGTGCGCAGATTGTTGCTGTAGCGGATGTGTATGATGCGTTGGTAAGCCCTAGAGTATATAAGAGCGCATATGCCAATAATATCGCATATGATATGATTATGAACGGTGAATGCGGACAGTTCTCGTCGGATGTCATGGAATGTTTCGCACTTGCCAAGGAAGATTTCTTTAATATTGTAGAAGTAATAAAAATGTTTGATTTTTCATAACATTTACACGAGACAAGAGGGGGCAAAAATATTTATTTTTGCCGTCTTTCTTGTGGCTATGTCAGAGGAGGGATTGTATGGAACAGGTCGAGTGCGGCATATTTCCTGTAAAAGATGCGCTGGAAATGGTTCTTATGTTTGACAGAACAGGAAGAATTGTTTATGCGAATGATGCGGCTCAAAAAAAGCTGGAATATAAGGATGATATATGCGGCAGGAAAATCAGTGACGTCTTTCCAAATGATTTCGAGGCTTTTAAAGAGGGCGGGGAAGTGGATTGCCCGTCAGGTCATGAACTTAAGAATCTTGTGGCGTACCGTGAGAACCGTACCTGCTTCCCGGTAGAAGTGAGGATTATAAACGGCAGCGGACAGCCTGAGATGTACATATGCATGGCAAATGACACATTGGAAAAAGAGCATTTGAGCAGGGAAATCGCTCAGGTGCAGCAGGAAGCGCAGCAGGCGCTCAAGGTAAAGTCTGAGTTTGTTGCAAATGTGACGCATGAACTGAGAACCCCGGTCAATGGCGTGCTTGGCAATGTCAGGGAGCTGCTGGGTGAGGAGACGGATACGCAGAAGGAAAAATCTTTGCGGATGATAGAACGCTGCTGTGTGGACATGAATAAAATCATTGACAATATTCTGGATTTTTCTAAACTTGAAGCGGGCAAGTTTACACTTGAGCCGCGGAGGTTTCACTTTAGGGATATGTTAGATCATGTAAAATCGAATCATATCAATAAGATTACAGAAAAAGGATTAGAATTTTTTATGACGGTGTCGCCGGAGGTGCCGGAATATGTTGTAGGAGATGAATTAAGAATCAAGCAGATTCTTAATAATCTGTTATCTAATGCCTTGAAATTTACTGCAGTAGGGAAGGTTACTGTTGAAGTGATAAAGACTGCGCAGGTGAATGATAGAGTAGAATTGTTCTTTATCGTTGTGGATTCCGGAATTGGAATCAAGCAGGAGGATAAAGACAAATTATTTCAAAGTTTTTCTCAGGTGGATGCTTCTATTTCCAGAAAGTACGGCGGTACAGGTCTGGGACTGAATATCTGTAAGCAGTTGGTAGAACTGATGGGCGGAAGAATCGGAGTGGAGAGTGAAAAAGGTAAGGGAAGTTCCTTTTCTTTTTCTATCTGGGTTGATTCCGGCGAAGAGAAAGAGGAGGAACAGAAGGCTCAGACTGATACTTCCACAACGCCGGTATTTACAATTGCACAGGCCTCTCTTCCAAGGGCGGAAGACGAGGAAAGACCGAATCGGTTTGGCATGCCGGCAACTCAGGAAGCGCTTAAGAAAAACCTGTGGAAGCTGATTCTTTGTGTAGAACTGGAAAACTGGGAAAAAGCAGAGATGTTCATGGAAACGATAAGACAGCTTGCGGAGGGGGCGCCGCGTGAATTGGGAAGGCTTATCTTGAGAATGAAGATGGCGGTTCAGAAAGAGAATTATGATAAGGTGATTGCCGCTTATGAAGAATTAAAGACGCTTCTGCCGTCAGAGGAGGTGCATGTATGAATTACACCGATAAAGATGCATGCAAGGCAACAATACTTATTATAGATGATGTTGAGATCAACCGGGACATTCTGGAGAATATCATTGATTGTATGGGATATCGTCCTGTTGTGGCAGAGAGCGGAGAAAGAGCGTTAGAGCTGATTGAGGAATTTCCGCCGCAGTTGATTTTATCTGATATTTCCATGCCTGGAATGGATGGCTATGAATTATGCAAAATCTTAAAGAAGCGTGAAAAGACAAAAGATGTTCCGATTATTTTCATTTCGGCATATGATGCTCCAGAGGATATCGTAGAAGGCTTTTTGGTGGGAGGAGAGGATTTTATTACGAAACCCTTTATTCCTGAAGAGGTGGAGGCTCGAGTGGGAGTTCACCTTAGGCTTTACGAAATGACGAGGGAACTGCTTGAAATGAACAGACGGCTCCAGATTTCCGTCAATGAACAATTAAAACAGATGGAACTGGAGAAGAAAAATATATTATATGCGCTTGCAGATATTGCAGCGCAGAATTCATCAAACGATAAAGAATATATGGAGCGTCTGAAAAAAAATTGCAGGATTTTAGCACAGGCAATGCAGCTTTCTATGCTGTATGAAGAAAAGATTTCAGACACTTACATTGATACGATAGAATTGGCGGCGCCTCTTTGCGATATAGGAAATATCGGTGTTGCGAAGGAAATTTTGCAGAAGGAGACCGGACTGACAGAAGAGGAAATGGCTGCTGTACAAAGTCATACTGAAATAGGAGCAAAGCTGCTGAGCGATCTTCATGGCAGCAGCGATTATAATGATTTTATCAATATATCTACGGATATTGCCCATTATCATCATGAAAATTGGGATGGAAGCGGGTATCCTGAAGGCTTGAAAAAAGATGAGATTCCGCTTGCGGCACAAATTGTTTCTCTGGTGAGCAGATATTGTACTTTAACAGAGAAAGAAAACAATAGGGAAGAGGCTCTTGCAATTATGCGGGAGGAGGCAGGTGAAAAGTTTAATCCTGATATTTTTGAGATATGCAGCAAAATATCGCGTCAATTATATTAAGTAAGAATAAATTATGTTTTGACGGGAGGAAGGAAACTTGATTACAGATGAGGAGTTTTTAAGGATTTCAGTTTTTATGAAACAGCGTTACGGCATAGACCTGAGCCAGAAAAAGGTCATTGTGAACGGAAGGCTGGAGAATTATTTAAAGAGCGGCGGCTGGAAGAATTATCATGAGTACATGGACGCTGTGGAGCGTGATAAAACAGGTTCGCTGGAGAAAATGCTCGTGAATTTCCTGACAACAAATCATACTTACTTCATGAGGGAATTTGAGCATTTCGATTACTTTAAGAAAGAGGTGCTTCCGTGGCTTAAGAATAAGGAAAGCGCTGCAAAGGATTTGCGGATTTGGTGCGGGGCTGCGTCTACGGGCGAAGAGCCGTATATGATTGCTATGGTGCTTGCCGATTTCTTTGGGGTGGAGCGCAGTCAGTGGGATACCAAGGTTCTGGCTACTGATATTTCAACGAAAGTTTTAAAGCAGGCAATTGCCGGGATATATAACGGGGAGCAGCTCAAAAACCTTCCCGAGACATGGAAGCGGCATTTCTTTAAGCAGATTTCGGGAACAAATCAGTATCGGGTGCAGGACGAATTGAAGAAAGAGGTTATTTTCCGTCAGTTCAACCTGATGGATGTTTTTCCGTTCAAAAAGAAAATGCATACTGTATTTTTACGCAATGTTATGATATATTTTGATGAGAAGACAAAACGTGAACTGGTACAGAAGGTGTATGATACTCTCGAACCCGGGGGGTATCTGTTCATAGGTACGACGGAGACTTTGGACAGGAACAGTACACCGTTTCAGATGATTCAGCCGTCAATATTTAGGAAGAAGGAAGTTTAACGTATGCTACCGATTAAGGTTTTGATAGTAGAAGATTCCATAGTATTCAGAGAATTGCTGGTACAGAATCTGAGCAGGGATCCGGCGATTCAGGTTGTGGCAACAGCAAGGGATCCGTTTGAGGCGAGGGACGCCATTCTGGCGTATAAACCGGATGTAATGACACTGGACGTAGAACTCCCGAGAATGAGCGGGATAGAATTTTTGAGAAAGCTGATGCCGCAGTATCCGCTGCCGGTTGTAGTAATCAGTTCGCTGAGCGACAAAGTATTCGACGCCTTGAATGCGGGCGCAGTTGATTTTGTTGCAAAGCCGGCGGTATCAAGCAGGGCGCAGCTGGAGGACTTTATCAGGAATGAACTTCTGGTAAAAATCAAGATTGCCTCTACGGCACAGATCAGCAATATAAAAAAGACGGTCATGCCGCAGGAGTATCAGAATCTTTCCGTGGCGGATAAGAATCTCATCGTGGCAATCGGAGCTTCGACGGGAGGGACAGAGGCAATTTTCGCCGTGGCAAAGGAATTGGGAACCGATATTCCGGGGATTGTCGTGGTGCAGCACATGCCGCCCGGATTTACGGCGATGTATGCCAAGAGGCTGGATGACCAGTGCCGCATCCATGTCAAGGAAGCGAGGACGGGGGATCGGGTGATGCCCGGGCATATGCTGATTGCCCCAGGCGGAGATGCGCATATGCAGCTCGTGAATGTGAACGGCGTGTATCAGGTGGAATGCAAGAAGGCGCCGAAGGTGAACGGGCATTGTCCGTCTGTAGACGTACTGTTTGATTCGGTTGCAAGAGTGGCAGGCTCCAAAGCACTGGGAATTATCCTGACCGGAATGGGCGGCGACGGTGCGAAAGGACTGCTCGCCATGAGAAAAGCGGGCGCAAGGACAATCGGACAGGACGAATCCACCTGTGTGGTCTACGGGATGCCGAAGGTTGCCTATGATCTGGGAGCGGTGGAGCATCAGGAGAAGCTGTTCGATATTCCTAAACGAACATACGCATTATTAAATAAAATGTAAAGGAGAAATAGTATGAAGATTTTGTTGGCAGAGGATGATTTTGTAACAAGGAAGTATATGGTGAGTTTCCTTTCGAAGTATGGTGAGTGCGATGTGACTGTGGATGGAATGGAGGCGGTAGATGCATTTATGATGGCTTTGGAGGATGGGGAACCTTATGATTTGATCTGTCTGGATATCATGATGCCGGTCATGGACGGATATCAGGCGCTTGTAGGAATCCGTAATCTGGAAAAGGAGAGAAACATTCCGGAGGAGGATGCAGTAAAGGTGATTATGACCACGGCATTGAATGACGAAGCGAATGTCAAAATGGCATTCGAGCTGGGCTGTACCGTATATTCAGGAAAGCCTATAGATAAAGACAGGTTTGAGCAGGCTATGAAAAAGCTGAATCTTATCTAGCATAAAGAAAATTGACGACAAGGAAAGGAGACGGATATGGCTGAAGAATTTAATACAGACGGCATGTTGGACATGTATCTGTTTGAGAATGAGCAATTGCTGGAACAGCTTCAGGAAATTGTTCTGGAACAGACAGATGCGGGATGTTTTGACGAAGACAGCATCAATGAAATATTCAGAACCATGCATACCATTAAAGGATCCTCCGGTATCATGATGTTCGACAATATTACGGCTGTGTCGCATAAACTTGAGGATGTCTTTTACTACCTGAGAGAATCCCATCCTGAAAATGTGCCGCATCTGGAGCTGGTGGAACATGTATTGGAGGTTGCAGATTTTATCACAAATGAGATGGATAAGATCAAGGGCGGCGAACCGATAGATGGAGATCCGAGCGAAATCATAGCAGGGCTTGATAAATTTCTGGATGTGCTCAAAAACGGTACGGCAGAAAGCGGGGCGGAACCGCCGCCGGAGAATGTACATGAGGAGCCGAAGCAGTTCTATATAGCTCCTGTTGCAACAAGCGCCAGCCACTTCTACAAAATATACATTACCTTTTATCCGGAGACGGAAATGGCAAACATACACGCCTATAAGACGATTTATGCTTTGAAGGAAGTAGCGGAGGATTTGCTGTATTCGCCTGAGGATATTATTTCCGATGAGGGAAGCGCAGAGACAATTTTAAAAGAGGGCTTTAGGATTCTCTTGCAGTCACAGTCCGATGAGGAAGAGATATCGAAGATTATCGGCGTGGGATATGACATTAAGCAGGTAGATATCTTTGAGTGTAAGGCGGAGGAATTCCTGCAGGGCTTTGATTTTGGCAGCACAGGAGTTCAGATAGATCTGGATTCCAGTGTGGAAGAGATAGAGAACAAGATGCAGGAAGTGAAGGAGGAAGCCGCGAAGGAAGAGCAGCCTTCTGTCAAACCAAAAGCTCAGATGGCTCCCGGTGATTTCGTTATTAAGTCTAAGGAACCAGGTAAGCCGAAGACTTTGGCTAAGGATAAGGCTAAAATGGAGAAGGCGTCCTTTATCAGCGTGAATGTAAGCAAGATGGATCAGCTTATGGATTTGATCGGAGAGCTGGTCATTGCAGAATCCGTAGTTCTGCAGAATCCGGACTTAAAGGTTCCGGGGCTGAACTTAAGCAGCTTTAACAAGGCGGCGACTCAGTTGTCAAAGATTTCAACCGATTTGCAGAATGTGATTATGTCCATGAGAATGGTGCCTCTGGCGAATACCTTCCAGAAGATGAACCGTATTGTATTTGATGTATCCAGAAAGCTTGGGAAAGATATTGAGTTCGAGATGGTCGGGGAACAGACAGAGGTGGATAAGAACATTATTGAACATATATCCGATCCGCTGATGCATCTGGTAAGGAATGCTGTAGACCACGGGATTGAGACCAATGAAGAACGTGCAGAGAGCGGAAAGAAGGAGAAAGGCAAGGTTACTTTATCTGCGCGGACGGAAGCAGGTAAGGTGTGGATTTCTGTTGAGGATAACGGAAAGGGCCTTGACAGGGAGAAGATTATGAATAAGGCGAGGTCTCAGGGGCTTTTGGATGAGTCAAAGCCGGAATCTTCCTATACGGACAAAGAGGTGTATCAGTTCATTACTCTGCCCGGATTTTCCACAAACGAGCAGATTACGGAATACTCGGGAAGAGGCGTCGGCATGGACGTGGTAGTTCAGAACATCCAGTCAATCGGAGGTATGCTTGATATTGAGAGCACTCCTGGGATGGGCAGTATTATGAACTTAAAGATTCCGCTCACGCTTGCAATCATTGACGGTATCGTTATGGAGACAGGAAATTCTTCATTTGTGCTGGAAACCGGCATGATAAAGGAATTTGTCAGCGTGAATGAAGAAATGATGATTCATGAGCCGAACGGGGAAGAATACGTTATGATCCGCGGCGAATGTTATCCGGTAGTCAGGCTGGGCAGGCGCTTTGAGATGAAAGAATATCAGGAGTCTGTAGAAAACGGAATGATGTTGATTCTCGAGATAGAGGGCAAAAAAGTTTGTCTTTTTGTGGATCGCTTGATTGGAGAACAAGAAATTGTCGTAAAACCGATTCCTTCTTATATCAAGAAGGTAAAAGGACTGTCCGGCTGTACGCAGCTTGGTGACGGAAGCATTGCTTTGATATTAGATCCGGGTGGATTAATAGAATAAAGCGGGAAAGGATTGTATATTTATATGGGTGAAACAAATGAATTAAAGGAATTGCAGAATGATACCCAGACGGCTTCAAGTGAACGTGAAGCACAGAAGGGTAAGTACATGACCTTTAAATCCGGAAATGAATACTTCGGGCTGAAGATTCAGTATGTGAATGAGATTATTCAGTACCAGCCGATAACGGCAGTTCCTGAAACGGAGGATTACATTAAAGGGCTTATCAATCTGCGAGGGAAAGTCATCCCTGTGATTGATGTAAGGCTGAGGTTCAAGCAGGAGCCGTTTGAATACAATGACAGAACCTGTATTATAGTAATCAGCGTGAAATCCACAGTCGTGGGGCTGATTGTAGAGAAGATTGCAGAGGTAGTTGAAATTAAGGAAGAAAATATTCTTCCGCCGCCGACTATCGGGCGCATGGACAAAATACAGCAGAAGTATGTGTATGGTATCGGTAAGGTAGGGGATAAAGTAAAATTACTGTTAGATCCTGATAAACTCCTGAATGACGAAGATTTATCTATTGTTGAACAATCGAACGAGACAATGATTGAGGAAGAATGAGAGGTATAAGACATGAAAAATATGAAGATGAAAACAAAATTGATTTTAGGCTTTATGATTCCGATTTTGCTTACTCTTGGCAATATTTTAATTGGTAATCTCTCCACGAGAGAAGCAGCCCGTATTGCAGATGAGGCAAGCAAGGAACGTTATGTAAGAAATGCAAATATCTTTACTTATTTAGTGGCGGCGGTAGCAGTTATTATTACCGTATTCGTAGCAGTTAAGGTTATTAGGGCGATTGAAAAATCTGTAGCTCAGTTATCGGATGCTGCAAAGGACATTGCTATGGGACGCGTTAATATAGAACTTGTGAAGTATAATAACGATGAGTTCGGCGAGATGGTAGACGCTTATAATAAAGTAATTGATAATGCCAGAAGTCAGGCGAAGATAGCGGAGGAAGTAGCAAATGGAAATTTGACGATTACAGTTACCCCGAGTTCATCGGATGATTTGCTCGGCAATTCCCTTAAGAAATTGGTGGAAGATAACTTGAATGCGTTATCGAACATCAGTGAAGCGGGTTCTCAGGTAACCATTAGTTCTTCCCAAGTGGCAAGCGCAAGTCAGGCGTTGGCGCAGGGTTCTACAGAGCAGGCAAGCGCAATCCAAGAAATTACGGCGTCTATTGATGAAATTGCGGAAAAGACAAAGGCAAATGCAGAGGAAGCTAATTCAGCAGCAAATCTGGTAGAGCAGGCAATCAGTGATGTAAAGCAAGGCAATAAGCAGATGAAGGATATGATGGTTGCCATGCAGGACATCAATAAGTCATCTGAAAGCATTTCTAAGATTATCAAAACAATTGACGATATCGCATTCCAGACGAATATTCTTGCGTTGAATGCAGCCGTAGAGGCAGCAAGGGCAGGAGAGGCAGGAAAAGGCTTTGCAGTTGTTGCAGAGGAAGTCAGAAGCCTTGCGGCAAAGAGTGCGGCGGCAGCAGCGGAGACGGCTGAACTGATAGAGGATTCTATCGAAAAGGTGGACTACGGTTCCAAGATTGTGGATACGACCGCACAGGCAATGGAAGAGATTACAAAGGTAGTACAGGACAGCGAAATGATTATCAACGGTATCGCAGAGTCTTCCAACTATCAGGCAACGGCAGTTGTACAGATTGAGCAGGCAATCGCACAGGTATCTCAGGTCGTACAGACCAATTCGGCAACCAGCGAGGAATGTGCCGCAGCCAGCGAAGAATTATCTAATCAGGCATCCAGAATGCGTGATATGCTTTCGATTTACCGCTTGGGAACAGGAAATGGAAGCTCTTTCAGAAGCAGCGGTTCTTCTATGATGTCAACATCAGAAATGAACGAGCAGGTAATTTCACTTGGCGATGGTTTTGGAAAATACTAAATCTTTCAGTTAAAACAAAAGCAAGGCAAAACAAGACACGGGACTTTTCCGTGTCTTATTGTCTTTCCGTTAGAAATGACGGATTGTGCTTATAATTTGATTCCGTTTTGTCTCATCAATGCCTGCGCGCTTTCTAAGGAATCAACGCCAGAGGCGTTCTTGATTGGCGCAAATTCTTTTTCACGGACAACCTCATATGGAATACAGTCTTTGGACATGCGGACCATGTCTAGGGCAAGTGTTTCAAACTTATAGCCGTTTGGTGACTCTGGTTGAATGAGATTCCCATTGTCATCAATATGGGGAATCTTTTTTGTTGCAATGTGTAAGGGCATGTCCGCACTCAGCATAGTCTCCAGTACATCCACCCGGAACAGATAATTTAGGATTACGCCGAAATTATAGGTCAGCTCCCCATTTTCCTCTCTGGAATTTGCCATCTCATCGGTCATTTCATAGTATTCGACAATGGAAGGACGTCCATTCTCCAGACATAGAACGCCAACACCTTCATTCGGTGCCGCTTTGCGAACTACTTTGGCGCCGCTGACGCATCCGGAATCCAGTGTGGCGCCGATAAACAACGGGTCGGCAATCTGCTGCAATACGTTGTCAACGGAAAAAACGTTAATCCATTCCAGTCCGCGCTTTCTCACATCCTCCAGAATACCGCAGTTGTACATCGAAGTGTACCAGCCGCCGTTCCCGTTTGGAGACATGCAGATAGAAGAGGGGCTTTCCATCAACAGCTTTCCCTGAAAATCCGTACAGGGAACCAGTTCCTGTACAAAAAAGGAGATGAAATCTTTTGGATATCCAAAATAATTATGCGATTCAAAAAATTCGATAGTATCGGCATTGTTTTTATCGCTGGTCATAATGTAAAACGGAACAGGGACGCCTGCATCATTGGTATTTTTCTTGAGATTGTTTATCAGCATTTCAAATAAATAGAGCTCTTTGGTAATTCCGACATTCAGCATTCCCTTTGGCTTGTCCAGTCCCAGACGAGTGCCTTGTCCGCCGGCAAGGAGCACCAATCCGACCTTCCCGTCGAGGAGCGCCTGTAATCCAAGCTGTCTGAAAGAGTCCTTCTTTTCTTCAATTTCAGATACTTCAATCGCCGCCAGAGGTTCGATATTTCCCTTGTTTACAGGATCGTCCTTGTGAGAAAGGGATTCGATGACACGCCAGTCGATGCTTTCAATCTGTGATAAAAGGTGTTCCTGCCCAGCCGAATCCAAGTTGTCATAAAAACGCAGTACATGTAACTGTTCTTTTTCTTCCAGAAGTTGATATGCTTCTTGATAAGTCATTGTAAAACCTCCACCCAAAATGATATAGAATAAGGATACCAAGTAATTCCGGAAAATGCAAGTGAAGGAGCTTGCTATTTCTTGTTTTGGATTGTTGGAAAATCCGGAAAAGTTGACAACTTGATAGAAATATGGGTATATTATAGGAATAAAATAAATGTACAATGTGCATAGCTAAAATACAAGGGGAGACGAACATGATGAAGGTCTATATTTGTCCGAATTGTGGATGGATTCGGGCAGTTTCCAGAAGAAGCGCTGTAGAATGCTTCAAATGTGGAGGGCAGCAGATGAAATTAACCAGAATGTCATATCGCAGGTATGCGTTTCTGGATGAGGAAGAACGCAAAGATTATGCAAAAAGCTGGCTGTACATACACCAAAAGAGATAAAAAGCCGAAGAAAGTGGGAAATTGCAGTATGAAGATAAAGCCCAAACTGATAATGAAAGGAATACGGTGTCTGAAGCAGTACGGACCCAGAGAATGTATGATTCGGGCAGCGGAACATTTAAAGCCGGAAGAAGTACCTTATGGTCCTTGGTTTGAGAAGCATAAATTAAAAGAAGAAGAATGGACAAAGCAGCGCGAAGATTCTGAAAATTGGAAAATGCGCCCGCTAGTCAGTATTTGTGTTCCGCTTTATAAGACGCCGGAAAAGTACCTCTGTGAGATGATAGAATCTGTGAGAAACCAGACGTATTCAAACTGGCAGTTATGTCTGGCGGACGGCACCGAAGACGACAGTGTAGAGCATGTGGCAGAGAAATACTGCAAGGAAGATCGGCGGATCTGTTATGAGCATTTAAAGGAGAATCTTGGAATTGCGGAAAATACGAATGCAGCGTTTGCACTTGCCAAAGGTGAGTGGATTGGACTGCTGGACCATGACGATATCCTTGCACCGGAGGCATTGTATGAAGTTCTGGCGGCAGCCGGAGCGGCGGTTGCTTCTGCGTCTATGGTTGGACGGAATCGAAAGGGGAACTCACAACCGGCAGATGTGGTGTATACGGACGAAGATAAAGTGTCCGAGGATTTGAAACAGCATTTTCAGCCGCATTTTAAGCCGGATTTTAATCCGGATCTGCTGTGCTCCAATAATTATATCACGCATTTTTTTGTGGTGAGACGTGAGCTTGTAGAGCAGGTTGGCGGATTCCGCAGAGAGTACGACGGTTCTCAGGATTATGATTTTATTTTCCGTTGTACGGATGCCGCAAGGCGAATCGTACACGTACCGAGGATTTTGTACCATTGGAGAACCTCGTCAGGTTCCACAGCAGATAATCCTGCAAGCAAGATGTATGCGTATGAGGCCGGCAAGCGGGCGATTGAGGAACACTTGCGTGCGAGAGGGATTGCGGCCGAGGTAAGCCATACCAAGAGCCTGGGTTTTTATAGAGTGAAATATCAACTGGAGGGAGAGCCTCTTATCACGATTGTCATAGCCAATGTAAATGGAGACGACGCATTGGATCAATGTATGCGTTCCATACGGGCAGGCAGCTATAAGAATTATGAAGTGGTGGTTGTAGAAAACAATGGTTCGGACGGCTATAATTACGGAGTTGCTCAGGCCAAGGGCGAATATGTGGTTTTGCTGGACAGCCGTGTTACGATTTTAACGGAGGATTGGCTGGAAGAACTGGCAGGACATTGCCGGCAGGAGAGAACAGCGGCGGCAGGCTGTAAGCTTCTCTATCCGGACGGAACGGTCTATCATGCAGGTATTGTGGTAGGAATTGGAGAAATTGCCCATAATATGTTTAACGGAATGAGGGGCGGTTATTACGGATATATGCACAGAGCCGGCGTGCAGATGAATTACAGTGCGGTTGATCTTGCATGTATGATGGTGAAAAAAAGCGTATTTGATGAGGTGGGAGGACTGAATCATGCGCTCTCCCATTGGGCAGATGTGGATTTGGGACTCAAGATGGGACAGGCGGGATACCGGGTGGTCTATACGCCTTATGTAAAAGCGCGCTATGACATTTCAAAGCAAAAGACGGCAAAAGGACAAACTGACACCGTTTCCGGTAAAACAGCGTCTGCCGCTTATATGAAAGAGCATTGGGCAAGAATATTTGAAGAGGGAGACGCCTGCTATAATCCCAATTTTTCAAAGGAAAAGGCGGATTACAGCCTGTCAGATGAGGCTTAGAACACATTTTTTTCACAAAAACTTAAGAAAAAATTCGGTTGTTGTTTTGAGAAGCATATTGTATTATGAGTATAAATTACAGGAAAATTTTAGTTACTGGAATGACTGAAGTGAGTGAACAATAACAAATTTTACAATCTATGTTTGAAAAGTTCTGAAGCAAAAAGGCCCCATTCTTTGCCGGAATAGCTTTGATGAGGTAGAAGATGTATAAGAGAGAAAAAAGAAGCTGGATGAAGCATTTGGATTTTACGGTAGTAGATATCATTTGCTTACAGCTTGCGTTTATTATTTCATATTTTATCCGACTGGGCTTGGAACTGCCATACAGCAATGAGCCATATGAAAGGCTGGCGGTGGTCCTTGTTTTAATTGATATCTGCGTTGTGTTCTTTATGGAGTCCTACAAAGGGATTCTCAGAAGAAATCATACGCAGGAATTAAGGTCTGTTGTGATTAATTGTACAACGGTCTTTCTTGGGATGCTGTTATATATGTATGCGACGAAGCAGTCAGAAGTCTACTCCAGACAGATGCTATTTGTATACTGGGGGCTGTCTGTCGCATTTGAATATGTCGTGCACTGCGGACTAAAGAGGCTGATACGAAGAAGGCTTAGGAGTGCAAAGAACCAGTCGGTCATGATTATTGTAACAACGGATGAGCTGGTGGAACAGTGTATCCGGGACTTCGAGGACAACCGGTATCGGGAATATGTCATTCGGGGAATCGTAATTGTGGATAAGGACCGGCAGGGCGATGTTATCCGTAAGATTCCGGTGGTTGCAAATGCGGATAATTTTTTTGACTATGTCAGAACCAATGTGGTGGACGAGGTGTTTATCAACGGCAATTCGATTAGCAGCAGCGAGGCGTTGGCAGAGGATTTGCTTGAAATGGGAGTAACCGTCCATTTTAAGCTGGTACATGAATCCAAGATGATGCCGAATAAGGTGATAGAAGAATGCGGAAAATATATGGTGCTTACTTCCAGCATGTGCATTGCTTCACCAAGACAGCTGTTTATCAAGCGCTGTATGGATATTCTGGGAAGTCTGGTGGGGCTTGTGTTTATGGGAATTGCGTATGTCGTATTTGCACCGCTGGTAAAGTTCCAGTCTCCGGGGCCGATTTTCTTTTCACAGATTCGTATGGGAAAAAACGGCAGAAAATTTAAAATTTATAAATTCCGTTCCATGGACATGGATGCGGAACAACGGAAGCAGGAACTTTTGTCAGAGAATGAAATGGATGGGCTGATGTTTAAAATGGAGGATGATCCACGTATTTTTCCGATAGGAAAGTTTATGAGGAAATATTCGATTGATGAGCTTCCGCAATTCTGGAATATTTTAAAAGGAGACATGAGTCTGGTGGGAACAAGGCCGCCTACCGTCGATGAATTTGAACAATATAAGGCACATCACCGCGCAAGGCTTGGAATTAAGCCGGGATTGACAGGAATGTGGCAGGTCAGCGGCCGAAGTGAAATTCATGATTTTGAAGAGGTGGTAAAGCTGGATACCCAGTATATATCGAACTGGAATCTGGGACTGGATATGAAGATACTGTTTAAGACAATTCAGGTTGTATTATTGGGACGAGGTGCTGAGTAGGTAAATGAATGACATAAGTATCGCAATCGTGGCATATAATGACGAGCCGGATGTGCGCATAGCGGTGGAATCTATAGAAAGTCATACATCAGAGAGAATAAAGAAACATATTTATATTATTGACAACAGTGACATGGAAAATCATCTGAAGGAATTTACAGAGGGATTTTCTGATGTGTCTTATCTGTTTACGGGGAAAAATCTGGGATTTGGCGGAGGGCATAATTATGTGCTGAAGAGGCTGGATTCCAGATTTCATGCGATTGTGAATCCGGATATTATTTTGAATATGGATGCAATCAGCGTACTGATGGAATTTATGCTGGAGGAAAATGTCGGCATGAGCGTTCCGCGAATTCTGGATGAGAAAGGGAATCTTTTGGAGGTATATCGGCAGGAACCTACGGTATTGGATCTGTTCTTGCGGATGTTTGCAAAAAAATGTGCGAAAAAGCGTCAGGCATATCATACGATGCAGGATATGGATTATGAAAAATCGTTTCCGGTGCCCTTTGCACAGGGCAGCTTTCTGGTAGTTCGTACAGAGCTGTTTCGTCAGCTCGGCGGTTTTGATGAGCGTTACTTTTTGTATATGGAAGATGCAGATTTATGCAGGCGCATCAATGAGGTGTCGGAATTGCGTTATTGCCCCAAGGCAGCAGTGATACATAAGTGGGGAAAAGGCTCGCATAAGAAGTTCAAATTGTTTTGTATTCATGTGAAATCCATGATTGCCTACTTTGGAAAATGGGGGTGGAAGCTGATATGATAAGGGCATCCGTTGCAATGGTTACGTATAATGGAGAAAACTATGTGAGAGAACAGATAGAATCTATACTTGCCAGTATGGGGGAACAGGATGAACTCATAGTATCGGACGATGGTTCTACAGATAGGACAGTAGAAATAGTAAAGGAATATGAAGAAAAAGACACCCGAATCAGTGTGATAAAGGGACCAGGGAAAGGTGTAAAGCAGAATGTGGGCTGTGCGCTTGCAGCGTGCAAGGGAAAATACATTTTTCTTGCGGACCAGGATGATATCTGGGAAAAGGGGAAAATAGATAAGATAATCCGTGCGTTTATGGAAACGGGCTGCGGAGTCGTGGTACATGATGCAGTGGTTATAAATGGGGATAATGGGGAGGTACTTTGCGATTCGTTTTACAGCATTAAGCACTCGGGAGCGGGAGCGGTCAAAAATATTTGGAGGAACACCTATGTGGGCTGCTGCATGGCGTTTCAGAAAGATCTGCTGGAGTACGTCCTGCCGATACCGGATACGATTGAGATGCACGACCAATGGATTGGCGTGATCAATGATGCGCGCGGCACCGGCGCCTGCTTTTTGACGGATAAACTGCTGTATTACAGGAGACATGGAAAGAATACTTCCAGCATGAGGCATTATGGAATCAAAAGGATGATTTCCAACCGAATTGCCTTTTTAAAAGCCCTTGGAAAAAGGCTGAGAGAATTAAAAGAATAAAAGAAAATACATGCTGATAAGACAGGTGATATTGACACCGGGAAAAAACTGGTATATATTTATAACGATTTTACTATTTTCGGGATAATGGATGGAGAACGCGCATGGGTACGAAGAAGATATTGACGAAGAAACAGAGAACAAAAAGAAGAATTATACTTTTTGCCATAGAGGTTTTGATTTTGCTGTTCTGCCTCTTGGGTGTATTTGTCTGGCAGAAGTTAAATCAAATCGAACGTGATGAGGAGATTCCGGAGGAAGAATTAAAAATTAATGAATTAACTGCAACGACGAAGGAAGTGCTGAAGGGCTATACGAATATAGCGATTTTTGGTTTGGACAATCGTTCGAACGGAAGTTTAGATTCGGGAAACAGCGATGTGATTATGATTGCAAGTATTAACAATGACACAAATGAGGTAAAGCTTGTATCTGTTTACCGGGATACTTATTTAGATACAGGGGACGGGACATTCCGTAAGGCGAATGCCGCCTACAACAGAGGCGGTCCCAAGATGGCGGTTGCCATGCTGAATGCCAGCCTTGATCTGGATATCAAAAATTATGTGAGCGTAGATTTCCGGGCAGTCAGTGAAGCGGTGGATTTACTGGGCGGCGTTGAGATTACCATAGAGCCGGAAGAGGTGGAGCTGCTGAACAGCTATACCCGGACGACCGCAGAAGTAACAGGGAAGAAAGCAAATTATATCAGCAGTGCAGGAACTTATGTACTGGACGGCACGCAGGCGACAGGATATGCCCGTATCCGATATACTGCCGGAGATGATTACCGCAGAACAGAACGTCAGCGTACGGTGGTCGAGCAGATGGTGAAAAAGGCAAAGCAGACGGATTTGGCTACGTTGAATAATATAATTGACGTGGTCTGCAGGGATATCAAGACAAATATGAGCAATAGTACAATTCTTAGCCTTGCGGCAGAGGCGATGAATTATGAGCTGGTGGACACACACGGATTCCCGTTTGAGTCCCATGCGGCCCGGGTAGGAACACAGGATGCAGTCGTCCCAACGGATCTGGAAATGAATGTAAAGGAACTGCACGAGTATCTTTTTGACGTGGATGATTATGAAACATCTAATATAGTAAAAGCGTATAGCAGAGAGATTATCAATACAACGGGATTTACCAGAGCAAGTACGTCGCGGGATGACAATCCATTGGATGAAGTGGGGACAAAAGATGGAACTGAGACTTCGGTAAGTCCGCAAGAATGATCTATAAGATATGGGAGGTGTCATAACGGCACCTCCTTTGTAGGATAATTGTGTGTGAAGTATGATGTAAGGCAGATATGAGAATAAGCAGGAGGACAATTTATGTGTGGTATAGTAGGTTATATAGGAGAAAGACCGGCAGCTCCGGTATTGTTGGATGGACTTTCCAAGCTGGAATACAGAGGATATGATTCCGCCGGCATGGCAGTATATGATGGAGAAAAGATTAATTTTGCAAAGGCAACCGGAAGATTGAAGGTCTTGAGTGAATTGACGCACGACGGAGAAACCATGCCGGGCAGTGCGGGAATCGGGCATACCAGATGGGCAACTCACGGAGCGCCGACGGATTCCAATGCACATCCGCATTTCAACAAAGAGAGGACGATAGCAGTTGTACACAACGGCATCATTGAAAACTATGTCAAATTAAAGAAAAAGCTGACCGATAAAGGGTATGAGTTCTGCTCAGAGACAGATACAGAGGTGGTTGCGCATCTTTTGGATTATTATTATACGGGCGAACCTTTGGAAACGGTGGCTAAGATCATGCACCGGGTAGAGGGATCGTATGCACTTGGAATTATTTTTATGGATCATCCAGACGTTATATATTCTGTCCGCAAGGACAGTCCGTTGATTGTGGGCAGGGGAAAAGACGGGAACCTGATTGCTTCGGATGTACCGGCTGTGTTAAAATATACAAGAGAGGTCTGCTTTATTGAGAATGAAGAGATTGCCAAACTTTCCAGAGATGGAATTGAATTTTTCAATGTTGACGGGGATTTGATTGAGAAGGATTTCAAGACAATCGAGTGGGATATCAATGCGGCGGAGAAAGGCGGCTATGAGCATTTCATGTTAAAGGAGATGTATGAGCAGCCAAAGACAGTCCGGGATACCATGAATCCCCGTATCAAGGATGGACAGATTATCATTGATGAACTTGGAATGACGGAGGAAGAAATCCGCGCCATTCGGAAAATCCATATTATTGCCTGTGGTTCTGCATACCATACAGGCGTTACCAGTAAGTATATCTTTGAGGGGCTTGCCAGAATTCCGGTAGAGGTAGATGTGGCGAGCGAGTTCCGTTATCGGAATCCGATTCTGGAAGAGGGGGCGCTGGTAATTATCATCAGCCAATCCGGTGAAACGGCAGATTCCCTTGCGGCACTCCGGGAGGCGAAAGCGCAGGGAGTGACGACGCTTGGAATTGTAAATGTGGTGGGCAGCTCCATCGCGAGAGAAGCAGATAAGATTATGTATACCTGGGCAGGACCGGAGATTGCGGTGGCGACTACGAAGGCTTACAGTGCGCAGTTGATTGCACAGTATCTTCTTGCAATGAAATTTGCTCAGGTGAAGGGCAGATTGAGTGAAGATGGATTGTCGGAAATGCTTCGGGATTTGAAGAGACTTCCGGATCAGATAGAACTGCTTTTGAACAACAAAGGGCGTATTCAGAAATTTGCAAACCGTTACATTGCAGCGAAGGATGTTTTCTTCATCGGTCGAGGGATTGACTATGCGATTTCATTGGAGGGCTCATTGAAATTAAAGGAGATTTCTTATATTCATTCCGAAGCGTATGCGGCGGGAGAGTTGAAGCATGGAACGATTTCGCTGATTGAGGATGGGACGCTGGTAGCAGCGGTCGCTACGCAGGATGAACTGTTTAAGAAGACGGTCAGCAATATCGTGGAGGTCCGGACCAGAGGAGCCTTCGTTATGGCAGTTACCAATGAAGGAAATACGGAGATTGAGAAGAACGCGGATTATGTCATTTACATTCCGCAGACCAATAAGTATTTTACCAATTCCCTTGCAATTATTCCGCTTCAGCTTTTCAGTTATTATGTTTCTGTTGGCAAGGGCTGTGATGTGGATAAGCCAAGAAATCTTGCAAAATCCGTTACGGTGGAATAGTTTTCAGTCTGGCGGTAATCGGGAAAACACAGATTTGTCACATTTTGCGGTTACAATATCTTTGAATATATAGGAAACGGCAAATAAATTTACCGTTTCTTATACCTTGGTGTTTACACTGTGGGAAGAAAAGGAGAATCGGGATATGGAAGAGAATGAATGGGGCAAAGAACAGGAACAGACGCAGTATCGTTATGATATGCCTGATGAACAGAAAAATGATAGACCGGTGCAGAATGGCATGGCTGTCAAAATTACAAAATGTGCGGCAATAGCGCTTGTATTTGGAATCGTGGCAGGAGGCTCCTTTCAAGGCGTCAGGTACTTTTTTGACTGGGCGCTAGAGGAGGAGACACAGGAGAGTATTCAGCCGGAAAGACCCGCTGCTTCCTTGAATCGGGCACAGACGCCGGACACGGAGACAGCAGCTCAGGCGCTTAGCGTAAGCGGCGGATTGACAGATGTGTCCTTTATTGCAGACAATGTAATGCCTGCGATTGTGGCAATTACCAACATGTCCGAAGTGACCTATAGGACTTGGTTCGGGCAGGAACGGAATTTTGAGAGCGAGAGCGCCGGTTCCGGAATTATCGTGTCGCAGGATGAGGATTATCTGTATATTGCGACCAATAATCATGTGGTAGCGGATGCGGTCAATCTGACAGTGCAGTTTTGTGATGACAGTACAGTATCAGCCTATGTCAAAGGGACGGATGTCAGCAATGATCTTGCGGTTGTAGAAATAAAGCTTGCCGATATAGAGGCGGATACATTAAATCATATAAAAGTAGCGACGATTGGAAGTTCCGGGAATTTGCGGGTTGGCGAGGCGGCGGTTGCTATTGGCAATGCATTGGGCTACGGACAGTCTGTGACAACCGGCATTATCAGCGCAGTAGACCGGGAGGTAAGCGTAGAGGATGAAACAACCGGCGCTGTTACGATAAATGAATTGATTCAGACGGACGCGGCAATCAATCCGGGAAACAGCGGAGGCGCATTATTAAATATGCGCGGCGAAGTCATAGGAATCAACACCATAAAATATTCTGATACGAAGGTAGAAGGGATGGGATATGCGATTCCGATTGATACGGCGTCACTGATTATCGAGAAGCTGATGAACCGGGAGCTGGTAAGTGAATCACAGACTGCATATCTGGGAGTATCCGGGGTAGATGTTTCCGATTCTGTTTCAAACTCCTATCATATGCCGGAGGGCGTTTATGTGTATCGGGTCGTGGAGGGTTCTCCAGCAGATATTGCCGGAATTACGCAGGGAGATATTATTACTGAGTTCGACGGAAGCAAAGTGAGTTCGCGGCAGGAGTTAGAGGATCAGATGCAATACTATAAGGCGGGTACGCAGGTGGCAATCATCGTACAGCGCATTTCCAACGAGAATAACGGAACGTATCGGGAACAGGAGATAACGGTTACGTTAGGACGGAAGAATTAGAGCGTGAATAAAAGAAATAATCATACACCCACAGGAAAGAAGGTGTTGTATATGAGTAATAGAGAAAGAATAATTGAATTGTTGGATGTCATACCAGATTATAAAATCGGTTATGTGTTAGCATATGTTCAGGGTGTGGCAGCTGATGAAGAAGCAGACGATATTTTTTGTCGAAGAATGGTAGAAAACTATGAAAATGCACCAGATGAAGACAAGGAAGAAATACCGCTTGAGGAATGTTTAAAGGAATGGGGGCTTGATTGATGTATCAAATTGTCATCAAAAAGAGAGCTAAAAAATTTATTGATAGGCTGCCCATAAATGAAAGGAGACGTGTTGTATCCGCAATAGAACAATTGCCAAACGGTGAGGATATAAAGAAACTAAAAGGATTTGACGATTTGTTAAGGCTGCGTGTGGGCAATTATCGCATTGTGTATACTGTGGATAATGGAAAACTAATTGTTTATGTTATTGACATAGATAATCGTGGAGACATATATAAAAGGTATTGAGAAAAGAAACGGGATAATTGTGCAACGCAGTGCGGTGCAATTATCCCGAATTTTTTATATCATAGGAAGGACCTTGTTTCTATGAAGCGTTATATTCTACGGTGTTCTATATTTGATGGGGAACCGCATTTTATCGGGGAAAACAATGGGGAAAATGCCAGATATTAACGGAATTTTAAAGAATTATGGGTTGAGCTGGGATATGAAATGTGCTAACATGAGACTATCGTTGATGGATAAGGGCTATCTAGGTGATAGAAAATTTGGAGGTAAATTTCATGAAAAAGAAGAAAATCGTGATTGCATTAGGACATGAAGCATTGGGGACAACACTCCCGGAACAAAAGAAAGCAACCAGAGAAACTGCAAAAGCGGTAGCTGATTTTATAAAAGATGATTGTCAGATCGTACTTACCCATAGCAACGGACCGCAGGTGGGAATGATTCATACTGCGATGGCGGAGTTCTGCCGTATTTATCCTGAATATACTGCAACACCTATGTCAGTCTGCTCTGCAATGAGCCAAGGATATATCGGATATGATTTACAGAATGCGATACGCACAGAGCTTTTAAATCGCGGGATTTATAAAACAGTGTCTACCGTTTTGACGCAGGTAACGGCTGACCCGTATGATGAAGCCTTTTATCAGCCGAGCAAGGTTATCGGGCGTATCATGAATGCGGAGGAGGCAGAAGCAGAGGAGCAAAAAGGGAATCATGTAGTTCCGGTCGAGAACGGATACCGTCGAATTGTTGCAGCTCCCAAGCCGATGGATATTGTAGAGATAGATGCAATCCGCGCACTCTGCGATGCGGATCAGGTAGTAATCGCATGCGGCGGCGGCGGGATTCCGGTGCTGGTTCAGGACAATAAGTTAAAGGGCGCCAGTGCGGTGGTTGAGAAGGATTTGGCGGCAGGCAGACTAGCGGAGCTTTTGGATGCGGACATGCTGGTGATTTTGACAGGAGTAGAGAAAGTATGCTTAAATTACAGCAAAGAAACTGAACAGCCGCTGGATTGTATGACCGTAGAGGAAGCAAAGCGTTATATGCAGGAAGGGCAGTTCGAAGAAGGGACGATGCTTCCAAAGATTCAGGCAGCAGTGGATTTCATCGGAAATTCTGCGGTGAAATCTGTTTTAATTACGAAGTTAGAGGAAAATGATGGCAGACTTGACGGTGCAAACGGGACAGTCATTCGAAAGTAACAGGTTAAATAAAAGGAAGAGAGGAAATGAATAGAGCAAGACAGATACTGGCAGCATTTCTCAGTATAGCTATGCTGTTTACAATGAACGAAACCAGTGTTTTGGCCTTTCAGCAGACGCCGCGGGAAACGGTAGCGCAGGACTTGCCAGCGGAAAGTACAGAGAACACGGAGGAAAGCGGAAACATTTTTTCAGAATTGGAAGATACGGGAATTGATTCTGGGACAGAAGTTCCCTCAGTGCCAGAGGATGCGGGGATATCAGATACAGAAACTATAGATGTGGATACAGAAACAGCAGATACGGAAATAGAGACGCCAGATACGGAAACAGAAGATACGGAGACTGCGGCAAGGCAGCAGTCGGTCAGAGAGAAGATGCTCCTGTCCTATCTCGTGTTTGGCAGCAGTTACATAGAGACGCCTGCCGAGCAGTATGTTCTGCTTGGAATCGGCGACGGAAGCTGTCGGCTGGAGCAGGCAATATTACACTATAAGAATAATACGACAGGGAAAGAATATACCGTGGAAGCGGATACATTGGATACGGATGCGGCATTGTTTTATATGGATTTCCCGGATGAATCTTATGCCGGAAACTATGAAGTGACAGCGGTTGATTATCTGGCAGAGGGAGTTTCGGGCACGATTCAGATTGCAGATACGGGAATTGACGCTGCATTTGGTGTAAATCAGACAGTAGATACGAAGCCGGATGCCGTAACAGTGGACGAGACACAGATAGAGGATGCGGCAAGTACGCTGATTACCGATGCGGAAGGGAATGTGCTTTCCGATCATGATCTGCAGGAGGTCATCTCCAACGCACAGCGTTCCGTCGGAAATTCAGGGGCGGTACGTTCTACCGGTGCAGGAAATCTGGTGGTCGTATTAGATCCGGGACATGGCGGAACCGATCCGGGGGCAGTGCGTACCATCAATGGCATCACATACAGTGAAAGAGATTTGGTGTTAAAGATCGCACAGTATTGCAAGGCGGAGTTAGAGACCTACAACGGCGTTACCGTCTATATGACAAGAACGAACAATACCAGCCCTGTTGAATCACGTCAGGCAAGAGTCAACAAGGCGGCAAAGTGGAATGCGGATATTTTAGTCAGCTTTCACTTGAATTCTACCGGGAATGATATAGATTCGGCAAACGGTGCAGCGGTCTATATTCCAAACAGTAATTACAGTAATGGCTATGATTACAATGGAATAGGCAAGGCATTGGGCAATAAGATTTTGGAGCAGTTAAAGAAGCTTGGACTGAAAAACAACGGAACAATGCTGGATGAAGGCGGAAACGGGACATATGCGGACGGTTCGGTAGCGGATAATCTGGGTATCAATTATTGGAGCAAGTATTATCAATATAAATTTGCCGGAATATTAATCGAGCATGCGTTTATCAATAATTACAATGACGTGGTATTCCATCTTAGCTCAGAAGCGAAGCTCAAGGAGCTTGGTGTAGCGGATGCGACAGGGATTGCCTCCTATTATGGTCTGACAAAGGAGAGCACGCTGACGGCGCCATCGCTCAGTTATATCACATCGGCTTCCTCGGATTCCTTAAAGCTTGCATGGTCGGCAGTTTCGGGAGCAGCGGGATATCAGATTTACCGTTCTGAAAATGAAAAGAGCGGCTTTAAAAAGGTAGCGACAGTAACCAGTGGTTCTATTACCACCTATACAGACGGAAGTCTGATGGCAGGAACGAAGTATTACTATAAGATACGCGCTTATTCAGGCAGTTTGACAAGCAATTATTCGCCGGTAACAGGTGCGCTGCCACTGGCAGGCGGAAAGATTACCTCAGTAAAATCAGACGGAAGCGGTAAAATTACCGTAAAATGGAATACCGTTGCCAATGCATCTGGCTATCAATTGTACCGGAGCACTTCGAAAGACGGAAAATATACAATGGTAGCAAATATAGAAGCTGCAACATATACGGATGCTGTAAGTAAAGGCACGACCTATTATTACAAGGTACGGGCGAAATCAGTACAGAATGGCAAGACAGGATTTGGAAGTTATTCGGAGATTGCAGAGGGCTTTAGCATTGCGGCTACAACGATTAAAGCAGTAAGCGCCCAGAGTAATGGAAAACTGCTGATTCAATGGAAAGCGGTAAAAAATGCCTATCGCTATCAGGTATACCGCAGCACCTCAAAAAATGGGGCGTATACAAGAATTGCCACCGTATCAGGAACTTCCTATGAGGATGGCAGTATTAAGACAAATCAGAATTATTATTACAAAGTCCGAACCATGAACCGGGTCAATAAAGTGAGCGGTTATGGAAGTTATTCCGGTGTGAAATATGGCCTGCAGGTAGGCAAGGCGTCAATTACTGCCATACAGACGACCTCTAGTACCAGCCTGAAGATTACTTGGAAGAAAGTAAGTAATGCGGCGGGATATAAGGTTTACCGCAGCAGCACGAAAAAGGGAACCTATAAACTGATAAAGACAATCACAAATGGAAATACTACCAGTTATAAGAATTCCAAGCTAAAGACAGGGCAGACTTATTACTACAAAGTTCAGGCAGTGGGGAAGACAGGCGGTTATACAGGTGAGGGCAAGCTTTCTAACGTTAAGTCCGGTAAGACGGTTCTTAAGACATCGGTTGAATATGTTCAGTCTGCAAGCGGCACTAAGCTGAAACTGGCATGGCAGCCGGTAGCGGATGCGGCCGGATACCGGATTGCGAAGAGTACGTCTAAAACGGGGAAATATACGGTAGTAAAGGAGATTTCCTCGGGAAAGACCAGTACCTTTACGGATGCCGACGTAAAGGTCGGAAAGACTTACTATTATAAGGTTGCCGTTAAGAATAAAAATAACGGGGTGACAGGGTACAGCGAGTATTCCGATGTGCTGGGAGGGAAAGCGGCAGGAGCGACCGAAATGGAGACTCCTAAGTCTGCATCTTCGGCATCTATTGAACTGAACTGGAAGGCAGCCAGCGGAGCAAGCGGCTATCAGATTTATCGAAGTACGGAGAAGAAAAAGGGCTATAGTAAAATAGCGACAATTTCTTCCAGAAAGACGGTCACCTACAAGGATACGCCTCCAAAGACGAATACTACTTACTATTATAAAATTCGCTGCTTTAACAAGAATAACGGAAAGGTTGGATACAGCGGATATTGCCCGCCGGTCAGCGGCAAATCGCTTGCCGTTCCGAAAATGAATGCAGTTGCCCAGAATGCAGATGCGTCCTTGAAAATAAGCTGGAAGAAAGTCAGCGGTGCAGCCAGTTATCGGGTCTACCGCAGAGCCGGAACAACAGGCAGCTATCAGAAACTTGCAGAGGTACAATCCACTGCCGCCAGCTATCAGGATACATCAGCAATTGCGGGTGTAACTTACTACTATAAGGTGATTGCATACAATAAGGTCAATGGACAGACCGGAAACAGCGGGTTTTCCGAAGCCAAATCCTATATGATCGAGCTATACGAGATTATGGGAAATCCGGGTGTAACAGAGGCGCAGATGGTATCCTACTATAATTCAATGATAGCGTCAATGCAGCTTGCGGCTCCATTTAACGGATATGGGTATCCGTCAGATATTTATGCGGATAAAGGAGCGAAAGATATTGATACGTTCGTAAAAATTTTGTATGAAGAAGCAGTCGCAGAGGGCGTAAAACCTGAGGTGGTGTTTGCGCAGATGTGCAATGAGACCTACTTTCTTCAGTTTGACGGAGACGTAAAAGTTGAGCAGTGTAACTTTGCCGGAATCGGTGCAACCGGCGGCGGAGTGCCGGGAAACACGTTCGCCGACGTCCGTACCGGTATCCGTGCGCAAGTACAGCATTTGAAAGCGTACGCCAGTACGGCGAAATTGACGCAGGCGTGTGTGGATCCGCGATTCCAGTATGTAAAACGCGGAACCTGCAAGTATGTAGAATGGCTTGGAATTCAAGAGAATCCGAACACCAAATGGAATGCAGACGGAACTATCGCATCAGGGTGCGGATGGGCAACGGCTAAGAATTACGGCTATATCCTGTTGAATGGCATCAATAAAATTAAAAAGTTCTAAAACTGAAGCAAGAAAGGACTGAACAATGAGAGACGAAGAAGAAATAAGACGTAAGAAAAAACGAAGAGGTTCAAAGCGGAAACGGCAGAAGAGGAAAATTATATTTACGATTCTGGCGTTTATCCTGTTGCTGATTTTAATTGCCGTTGCATTTGTATCTTCAAAACTTGGAAAGATGGATAAGATTTCGATGAAGGATGTAAAGGTAAATGAAGGGCTGGATGTGTCCGGTATGAAGGGGTATACGACGCTGGCGCTGTTTGGAGTTGATAACCGTACCAACGGGAACTTTGAGACCGGAAACAGTGACACGATGATTATTGTAAGTATCAATAATGATACCGGAGAAATCAAGATGTGTTCGTTATACCGGGATACGTATCTGGATATCGGCGACAGTGAAGGGACCGAGAGCAAGTTCCGCAAAGCTAATGCGGCTTATATGTCGGGCGGACCCGAGCAGGCAATCAATATGATGAACAAAAATCTGGATTTGAATATATCAGATTATGTGGCGGTGGATTTTCAGGCATTGATTGACGTCATTGATCTGCTAGGAGGCGTGGAAATTGATGTGGAGGCCGAGGAAGTGCAGTACATCAACGGATATATGACAGAGCTGAATCAGATTACGGGAAAAGAAATCGTACAGGTGAGCGGAGCGGGGACACAGACCTTGAACGGTATGCAGGCGACCGCTTATGCAAGAATCCGTTATACGACGGGATGGGATTTCAAGAGGACAGAGCGTCAGAGAACCGTAATCACAAAGATGTTCGAAAAAGCAAAGGGAGCAAGTTTAGGAACCTTGAACAGTATTCTGGATAAAGCGCTTCCGGAAGTTTCTACGAGCCTCAGTACGACAGAGATGATCGGGCTGATGACAAAGATGGGAAAATACAATATGGGCGAAAACACCGGATTCCCGTTTGATAAGACGAGCGGTTCGGTTGGAAGTCTTGGTGATCTTGTAATTCCGGTGGATTTATCTGCAAATGTAAAGCAACTGCATGAATTTTTATATAACGATACGGAGTATACGCCATCCCCTACGGTTCAGTCCTTAAGCGGTACAATCCGCAGCAATACAGGAGTGTAGGATGAAGAAAAGAGCATGGATGTCTGCTGCTTTCGGATTGATTCTGCTGCTTGCAGCAGGCGGCTGCGCCGGAAAGAACGCAGATAAACAAAAGGAATTCGAGCAGCAGACAAAGCCAAAGAAGCAGATAGAAATAGAAAAACAGGCAGACACAGAGAAGCAGACAGAAGCGCTGCCAGAGCCAGAGCAGCCGAGGAATACGGAAAGTATGGAAGTGATAAATGACGCATCTGCTTCGCCGGAGCCGGAGACGCAGATGGATACGGAACCGCAGGAGGCTCCGGCGGCGCAGAATACCGTACCGCAGGGGGAAGAATCCGGAATCGTATATCCTTCTTCCAACGGACATACGGTCTGCATTGACGCGGGACATCAGGCAAAGGGGGACAGCACGCCGGAACCGGTGGCGCCGGGAGCTTCCGAGACAAAGGCGAGAGTGACCAGCGGAACCACCGGGAGAACTACAGGAGTGGCGGAGTACCAACTGACCTTACAGGTGTCCTTAAAGCTGCGGGATGAGCTGATTGCGCGCGGATATGGCGTAGTGATGACGAGGGAGACCAATGAAGTGAATCTCAGCAACAGTGAAAGAGCGGGGATTGCCGCAAGCTTTGGAGCAGATTCGTTTGTCAGGATTCATGCAAACGGTTCAGAGGATTCCTCTGTTAACGGCGCAATGACCATCTGTCAGACCTCAGGGAATCCTTATGTGGGAAACTATTACAGCCAGAGCAAATCGCTGTCCCAGAATATTTTGGATGCGTTCTGTGAAGCTACGGGAGCGAAGAAACAATATGTCTGGGAAACAGACACAATGAGCGGCATTAACTGGAGCTCTATGCCCGTTACTATTTTAGAGATGGGATATATGACGAATTCCACAGAAGATACGAATATGTCTTCGGAGAATTATCAGAAAAAAATGGTTCAGGGAATCGCAAATGGGATTGACAATTATTACGCAGGAAATTAAAATAGATATTGCCGTGTGTTCGAGACCTTCCACACGTAAAACAAAACTAAAGGAGAAATGAACCATGAAAAACAAAAAGGCACTATTTATCACACAGGCTGCAATGATTGCGGCAATCTATGTTGTATTGACCTACTTCATCAATGCATTCGAGCTTGCCAGCGGCGCAGTTCAGATTCGGATTTCCGAAGCGCTGACGATTTTACCGGTATTTACACCGGCGGCAATTCCGGGCGTGTTCCTCGGATGTCTGCTGAGCAATCTGTTAACAGGATGTATTGTATGGGATGTGGTGTTCGGAAGTCTGGCGTCACTGATTGGCGCAGTTGGGACATATCTGCTTCGGAAGCACAAATATCTGGCTCCGATACCGCCGATTGTTGCGAATACATTAATTGTCCCCTTCGTGCTGTCCTATGGCTATGGAATACCGGGAAGCATTCCTTTCTTTATGCTGACAGTCGGAATCGGTGAGGTGATTTCCTGCTATGTATTGGGCGTACTGCTTATGACAGTGCTTGGAAAATATCGGAATGTTATATTTAATCGGGATTGAGAAATGAAAAACCGGAACGTCTGTGGCGCGAGGTTGAATAGTTACGATAAAATAGAATGAATATGGAACAAAGAGGGTATATCTGGAGAGATATGCCCTCTTTGTTCATTTTAACGGTAACGGAAGGGGCGCAGAAGTATGAACTGACGAAACGGGAGCATACTATTCTAAAAATGATTAAGGAATAGGAGATAAGAATGAATATTCTGGACGTAATCGGACCTGTCATGGTGGGTCCTTCCAGTTCCCATACGGCTGGAGCTGTACGGATTGGGCTTGCCGCACAAAAGCTCATGGGAGAACCGGTGAAAGAGGCGCTTCTCTATTTTCACGGCTCCTTTTGGGCGACAGGAAAAGGACATGGGACGGACAGGGCATTGGTGGCAGGGCTGCTTGGTCTGGCGGTGGATGATCCGAAAATTCCGCATAGTTTTTTGCTTGCAAAAGAGCAGGGAATGGAATTTGCCATAGAGGGAATTGATTTGGGCGATGAAGTACATCCGAATACGGTGAAAATGAAACTTAGGGGAGAAAGCGGAAGGGAGCTGGAGATTGTAGCGTCCTCTATCGGAGGCGGCAGGATTCAGATAGATGAAATTGACGGACTGGCAATCAATATCAGCGGGGATTACCCAACGTTAATCGTGCACAATCTGGATCAGCCGGGACATGTGACAGAGGTGACCTCCACGCTGGCGCATAAATCTGTCAATATTGCTACGATGCAGCTCTATCGGTCGGGAAGAGGAAAAGATGCGGTGATGGTAATTGAGTGCGATCAGGAAATTCCCACGGATTCCATTCGGTGGCTGGAGCATCTGGAAGGGATTCGAAAGGTGACGTATCTAAGTATGGAATCTGCCGGAGAGCGTCTGTCCGATCGGACGGATAAAGTAGAACCGCCGTTAGAAGACGTTCCAAACCGGTATATCGGAAAACGAGGAGGACAGAGCCTTGTATGATTCATTGGAAAAGCTTGCAGCGGAAGCGGAGAAAAAGAATTTAATGTTCTGGCAGGCGGTGCTAGAGGACGATTGCCTGGAACGGGGAATCACAAAAGAACAGTCTATGAAACAGATAGAAAAAATGTATGAGGCGATGAAAAGGTCGGATAAGGAATACGATAGCGGGCTTTCTTCAGAGAGCGGGCTAGTCGGTGGAGAGGGTGCGAAGATGGAGAAGGCAAGAAAGACCTCAAATCTGCTCTGTGGGAATTTTATCGGATTGGTGATGGAAAAAGCGCTGAAAATGGGAGAATCCAACGCATGTATGCGTCGGATTGTGGCGGCTCCGACTGCCGGCTCCTGCGGCGTGGTGCCTGCGGTTTTGCTCAGCATGGAACAGGAGAAAAAGATTCCGATAGAAGAGATGATACAGGCATTATATGTTGCGGCAGGAATCGGAGGCGTCATTGCGAACCGGGCGTTTATTGCAGGAGCGGCAGGCGGCTGTCAGGCTGAAATCGGAACGGCGTCTGCAATGGCGGCAGGAGCGGCAGTCTCGCTGATGGGCGGCGACGCATATGCCATTTCTCATGGTGCGGCGCTTGCGTTAAAGAATCTGATGGGTCTGGTATGCGACCCTGTGGCGGGATTGGTGGAAATTCCCTGTGTCAAGCGCAATTCGCTGGGGGCGGTAAACGCACTGGTCTGTGCGGATGAGGTGTTAGCGGGCATTCGGAGCAGGATTCCGCCGGACGAGGTCATTGACGCCATGCGTGCGGTTGGGAAAAGTATGCCGGAAAATTTAAAGGAAACGGGAACCGGCGGGATTGCCGCCACACCGAAGGGGATTGAAATTAGTGAGAAACTGGGCGGGCTGTAGAAGATTTTTTATGGACTGCTGAATCAATGGCAGAGAAAAGAAGATATCATTGGTTCGGCAGTCCTCTTATTTTTGACAAATCTCAAATTTCTATCACAATTCATTTTTATAATAGAAAAAGTCATACGAACAGGAGGATTGGATAGAAAGGCGGTTTCAGGATTGGAGAAAAGATGTAAAATTTGCGGACTCCCGGAGCATTATACCGGAATTAAATATGATGAAAAAGGAGTCTGCAATTATTGTAATTTTTATTTTGAAAATCGGGAGGTTTTTGAAGATACAGAGAAATTGGAAAAAATCTTTCAGAAGAAAATGGAGGCTGCAAAACAAAAGGCAAAAGAGAACGGTGCGAAATATGATTGTCTGGTAGGATTTAGCGGCGGAAAAGACAGCACCTATATTATCCAGCAGTTAAAAGAAAAATATGGAATGCGGGTTCTTGCGTTTACGTTTCAGAATGCCTTTGCAACAGAGTACGGCAGAAAGAATATCGAGAATGCCTTGCAGAAAATACATGTAGATCATATTGCATTTTCCATGAATGACAAAGAATTGCGGAAAATATATACAACATGTGTCAACATATTGCATAATTTCTGTTCGGTATGTTTTCACTATATGCATTATTACAGTTATCTGTTCGCAGGGCAGAATGGGATTCCTTTGATTGTAAATGGACGGACAAAAGGACAGATGCTGCAGGCTGCACTTGAAAAAAGACTGCTCGAACCGTTTGAAACGTCACATACTCTTCTGGAATTTGAACACCAGATGTTTCATGGCTTGGAAGAAAAGCTCCACAAACAGGGAAAAGCTGATTATCTGGAGAACATTCAGGCTGAGGCAGTCTCCTATTTTGCTTACCATGATGTGAGTGAAGAAGAAACCATGCGCACTCTGGAAGAAAGTATCGGATGGACAAGGTCTAAGAGAGGCCATGAAGATTGCTATGCCCATGCTATGGCAGAACATATGAGCATCCGGAAACGGGGATTCCCGATACGGCAGGGAGAACTTGCGGTGGAAGTTCGAAGAGGAAAGATGACAATTGAAGAAATGGATCGGATTTTAGAAGAGGATATGGGTCATTATTCGACGGTATCAGAAGAAACGAAAGAGCGGTTTGAAGATAGAATCCGCAGAAAGGATCGATAAATGCAGAGAAGTGTTTTAGATGATCTGGAACGTTCCGCCGGAAAATATCCGAAGAAGACGGCGTTTGCCGACGTTGGTGAAGAGATTTCCTATCAGGAATTGGTGCAGGCGGCAAAACGGATTGCATCGGGAATCTGTAGAAGAACCGGCGGACAGCTGCGCAAGCCGATTATGGTCTTGATTGACCGTGATATAAAAAGTGTCATTAGTTTTTTCGGAATTGTGTACAGCGGAAATTTTTATGTCCCGATTGACAGAGAACTTCCGAGAGAACGTATAGAGAGCATGATAAGAAGCATACAGCCCGCCGGACTTATTTACCGGAAGGAACATGAGGGAACAGCGGCGGCGTTGGAAGCTCCGGTAGAGAAGATGGTCTGTGAGGAATTGCTGCTTGAAGAAGCAAAAGAAGAGGCGCTTGCAGAAGTTCGGGGGCAGATGTTGGATACAGATCCGCTGTATGCTATTTTTACCTCAGGCTCTACCGGAGTTCCAAAAGGCGTATTGGTCGGGAATCATTCGGTCATAGATCTGGTGGATAATTTTCGGGAAGTATTCGGATTTGATGAAAACTGTGTCTTTGGAAATCAGGCGCCCTTTGATTTTGACGTATCTGTAAAAGACATTTATTCCACAATCAAAAACGGCGCAACCATGTATATCATTCCGCCGACGCTGTTTGTCATGCCGGCAAAACTGGTGTCGTTCCTGAATGAAAAAAGGATTAACACGATTATATGGGCTGTTTCTGCGCTTACGGTCGTGGCGAATGTGAAAGGATTTGCCCGGGAAGTGCCAATGCATCTGCGGAATGTGATGTTTTCCGGTGAAGTCATGCCGAATAAAGTGTTGAATTATTGGAGAAATGCCCTGCCAAAGTGCAATTATGTAAATTTATACGGTCCGACGGAGATTACCTGCAACTGCACCTATTACAAGGTAGAGCGTACCTTTGAGGATTGGGAAGCGCTTCCGATTGGAAAAAGTTTTTTGAATACGGGAATTTTATTGCTGGATTCGGAGCGCAAAAAAGCGGTAGGCGAAGGAGAAACGGGCGAAATCTGTGTCAGCGGAAGCTCATTGGCGTTGGGATATTATAACGAAATAGAAAAGACAAATGCAGCGTTCATCCAGAATCCGTTGAATTGGCATTATCCGGAACGGATCTACTGCACCGGAGATATGGGAAAATATGATTCGGAAGGAAATCTCCTTTTTATGTCCCGCCGGGATGCGCAGATAAAGCATATGGGACATCGGATTGAGCTGGGAGAGATTGAAATTGCCGTGAATGCAATGCCGTTTATTGAATCTGCCGTTTGCCTGTATGATGAGGAAAAGCAGAAAATTGTACTTTTCTATCAGGCAGGCGGGGATCGCAAAAAGCAGATAGTTACAGAATTGGGAAAGAAACTGCCGAAATATATGTGGCCGAACCAGTACCGCCAATATGAAAAGCTTCCTCTTAACAAACATGCAAAAATTGACCGCATGAAGCTAAAAGAAGAGTTACGGAGGTGACGGATGGAGCGGTATCAAAAAGGAATTATTGTCGGCGGAACAGGACTTTTGTATCAGGCGGCAGATTTATTGGAGCAAAGCGGCAGAGTGAACCAGATAGAGCTTTATTTCTGCAACCGGAACGGCTTCGGAAAAAAGCAGAAGGAAACGATACGCTGCAGACAGCTTTCAGGGAAAAAAGAGCTGATGGATCTGCTGAGCCAGGAATCAGAGAAGACATTGGTATTGTCTGTAATGAATCAGTGGCTTTTTACCCAAGAGGTTCTTTGTAATGAAAATCTTCTGGTCGTAAATCTCCACCATGCATTGCTTCCGGCACATCGGGGCAGGAATGCGGAAGCATGGGCGATTTATGAAGGAGATGAAAAAGCGGGGATTACCTGGCATAAGGTTGACGCCGGAGTTGATACAGGAGCTGTTTATTTACAGAAAGAAATGGAAGTTGATGACAGCATGACGTCAATCAAGCTGCTCACACGATTAAATGAAGCGGCTCTTGAGGGACTGAAGGAATTATTACAGGAAGGTTTTTCGCAAAGGGAGCTGATAAAGCAAGAGCCGGACGGCAGCTGCCCGCATTTGGCAAAGGAAATTCCAAATGGCGGCTGGCTGGATCTGTCATGGGATTTGAAACAGACGAGCCGTTTCCTTCGTGCGATGGATTATGGAATTATGAATGTGCTGGGCAGCCCGAAAGTAAGGCTGGGCGATGGCGTCTATGTTTGTAAGTCATGGAGAATTTTAGAATCAAAGGAAGAAACAAAGGATGGAATTGAGTTCTCTTCGGAGGAACGAAAGCTCTGCATCCGAAAAGAAGGAACAACGATACTATTAAAGAACATGAAGAAAATGGAGAGTGAAACAGATGGAAACATTATATAAGATTTTAGAAGAAGCAAGAGCAGACGTTGATTTTCGTAACCAGACAGGAAAGCTGATTGATGACGGAATATTGGATTCTTTTGATATCATTGCAATAATCGGAGAAATCAACGAGGCGTTCGGAATTGATATATCGGTGGACGAGCTCTTACCGGAGAACTTTAATTCTCCGGAGGCGATGATGGCTCTGATTGAAAAATTGCAGAAAGAAGTGTAAGATATGGAATTTGTATCTGCAATCTTTCTGATCTTTGTTGCCATTGTCTGTGTTATTTATTTTGCTTTTCCGAAAAAGCATCGATGGGTGGTTCTTTTGATTGCCAGCTATCTGTTCTATTGGTTCAACAGTACCTACCTTGCGGCTGTTCTGGCAGGAATGACGGTTGTCACATGGCTGACGGGACTTATGATTGAGAAAACAAGCGACAAAGCATCGGAATATTTTAAAGAGCATCAGGCGCAGATGACAGAGTCGGAAAGAAAGAGCTACAAGAATTCCGTTACCCAGAAGAAAAAGAGAATACTTCTTCTGGGAGTTTTGATTGATTTAGGAGTGCTGCTGTTTTTTAAATACCATAACTTTTTCTTGGGAAATGCGGCGTCTTTGTTGGGACTTTTCGGAATACCGATGAAGGATTACCGTTTTGATTTACTGCTTCCGCTTGGGATTTCGTTTTATACCTTACAGGCAATTGCCTATATGGTAGATATTTACCGGAAAAAATACAGGGCGGACCGGCGCTTTTTTCGGTTTGCACTGTTTATGTCCTATTTTCCGCAGATTGTTCAGGGACCGATCGCAAGGTATCATAAGCTGGCGGAACAGATCTATCAGGAACATTCCTTTGATTTCACAAGGCTGAAATTTGGCTGTCAGCTGATTTTATGGGGCTTCATGAAAAAATTGATTTTGGCGGACCGGCTTGGAATTTTAGTTGATACAATATTTGATAATTATACAGATTATCGAGGAGGAATTTTATTCTTAGGGGCAATTGGATTTGGACTGCAGACCTATGCGGACTTTTCAGGAGGAATGGAGATTGCGAGGGGGGTTTCGCAAATATTCGGAATTGAGTTGGAAATCAATTTCAAACAGCCTTATTTTGCAAAATCCATAGAAGAATTCTGGAGGAGATGGCATATTACGCTCGGCACATGGATGAAGGATTACATATTTTATCCGTTATCGCTGTCGAAACGGTTCGCAAATCTGAGTAAGAAGGCGAGAAAACTTTTTGGAAATTATATCGGGAAAAAGCTTCCGTCTTTTCTGGCGATGTTTTTGGTTTACTTTCTGGTAGGATTCTGGCATGGTTCTAGTTGGAAATATGTGGTATATGGAGTCTGGAACGGCATTATTATTACTTCGGGAATCCTGCTGGCTCCGGTTTATCAGAAGGGAATCGCATTATTCCATGTAAAGGAAGATTCTTATGGGTGGAAGTTTTTTCAGATGGTGCGCACCTTTTTGCTCTGTTCCCTTGGCAGATTTTTTTCACGGGCGGGTTCCTGTATGATTGCATTTTCAATGATACGGAATATGTTCCTGTATCCAAGAACGTGGGAATTTTTTGACGGTACGCTGCTGACGCTGGGCTTGGATGCAAAGGACTTGACCGTTCTTGCTGCCATGATAATTTTATTATTGTTGGTGGACATTGCCCATGAAAGGGGAGTTAAGATTCGTGAAAGCATTGCGTCTCAGGGATTTATTTTTCGTTGGCTGATCTATTGGACTGCCTTTTATCTGGTTGTGATTTTTGGAATGTATGGGCCTGCTTATGACAGCAGCTCCTTTATTTACCAACAGTTTTAGGGATGAGGAACAAAAGGATGAAACATGATAGAATGTGGAAACGTATTACTTGTAATCAACCTGTCGGTTGGTTACATAATATAATAGGAAACATCGGTTTTTTTCTGATGGGATTCGCAATTTTTCTGGGTATTCGGGGAATCTTTGGTGTTTCCAATGAATATTCGGAGCATGCGGAAATGATGATCGAGGGATATTATGAAGAACAGGAGAATACCTTAGATGCAGTATTTATCGGAAACAGCCATATTTACCGATACTGGCAGAGTGCATTTGCATGGGAGGAATATGGAATTGCGTCTTCTGCGCTGTCCGTGTCGGCAATGCCGGGAAGCACCATGAAGAATGTTGCGATTGAAGCATTGAAAACGCAGAAGCCCAAGGTGCTGGTGTTGGATGCAACGGCATTTGCACGTAAGGACAATGCGGAAAAAAAAGTCTATCTGCTGTTGGATAATATGAAATTCTCTTTCAACTATATTGACATGGTGGAAAATTACTGTGAGTCTGCCGGGGTGACAGGAATGGATAAGCTGCAGTATTATATTCCGATCATACAGTTTCATTCCCGGTGGAAGGAGCTTGGAAAGGCTGACTTTGTCCGGACTTATCCCTCGTATCTCAATTCCTGCTACATGGAGAGCTTCTTGACCTCGACGATTAAGGAGAGAGAACATCGCGCCACTGAGGTGAGAACGGAAATAGGCACAAATAATGAAGCAGATCTGAGGGATTTACTGGAATGGTGCACAGAGCAGGAGGTCAAGGTTCTGTTTCTGGCAGTGCCGATGCTGCGGAGCGAAGAAAAGCTGGGAATGATTAACCGCGTGGAAGATATTGTAAAAGAATATGGAGTTGATTTTATTGACTATAATGAGGTAGAATTGTATGAAAGCTTTGATTTTCAGGTGACACAGGATTTTCAGGATACAAATCATACAAATATCAATGGTTCCTACAAATTTACAAAGGTATTTGGGAAATATCTGAAAGAACAATATGGTCTTATGGATCACCGCGGAGAAACGCTCTATGCTTCTTGGGACGAGAAAGCGAGGGAATATGATGAGCTGATTCAGGAGTATTTTATTTATCCCCGCGAGGTCATTGATTGATGGTGAAGAGATGGAAAAAACGGTTATATTGATTATTGAAGATGAAAGGAAGCTGCTAAAAACATTGGCAGATTTTTTGACAATGAATCACTATCAGGTCTATACCGCAGAGGATGGATTGAAGGGAATTCAACTGTTTATGGAGCACAGGGGAGAGATAAAATGTGTGCTATTGGATGTTATGCTGCCGTTTGCCGACGGAAATGAGGTTCTAAAACAGATTCGGATTTTTTCCAATGTTCCGGTTATTATGTTGACGGCAAAAGAGGAAGTGGAGGATCAGTTGGAGAGTTTTTCCAATGGGGCAGATGATTATATCGTAAAGCCATATTCTCTGGCGGTCGTAAAGATGCATCTGGAGGCGGTGCTGAAGCGTTTTGGCAAAGAACGGGATTTCCTGACGGCGGGAGACATCAGAATCGAGGTTGAAGCGCAGAAAATATTTGTAAAGGATGTGTTCGTGGAGACAACGCCGAAGGAATTTGAGGTAATGCATTTCTTTATGAAAAACGAAGGCGTTGTTCTCACGAGAGATCAGATTCTGGATAGTGTCTGGGGCTATCACTATGTGGGAGATACCAGAACGATTGATACGATTGTAAAGCAGCTTCGGAAGAAGTTAGGAGATGTTGTCTACATCCGGACGGTATACGGAGTAGGTTATTGTTTTGAGGGGAAAGGAAATGACAAACAGACTTAGTACGAAAATGTTATTTCTACATTGCCTCTTTGCAATTTTTGTATTGGGAGGCAGTGTACTATTGTGCAGTGTTTTTATGCCTGTCTATTATGAGCGTTTGGAAGAACGGAAGATTATGCAGGCGTACAGTGACATTGGAGAATTGGATTTATCCGCATTAGAGGAAAGAGATTATGCTCTGCTTTTAAGTTATGAGGATGAGAATATAAGCTTTTATATTGCGGATGAGGACATGACGCCGATTTATTCAACGGCTGACAGTGAGAGTGCAATCCATCGTAATATTATCATGAAACTGGAGAAATTTTCATATGATCCGGAGGTCGTCAGTAATAATGGGAAGCTTGTAGAATCAGTAAAATTGAGAGGAATCTTAACGCAGGATGGAAGAGATTATTATGTTGCAATTAAGGATTTCGCCGCAGGGGAACGTTCTATTACGATTGTAGAAAAATTCTATGTGGTAGTGTTTCTGCTCGTGCTGCTTCCAATCAGTATCCCGATGCTCTTTTTGTTGAGACATTTTTTTAAGCCTGTGGATAAGCTGGTCCGGATAAGCGCTCAGATGGCGAAGGGTAATTATGAAGAGAAGGCGCAGGAGGACGGAATATATGCGGAGCTGAATCAGCTGGCAAAAAGTATTAATCAGATGTCAAAGCAGCTTTTAAGTCAGACAGAGCAGATGGAAGAAGGAAGGAAACAGCTTTTAAATCAGAATGTCCGGCAGGAGAGGATGGAAAAACTGCGGAAGGACATGATCGCCAATATTTCCCACGAACTGAAGACCCCGCTGGCAGTGATTTCTAATCAGGTGGAAATGCTGCAATATACGAAAGATGACAGCGAATATTACATTGCTTCCATTCAGGAAGAAGTTGTTAAGATGTCCGATATGGTCAGCCGGATTCTGGATAGTTCAGTCATGGAGCATCAGATGGAGAATATGGTTCAGAAAAGGCTGGATATGAAAGAGGTCATAGAGTATATTGCCATGAAATATGAGGGACTGGCAAAAAAGAAGAAACTGCATATAGAAACGTTCTTGTCCGAAGATTGTTTTGTCTATGGCGACAGGGAGTATATTGAGCAGGCAGTCAACAATTATATAATGAATGCTTTTGAACATACGGATTTTGGAGGAAATATCCGTATTACGTTAAAAAGGCAGGAAACATCTATTCGGGTCAGCGTATATAACGAGGGCAGGCAGATTCCGAAAGAAGAGTTAGGACATATCTGGAGCAGTTATTATAGGAACCGGACGGAGCCGAAATATGAGAGAAATGGGTTTTCTCATGCGGGACTTGGATTGTATATTGTGCAGAATGCAGTTACAATGCATGGCGGAGCTTATGGAGTGGAGAACGTTTCTGCCGGTGTGGAGTTCTGGTTTACACTGCCGTGTTTAAAATCAGATGATTAAGAAAATATTTGTACAGCTTTACCTTACATTCTCTAAAACTCTAAACATATAATTGCGTTTGACAAACCTTATGGTAGATTGCCAGAGTTGCCAGTAGTATCAGACAAGTAATACCAAGCATAATTATCATTTGGTAATGCGGGAATATAATGCAAAGATACAATGGAGTTAAACTGCTTGCCATACCAATTACAACCGTAGCCAAAACTGAAATCGCCCCACCTTTTACCGCATAATACTCACTTGTCCAATCATACTTAGGAAACTTGATATTCAGATAAATACCAAGAACCGAAATGGAAAAAGCATATACCGTAGGAATAAGAAACATCAGTACCGTCTGCATCAAGGAGGATGGAATCGCAGTTCTTATAAAAATTACACTGACATATAAGACAGGGAGTATCACTGTTAAATTTACCGCAATTTTAGAATTGTAAACTGTCCTTGCCTGTGTTGGAACGGAACACATAATCCATCGGTTTTTTCCCTCTAAAGACAAGGATGCTGCTGTAGTGGAAGTCATACTCACAAAAACAGCCAGTGCAATTGGCATGATATTTTGAATGACGCTCATAATTCCCATCACTTCTGCTTGCTGCCGTAAAGTGGACGGCATAAAAAATACTGCGAAACTTGCCACAACTAAAAGCAAGACAATTCCAATACATGAATTTAAGGCATAAATCGTACATGAACTTAATCGGTGAAGCTCTTTTTTATACAATGCCATAAACGGCGATGAAGATTTTAATGCTCCTATTTTATAATCTTTTTTTGCATAATGTGAAAATACCGCTGTATTCAATGTTTTATAATAATGGGAGACAATCGTTACGAAAGCAATGCCTGATAGCAGGGAAACAGCGGCAAAGATGGCAAATCCCACCAAATCATTATGCAATAAAGCATTTGTAAAAAGAACGGCAGGCGGATAAAATTTGTTTACCGTTTCTGCTATTGCCATGCCTAAATTGGTTATCTGCGCCTTATCCATTGATTGTGTTTTTGCAGAAGCGAATACAATCATCAATACGGCAGCCGTACTCAAAACCAACGAAAAAATATTTTTATGTCTGGAGCGTGATGAAACTGCAACAATTAAAACGCCTAATGATAATGAAATTATCATAGGAATAATCGGCGTCAGAAATAATGCCCCCGCTAAGAACAGATAGCTGCAAATCGGCGGGCGTTCATACCAGATATAAATAATGCTTGACGGCAGCATGGCTATAAAGCTGATTATCAGATTGGTGAGATACAGCAGCGTTACACGGCTTGTTACAATAGAAATCGTATTTACAGGCATAGACATAACCATATCATAATCTTTTAATCCAATGAGCACTCCTGTACTTTTAACAAATGTAAGGGTCAAAGTTGCTAAAGAGCAGACCACTACCATGAGCGTTGGTAATGCTTCGCTGAGTCCCGCTAATGCCATGCTATTGCTGAATTTTGTCGTATAGACTATAAGAATGGCAATGGCGGCCAATCCTAAAACAGCAACAATCGCAGAACGTTGTTTATCCTGTTTACCACGAGAATGAATCAATCGGTTAATTCCGAAAAGATTGTACATCTGCATCCTTAAGAGATACTTATACTTGCCTTTCATTTTCAACTACCTCCATAAATACATCTTCAAGACTATGGCTGCCTTTGATTTCTTCCATTGTTCCACTTTCTATCAATTTACCGTTATTGATGATAGTAACCTTGTCGCACAATTTTTCGGCAACTTCAAGCACATGAGTGGAGAAAAAAATTGCCGCCCCTGCATCACATAGTTCACGCATCATCTTCTTTAGATGAAAAGATGCTTCAGGGTCAAGACCTACGAATGGCTCGTCCAATACTAAAAGATGCGGGGAATGTATAAATGCACCTATCAACGCAAGCTTTTGTTTCATACCATGCGAATAGGAGCTGATTAAATCCCCCAGACGATCCGTTAATTTAAGAACATCTGCAAATTTTTGTATTCTTGGAACTCTTTCCTTTGCAGGAACAGAAAACATATCGCACATATAGTTTAAATACTGGATGCCTGTTACATAGTCATATAAGTCAGGATTGTCTGGAATATAAGCTGTCATGGATTTGCATTTCACAGGCTCGTCCTTCACGGAATGACCATTTATAAGGATTTCCCCCTCGTCAAAGTCCATTATCCCGACAACCGCACGGATTGTTGTTGTTTTCCCCGCACCATTGTGACCAATAAAAGCATGGATTTCTCCTGCTTTTACCGTCAAATTCAAACTGTCAACAGCCTTTTTGTTTCCAGAATAAACTTTAGTATAATTCTTGATTTCTAATACATTGTTCAATTTATGAGCCTCCTTACTGTTTTAGTTTTTGTACTTTTTCGCAATTGCCTACATTTTTTCTTCATGTGTATTACCTCTTTTTTTGTTATCGGTTTGATAATGATATCATAATGATAATAAAAAGTCAAGAAAAATCCCATCCATCGCAGAGGACAGACGGGAAATTTTTAATCCATTTTAGGCGGAGAGATTATAACGCCAATGGAATGCAGCTTTCGCCCCGCTGCTGATGTGTTGTTCCCATAAGGTTTTATTACATCCCGAATATTTCCAATTAACATTTCAAGCTCCTCATCCGTTAGATAAAGAGGGGATAAGGAAAAACCAGATTTATCCTTTACAATGTCTATATCATCCCGTTTGCAATAATCTTGGAATAGTTCCGCAAAGCCAATGATATATTGCATAAACGACTGCATATAGGCTTCACCAGAGTTACTGTCTAAGATTTCTTTAAAATCCTTTGTCATATCAATGTCTACCGCATAAGTTTTTTCTAAAGCACCTCTGACTTGTGTTTGATTCACTACCTTTAATACTTTGTCGTTTGTCATTCTTTTCAAATAGCGGTAAAGCGTTGCAGATGGAATATCCGAAAATGTTTCAGATAAATGTTTTGCGGTAGTTTCTCCACACTTTTGTATTTCCAGAAATAATTTACATTTAACAGGGTTCGTCAATACATCCATAATTTTTTTGTCCATGCGTATCCCTCCAACAATTCAGTTTATGTGATAATATTATCATTTTGGTAGAAAAAATCCAATAACTTTTCATTAATGATAATTTATGATCACTGACCGGCAAAGTTTTTATACCTTACCCATTTTGGCAGTTATGCGTAAATTATTTCGCTATTCACAATCTCCCTTGGATTGCGGGAAGTGGGAGTGCTTTGGCGGTGAGTGGGAACTGTTGCTCTGATTTCGTGCCGCTTCCCCGATTCACCTTGAAATAACAAGTGTTTGATAGTATACTGAGGGTAGCAAAAGAAAGGGATATGCAAGATGACAAAGAGGACGCTGGATTTAAAACCAGATACGGTGCTAAAGAATTACTGGAGAAATAATGAACAGTTTGCAGACCTCTTCAATGCGGTATTATTTGAGGGGGAGCAAGTTATCAAGCCGGAAGAATTAGAGGATATGGATACGGAAGAATCTTCGGTATTGGAGCATAAGGAATATGCGGAGAGCCTCAAAGCATCCAGAGACAATATAAAAGTAAGAAAGAAGTCTGCAGTACATGGTGTAGAGCTTGTATTACTCGGATTGGAAGGACAGGAACGCATCCATTATGCAATGCCGCTGAGAGTTATGGGTTATGATTATGGTACATATAAAAAGCAGTATGACAGCAATGCTAAAAAATATAAAACAGCGGATGGAATGAATGAAGATGAATACCTGTCAAGAATGAAAAGAGATGATAAATTCATGCCGGTCATAACAGTTGTTGTTTATTATGGTGAGAGACCTTGGGACGGAGCAACAACACTTCATGGGATGCTGCATATCTCAAAAGAGGTTGCGAAATATGTAAATGATTACAAGATGCTGTTGGTCGAGGCTAGACAGAATAATCTGACACTGCATAACATAAATAATGTGGATTTGTTTCATTTGTTGGAAATTCTCTTGGACAAAAGTAAGACCGTGAATGAAGCAAGAAATAAAGCCATAGAATATGCAAGAGAACATCTTGTAGATAAATCTGTGGTCATGACAGTAGCAGGAGCGACAAATTGCAGGATAGATTATAATGCACTGGATAGGAAAGGAGAGACGGATATGTGTACTGTATTTGAAGAAACATGGGCAGAAGGAAAAGCAGAAGGTATTATAGAAATTGGTTTTGAAATTGGACTTTCTGAAAATGAAATTTTAGAAAAACTGCAGAACATGTTAAATGTATCTTTACAGGCGGCACAGGAGTATATTGAAATGTTTAGAAAGCAGAAAGCATAATAGCCAGAAAGAGCTTTGAGTGGATGGATCCCCCAGCAATGGGGGATTTTGATTGTTGAATAAAAGGCAGGAAATAGTCAACAATCTACTATAGTAAACGCATCAAATAAATGCGTTTACTATAATGGTTCCGGCATGATGCGCACGGATTCACATAGGAAATATACCACTTTGCGGTGTGAATCCGGCGTAGGAAACGAATAAAACGCAGGCACTTTATTCGTTTCCTATAAAAAGAGATAGAAATAATCAAAGGATAGAACAATGATAGAATATAAAAAAATCACATTAAACGACAAAGAATGGATGACACAAAAATTAAAAGAAGACAACCGCCAAGGCTGCGAATTTACCTTTGCGAACAATTATATCTGGCGCAGCATTTATCGTGTGGAGGCAGCAGAGATGCATGGCTGCTGCGTTATCAAATTTGATGCCGTAGGAGATGACTGTTATGCATTTCCATTTGGCTGCGGAGACAAGCAGAAAGTAATTGAACAACTGATCGTAGACGCAAAAGAACATGGGAAAAAACTTCGGTTAGACAGCATCTTAGCAGAGGATAAAGCGCTGTTAGAGGAATGGTTTCCGGGGCAGTTTGAGATTTGCGGAGAACGCGATGGATTTGATTATATTTATACAGTAGAAAAGCTGACAAACCTATCCGGCAAGAAGCTGCATGGAAAGAGAAATCATATTGCCAGATTTAAGGACAACCATGACTGGGTCTATGAGCCAATGACGTCAGAGAATAAGACGGAATGTCTGCAAATGAACCGCAAATGGTGCAATCGGCAGGAATGTAAGTGGAATCAGGATATGGAGGATGAGTTCTGTGCAGTGCAGGAAGCGGTAGAACACTTTGAGGAGTTAGGGCTTGTAGGAGGAATACTGCGGGCAGAGGGAGAAATCGTGGCGTTTACCATAGGAGAGCCTTTGAATTCTGATACTTTTGTTGTCCATATTGAAAAGGCATTCCCGGAGATACAGGGAGCTTACCCCATGATTAACCAACAGTTCGTCATGCACGAATGTCAGGGATTCACATATGTGAACCGCGAGGAGGATACCGGAGCCGAAGGGCTTCGGAAAGCAAAGCTGTCTTACTACCCGGATATCCTACTGGAGAAATATTCTGCGGAGTATATGGGATGAGTGCGAAAACAGAGCATATTGTATATGCGGACGATTCCATGATTCCTGATTTAACGGGGCTTTGGATGGAAGCCTTCGGAGATGAAAGAGAATATGTAGATTTTTATTTTGCCAACCGGTATGCGAAGAATAACCTTCTGGTCTATCTGGAAGAGGGAAAAGCAGTCTCAATGATAAGTATTCTCCCGGTTCTTTTGCATGGCGGCGGCAAGAAAATTCCTGCGAGATATGTGTATGCGGTAGCGACCAGAAAGGACTGCCGGGGCAGGGGATATGCCAGAGAATTGATTCTTGAGGCAAAACGGCTCTTACAAGAGCCTCTTTTATTGGAGCCGGCGGAAGAGGGACTGGCGGAATATTACCGGAAAATGGGGTTTTGTGATGCATTCTCGGTGCGGGAATATGACTTGCTGAAAGAATCGGAAGCCCTGCAGGCAGCGCGCGAAATTTCCGATCTTGCGGCAGCGGAGATTCCTGCCGAAGAGTCTCATATCCGGCGGCAGCCCCAGCGTTACTGGATGCTGACCATAACGCCTTCCGAATATCATGAGATACGAAATACGCATTTTGCAGGGGAGGGCTTTGTGGAATGGGACAAAGAGGGGATAGCCTATGCGCTTCTGGAAAATGAACTTTCCGGGGGATTTGCCTATAAGATATTCCATGATGAACAGGAAGATATTTTCATGTACCGTATGGAAGGGGAAAGACTAAACATAATCGAAACAACGCTTTCCGATGAAGATATACTGGGCGTGGTCGAAAAACTAAGGATTCATCCCAGAGAAATCATAGTGCGCCGCCCTGCACACAATTGCAGTGGGATAAGAAAGAGCGTCAGTCAGCGGATGTTTGGAATGCTGCTGTGGGAAGAGCGGATAGAGGAAGGGTATCTGAATCTGACGTTGGAGTAAAGAACTATAATAATATCAGGCATAATCTTTGGCCTGTCCTCATATTTTGGAATATCACAGGAAAGATGTCCAACTGATTGCAAAAGCAGTCTGGGAAAAACGGATGTGAGGAGGCAGGCATGAAGAAGCAAACGTATGGGGAAGTGCAGGGACGGAATAGATACAGTCGGGGAGCGAACGTAATAGAAGAGGAAAAACCAAAAGGCTTTTTATCCAGTTTTTTGGAACAGCTCAATGACCCTCTGATTTTCATACTGGCGGTAGCGGCGGCGATTTCCATGCTGTTGGGCGAATTCGGGGATACGGCAATTATATTGGCGGTTGTCCTGATGAATGCGGTGATTGGCGTAATTCAGGAGGGAAAGGCAAAACGGGCGTTGGAAGCCTTAAAGGAATTGACCAGCCCCCATGCCCTGATTCGCTGGGGGGATGAGGTCAAGGAGATTGCGGCGGCAGATTTGGTTCCGGGAGATATTGTGTGTCTGGAAGCAGGCAGACAGGTTCCGGCAGATTTGAAGCTGATAGAAGCAGTCAACTTACAGATTGAGGAGGCGGCGCTGACTGGGGAATCCGTACCGGTGTTGAAAGATACTGCAAAAAAAAATAAGGCATATATGTCAACAAACGTCACCAAGGGCAGGGGAGAAGGCATAGTGACTGCAATCGGCATGGATACGGAAATCGGAAAAATAGCCAGACTGATACAAAACGCTCCGACCGAGACAACTCCTTTGCAGAAGCGTCTGGGGGATTTGGGGAAAATCTTAAGCATCCTATCCATCTTCTTATGTGTGCTGCTGTTTGGAATCGCGGTCTGGCAGCAGCGCAATGTCGTCGAAATGCTGATAACGGCAATTTCATTGGCGGTAGCGGCAGTGCCGGAGGGACTTCCGGCAATCGTAACGATGGTGCTGGCACTTAGCGTCTCCAGAATGGTAAAGGTCAATGTCATTGTTAAGAGACTTCCGAGCGTAGAAACCTTGGGCTGCGTCAGCGTGGTATGTTCCGATAAGACGGGAACACTGACCGAAAACAGAATGACGGTAACACGCTGTTATACCGCAGGCAGAAGCTGTCCGCCGGAACAGTTAAGACCGGAGCAGGAAGAGGATTTTTTGAGGGGATATCTGCTCTGCAACGATGCTTCGCTCTCCGGCGGAAAACGTTTTGGAGATCCTACGGAACTTGCGCTGTTGGATATGGCAGACAAATTTGGGTTATCCAGAGAGAACGAAGAAAAGCGTTTTCCGCGGGAGGGAGAGAATCCCTTTGACTCCGGACGGAAGATGATGACAACGCTCCATCGCATGGGAGGAGCAGGAAAATGGATTTCCTACACAAAGGGTTCGCCGGACGAAGTATTAGAGCGCTGCACCCACATGATGAAAAATGGGCGCCTTATCCCATTAACAGCACAGGAAAAAGACGAAATTTACCGGGTGATCAAAGAATTTACGGCGGACGCCCTGCGGGTTCTTGCACTTGCCTGCAGGAAGGAAATGAGCAGTCGGGTGATACAGGAAGAGAATCTTGTGTTTTTGGGGATTGTGGGAATGGCAGACCCGGTGCGCCGGAAAGTACCGGAGGCGGTAGAAGAATTTAAAGGCGCAGGCGTCCGCACCGTGATGATTACCGGAGACAGAATGGATACCGCATTTGCGATTGCAAAGGAGCTTGGGATAGCCAGCCGGCGCGAAGAGTGCATTTCGGGAGAAGAATTGAACCGGATGCCGGAGGACGAATTGGATCGGCGGCTGCCGAAGCTGCGGGTGCTGGCGCATGTATCGCCGGAGCATAAGGTACGGATGGTAAATGCGCTGAAGCGGAACGGTGAAATCGTGGCGATGACCGGAGACGGCGTGAATGATGCGCCGTCCTTAAAGGCGGCAGACGTGGGAATCGCTATGGGGATGGCAGGAACGGACGTCGCAAAAAATGCTGCGGATCTGGTGCTGACAGATGATAATTTTGCTACGATTACAAGGGCGATTGAGCAGGGCAGATGTATCTACGACAATATCAAAAAATCCGTATTATTTCTGCTCTCCTCCAATCTCGGCGAGATAATCACAATGCTGGCAGCAGTTGCCTGCGGTCTGGCGGCTCCCTTGAAATCCAGTCACATCCTCTGGATCAATCTGATTACGGATTCACTTCCGGCGCTGGCGCTGGGAGTAGATGCGGAGGAGAAGCATCACCAGATGAAAAATCCGCCCAGAGCAAAAGGAGAAAGTCTTTTTGCGGAGGGCGGGCTGAATTGTACGCTGTTTTACGGAATCTTGATTGCGGCAATCAGTACGGTGGCATTTTTGCAGATTCCGATACATATATTAGCAGAAAGAAACTGGATATTAAATCTGGAAAATATCCGCAAAGTTCTCTCGGATGAAGGGATTTTATACCGCAGCCAGACATACGCTTTTACGGTGCTTGGAATGTCACAGCTTTTTCATGCCATCGGTATGCGTGATGTGAAATGCTCCCTGTTTCGGATGAATCACTGGAAAAACAAGCTGATGATAGCGGCGCTTATGGTAGGGATCGCCTTACAGCTTGCCGTAACGGAAATTCCGTATCTGGTGGGGCTGTTTGGAACCTGTGCGCTGTCAAGGGGGGAATGGGCAATGCTGCTGGCGCTTGCAGCCATGCCATTGCTTGCGCATGAAATTCTGATCTGGCTGTCAAAGGTTACAAAAGCTTTAGGAAAGCCAGCAGGATGAGAAGCGCGCCGCCAACCCAGCAGAAATCCTTACAGGAAGAACAGGCGATTCGTCTTCCGGTCAGTCCGCCGGCAATGACGGCTCCGATGCTTACGAAAAAAGCGCTGATAATTGCGGCAATCATGCAGGGAAAAGTAAAGCCGGCGCCAAGCCCTGCGGCTATGCTGTCCAAAGAGAGGGCGATACCAAGAGAAGCGGCTTCTGCGGGAGTCAACAGATTATCTTTGTCCCGGTTTGCTTTGTCGGCATGGCTGTCGCAGGAGCGGTCGAACAGCTTGATGATTCCGAGGACGAATAGGATTGCAAAACCTGCAATCCTTGTGAACATCGGAGGGATCAAGCCGATGAACAAGCTGCCGGCAAGCAGGGAACAGGCAAGCGTACCGCTGGAAATGGCGGATAGGACTAACAGAGAAAAGAAAGGGATTTTCACCCGATTTATGCCATAAGCAAGGCTGACTGCAAAGGAGTCCGCCGAAACGGCGGTGACCAGCAGTAAAATTTCTAAAATACTAGTAAACATACGAAATACCAGAAAAATCATTTTACTGTATGGTATTCCGCCTTTGCCGGAAAGGTTCAGCTTTCCAGAACCGCATTCATAGCAGCCATCTTTTCCTCTGCCTGATAAATCAGTTCGCTGCATTCAAATAATTCATTGGAAAAATTGAAATCAGTCTGCCCGGAGGTCTGAATGGTCTTATAGCGGATATCGTGCTCCAGACTTGCCCATAAATCCATTGCAAGGGTACGAATCTGCAATTCCACCGGGACTAGCTGTTTCTTATTCATAAAATATACCGGAATCCGGATGATAATATGCAGGCTCCGGTAACCGTTCTTTTTGGGAGTCTCAATGTAATCCTTGATATCCAGAATATGTAGGTCGTCCTGTGCTAAAATCCGGTCGCGGATTAAATACACGTCCTTGATATAAGGACACACGATCCGTATGCCGGCAATATCATAGATATTGTTGCAGGCGGCTGTCAGGGTCAGGTCTAAGTTCTTCTTCTCCAATTTGCCCAGAATGCTTCCGGCAGACTTCAGTCTGGTGTCGATATGGTGAATCGGACACCGCAGATTCCGGTAATAAAACTCATCCTTAATGATTTCCAGTCTGGCGGTAGCGGCGCTCATCGCAGCGTTGTACATCCTGAGAATCGGGTCAATCGTGTGGGAAAATTGATCCGTCATTTCTGCAATGGTCTTCATGTTGTCATTGGCAGGATTGCCAAGGGGAATCAGTTCCGTGACCTCGATAGAGCTGCTGGTTTCTTCTATAATAATTTCTTCCGTTTCGATTGTATTTTTCATTTTCTTTTTACGTTTATATTTACGCATTTGACAGGTATTCCTCCAAAATAATTTATGTTAATAGAAAATGAATGCATTTTCTATCTATAGTTTACCAGATAAAGGTGAAAATCAGGTAAAGAAAAGATGAAAATTCTATAAAACTTTGGAAGCGAACAGTAATGATGCAATCGGATAAGATAAAATTTATTGATGTAGGAGCCTTTTCATGCTATAATACGTAAGAAATTATACTTGCTATAAATTAAGTTTTTCCCGATTTTTACGGGATTGGGTTATGGAAGGGGATGCAGAAACTATGCTGAACATAGCGATATGTGATAATGAAAAACACTTTATCGAAGATTTGAAATGTATTGTGTCTAAATACATGGATTCGAAAAATTTTCCCTATAAAATATGTCAATTTTCATCAGGGCAGGAGTTCATTGCGCTTGGCAGTGCCGTTGCAGGATATCAGATTGTATTTTTGGATATCAATATGGAATTTCTGAATGGAATTGAAGCAGCAAAGAAACTGCGCAAATTGTGCGATGATATATATCTTGTATTCGTAACGTCATATTTGAGTTATGCGCTTGAAGGATATAAGGTGAATGCGGTTCGTTGTCTGCTGAAGGGTGATTTGGATTTTGAAGAGTCGGTTCATGAATGTCTGAATGCGATTTTTTATAAAATGAACCGGATTCCCAAGGCGCTTCTCATGAAATTTAAAGAAGGGGAGAAGCGGATTTCCGTACATCGCCTGCTATTTATAGAAAGCAACCTTCACAAGCTTACGGTTCATGTGCTGGAGGAGGCTTTGAAAGGATATACTTTAAATGGAACTCTGGATGATATGGAAGAGATGTTTCGAAGTGAGAACTTTATCCGCATTCATCAGAGCTTTCTTGTGAATCCTGTATTTATCAGCCATATCGAAAAGAGGGATATCGTGCTGGCTGACGGGACGAAGCTTCCGATTTCCAAATCAAGGTATAAGCAGGTCTTAGAGGATGTGATGCGATATAAAGAGAAGGATTGAGAGACATGCGGCAAAATTTCTTGTTTGCTCTTTGGTCTTGAATGCCCTGAATGAGTTCCGGCTTTGTCCAATTCTGCAAAAATCAGTCCGATTCTGCAACATGGGTTGCAAGTTGGACCGATTCTTTTATACTGGTATGTAAAGTCTCGTATAAAGGATGTGCACGGAGAAATGTCAGTATGAACATTTTGAAACAAGATGGAACGGAGGTATATGAATTATGAAAGCGAAATTTTTGAAATCAGGAGCATTAGCGATTCTTTTAGGATGTCTGTCTATCGGAAATGCGGTCAATGTGTCAGCTACAGAGGCGGCATTCCCATATGCGTTTAATTTTGCATTGGGTACGCCGGCAACTACCCAGCATATTACGCAGACTGTAAAAGTTTATGGAGGTGCAAGCGAGTATGCGAAGGCATATTGCACGTATTATACTTATTCTGGAAATATGCCTGTATTAACAGTGAAGTCAGCGTCGACGGCTTTTCCAACAACATCGGTATCCTTTACGTCGACATCCGTTGTTGGGAAAGATATGAGGTATACGAACGCAATTCCGCCAACGAATAAAACCGTTACATTTAAAGGGGAGGTGACGCAGTATTCAACTTCATTTACAATTAGCGCTAAAGTGAGAGGATAAATAAAATGAAAATGTTCAAAAAGCATAAAATTTTAGTCTGTGCGCTTCTTTTATGCCTTCCTCTTGCGGCAGGATGCGAGGAGGCGCCGAACCGTTCGGCAGCCGGTACGGAAGCGGAAGAAAATGCAGCAGAGATATCTGACAAATATGTTTCCTTGGAGGAAGCAAAGCGGCAGGTAAAGGAACTAGAAGGGAATATGTTAGATGGATTGAGGTTCCCGGATTATATTGAGATGCCTGATGTTGAAGCGGTTTGTGAGGTGAAGCTGACCCCGTGGCATTGGAAGAATGAGGAAGAAGTGGAATCTGCCATAAAAAGCATGTGGGCGGATTATGATGTGGTAGATTGGAGTGCAGTAGAGAAAAAGACATTTTATAACGAACTCATTCCCGATTATATTGGTTATGGTAAAACGGATGAAGAAACAGGATTTTTGTATTCTTATGATTCACAGGGATTTTTTTCCGGTGATTCATTGAATGACTCAGAAGGAGAATATGTTTCCTGTATTGCGGAATATGATTTCGAATGGGGAGATGTTATGGGAGACGAGACATATCGGCTGGAAGATGGAGAGATGTCGGTAGCGGAAGCTGTTTTATATACGGAGAAGCTGTTGAACGAGAAGTTAAGCGCATTAGAGAAGAATCAGTTCACATATAAGGTTCAGCATTTGTATGTCATGAAGAATCCGGGCGTGGATTATTACGATTTCAGCATGGTTGTTGGGAGAGTGTATCAGGACGTTTTTCTGGATACCAGCGGTGCTTTCTGCCTTTATCAGGACGCCTATTATGAAAAGACCCACGGGGGAAATCATATTCTGGCAATTATGAGGCACAAGAACCGCCTGGACTATCTGAATACGTGCGATGAGCTTTTGGAAGTGGAAGAGACAACAGAGGTGGATCAAATCATATCGCCATTATATGCAGCTCAGTTGATAAATGAGAGGATTGCGCATGTAGACAACACCAGATTTGAGGACGGCGGTCTCGTATATCTGCCCGTGCAGGACAACGGAAAGGCGAAGGAGCATGTGCAGGATATCTTTCAAGGAGTGGACGACACGACTTCTTTGCGGCCAGTCTGGCTTTTTATGATGGGAAAAACTGCGGAAATACCTGTATATTTAAGACCGGATATGCACGGAAACAGTGTGATTGTGGATGCAATCGACGGCACGCTGTATTATTACGAAGAAACGACACCTTATTAGTATAGAAGCGATTGGCGAGGAGCGGGACATGTTCAGATTAGAAATGAAAAAAAGTATATTCAGCATCTATTTTGGCATTTCCATTCTTCTTCTGTATCTTATGTTTCTGCTTGGAAATAGCGGACAAGTCTTGCTGAATGGAACTTCTACGACAGTTGTTAACGCTATTTGGAACAAATTTCATGGAAATTGGAGAATGTGCAGTGATTCTTCTTGTTTCGTCAGAATGTTTCACATGTGGACGGATAACCGTTATCTGCCGGTTCTGATGCCGTTTATTTGCGGAATGCCAAGTGTTGCTATTTATTTAGAAGAAATCAAAACAGGAAATAAGAAATTCATGCTTTCGCGCTGTACGAGAAAAGAATATCTTGTGTCAAAGATTGTGTCAAATGCGGCTGTCTCCATTTTACTGTCCTTTCTCGCAGTTGCCCTTTATTATCTTACGCTTTATCTTTTCTATGACCGGATTCCGATGACGGATAGTGAGTTTGCGATTGTTCATTTTGTTTTTTCGGGGGAGCTGCAGGACGATGTCAGCGGACTTTCAATGATTCCTGTTTATATCGGGCTCATAAAAGGCGTTTTGTATTTTTTTGTGTTCGGCGTCATGAATAGTTCGTTTTGCCTTATGCTAGGTTCTTTCTGCAAGGATAAATATACGGCTTTTGGAGGAACGGTTTTCCTTAGGTATCTGCAGTGCCGTATTCTGGAAGAACTGGTCGTGAAATATATCAGCGACGGAGTGGAGCTTGCCGGAACGCTGGCGGATATTGTAAATCCCGTTTATCTGCATTATGCCGGACGGAGCGGTTTTTATCAGGATAAAGAATGGCTGGCTTTGTTCGTTGGGATTGGTTTCATTGTATTTCATTATTTGGTATATATATGGGTATCAGGAAAGGAATTGGATGCGAGTGAAAGATAGAGACCAATGGTTTCAGGTTTTGCAGACGGAGGTGTGCTTTGGGGAATTTCAAGAAAAAATGTCTGGTATTGAAAGCAGGCTTTCAGGAGACGGTCTCGGATAAAAGAATGCTGCTGGTTTTGCTGATTATCGGATTTATCTTAGACAATGGGGTAAGATGCATGGTTAGGAACGCAATACAGGTGGAGCAGCCTCTGGGGATTTTTGAAGGATTTATCATGTGTATCAATCATTGGTATTATCTGATTGTATTCCTGCTTGGTTATATCGTAATGCTGACCGGTATTCCGAGGCTGGACAGCGGACAGCTTTTCCTGATTTACAGAATCGGTAAAAAAAATTGGATCATAGGGGAAATATTTCAGATTGCTTTTAGCTCGCTTGTGTATGTTCTGCTTTTGCTGCTTGGATGTATCATAAGCGTCGCAAAATATAGTTATATCGGAAATGTCTGGAGTAATTTTACTGTGGATTATAAAGCGTTGTATGAAGAACTGTTATCGGACGGCAACCGTTTTATTGATCAGCAGGTCTTTAAATATTATCTGCCGTACCAGACGGTGATTCATGGAATACTGCTGCTTATATTATGTATGACGCTCATGGGGACGATTGTAATCTTTTTTTACATTATAGACCATAAGCTGATAGGCATTGTGATAAATAGCTTGATTATTTTAAGCGTCCTTATTTTTAATGAGCGCCGCATGGGGCTTATGTGGGTGTCTCCATTTTGCCACAGCGTTCTTGCTCTGCACAATGTGTATGTGTATAAACAGATGTCGGTTCCTTTGTATTGGTCCTACCTTTACTTGGGCGCATTAGAAGTATTGATGGTAGGGCTGACGTCATGGAAACTGAAAAAGAAAATGTTTTATTAGGGGGATTGCTATGGAAATTATCATTGATGTTCAGGATGTTTCTTTGAAAATCAAGGAGAAAGATATTTTAAGCCATGTGAATCTGCAGTGCGGCAGAGGAGAGATTTGTGGAATTATAGGGCGCAATGGCAGTGGGAAGACAATGTTGATGAAATGTATTTGCGGATTTGTCCGGCCTACGTCAGGGATGGTTCGGGTGTTGGAAGCACAGATCGGAAAAGAACAGGATTTTATATCGGATGCAGGCATTATTATCGAAACGCCAGGATTTATCCCTTACTATTCCGGAATCAAAAACTTACGGTTACTGGCGTCTGTCCAGAATAAAATTACAGAGCCGCAGATAAAAGAGACCATGAAAAAGGTTGGCCTTAATCCTGACATGAAGCGTGCTGTGAGGAAGTATTCGCTTGGCATGAAACAGCGTTTGGGATTGGCGCAGGCTATCATGGAGAATCCGGATATCATGATTCTGGATGAGCCGTTTAATGGATTGGATAAAGAAGGAGTTCTGGAGATGAGAGGATATTTTCTTGAAATGAAAAAGGCTGGGAAAACAATCTTGCTGTGTTCTCATTCCGCTGAAGACATTGAAGTGTTATGCGACAGGGTTTATGAAATGGAGCATGGAAAATTAACCGGGCTGAATACGATTGGATGAAAAGGAGCGGGTAAATGCAAACTGCATAAAAGACATTGGAACGGCAGATTAAGAAGCAGGAGGTTTCTTATCTGCCGTTTTATGTGATTATCCTAACGGTTAATTTACATTTCACAGATTGCATGGTACAAGGAGGTATGGTAGTATAATTACATGAAGAAAAGAAGATATACGCATCCGGGCAGGAAACGCATCATATTCCTATATATGTTTTTGATAGGAAATGTCATACTGCATACGGGGTGCACACAGGGAAATATGAAATCAGAGACAGATTCTTTCAGTGCGGCAGAAACACAACCATCGAAAACGGAACAGCCCGCCGCAGAAACGCAGTTATCGGAAACAGAACAGTCCGCCACGGAAAAACAGTTATCAGAGACGGAAGAGCCCTCCACAGAAGAGACAAAGATACAGATACCGGAAATGGAAGAACCGGTTCTGCCAACCAAAGCTGCGGCACAGCCGGGAAAGCGTACGCTCTACAATCTGCTGCTTACGGCGATAGAGCCGTTAGGACACACCATGTATGTCTGGGGCGGAGGCTGGAACGAAGAGGATACTGCAGCTGGAGAAGAAGCGCGGAGCATAGGAGAGAGTCCGCGCTGGAAAGAGTTCTTTGAGATGCAGGACAGCACATATAATTATGAGAATACACGCTATCAGATACATGACGGGCTGGACTGCTCCGGCTATGTCGGCTGGATGATCTACAATGTATTTGAAACTACGGACGGCGGGCCGGGATATGTGGGGAAAGCGACAAAGATGGCGGAAGAGTTTGCGGGAAAGGGCTGGGGGAGCTATACGCCGGCAAGCTCTGTAACAGACTGGAAACCGGGAGATATCATGAGCATGAAGGGGCATGTCTGGATATCACTGGGAATGTGTGAGGATCAAAGCGTAGTGTTTTTACATGCAAGTCCGCCGGGAGTAATTCTCAGCGGAACCTATCTGTCGGACGGAAGCAGAAGTCAGGCTGTGGAGCTGGCAGAAACTTATATGCGGACTTATTACCCGGATTGGTATACAAGGTATCCGGAGTGTGCCAGAGGATATCAATATCTGACGGATTCCGGTCAGATGCGCTGGAATCAGACCCTTGCGGACGAAGAGAAGATGCAGGAGATGACGGCAGAAGAGGTACTGCAAAAACTCTTTGATTAACAATTGATATATAGTTTACAAAAATTTAATATAAGCCGGACTAGCGTAAATGAGAAAAAAGCGATATACTTGTAAGTGCCGGAATACGGCAGTACGGTTTAGATGAGAGAAAGGATATCATTATGAGCATATTTGAAAACACCATACTAATAAATAAGAAGGCTTCTTTTGTGAATACAATAGGAAGAATTATCAGTATTGCATTGCTAATTTTGTTTCTGGGGCTGACCTTTAGCCCGATTGCACCGGGATTGTTCTTGGCGCCGGCGATTATCATGGGAGTGATTTTTTACTTTCTGCATCTTGGTTCGCAGATGGAGTATGAATATACGTATATTGAGGGGCGGCTTTCCTTTGCAAAAATCAAGGCAAAGAGAAGAAGAAAAGAACTTGCAAAGATAGAGATGGAAGAAGTGCTTTTGCTGGCGCCTGAAAAAGCGCCGGAGCTGAACAGCTATCACAATGGACAGCAGAAGGCGATATGTAAGAATTATACCTCGGGCTACGGCGGCAGGGAAATATATGAAGTCGTATACAAGCTTGGCGAAGGAATCGGAATTATCAGATTTGAGCCGGATTTAAATATGCTGGAAATGATGCAGCCGAGAAATATGAGAAAGGTGATCATCGGCAGCAGTTCAGACAAGTCTGCGCATTTACAGCGCTGACCGTGCGGAAACCTGACGGAAACAGGGGGAATTAGAAATGGCAGCCAGTAACTGTGAGACGTGTGTCAATTTTGTTTATGACGAGGATTATGAATGCTACATCTGCGAAATGGATTTGGACGAGGATGACATGGTGAAATTTTTAAGCGCATCCTTTGATGCCTGTCCTTACTATCAGCTCTATGACGAATATAAGATTGTCAGGCGTCAGATGTAACAGATTAAAGATGGATGGAGCTATACAGTGCTTCCTGTTCTTGGTATTTTTGGTTGAACCAGCTGCAGGCGGCAGTAATGCCATCATCAGAGAAGTCGAAGGATTCGGCTTCTTTTTGTTCCTCGGGAGTGGCGTCAAAACAGAAGGGACCTGGCCATACGGTTGCTTTCAGGGTATCGGCAGTATCGCCGTCTCCCTTGATTTTTTCCAGCTTATAGCGCATTCCCAGATAGCTGCCGGTAAAGGCGGCTTTGTTGTAATATGGTATGCTGTATAATGCGTTTCTTGGAATCATAGAATCACCTCCAGAACAGATTAGCACACAAAAAAAAACTTTGCAAGGAATGAGGAGATTCTATTGCTATTACCCTGTGGGGATGGTAAAATAACACTATATAAATTGCGTTGCAATAAGTGCCGTTGGGCGAGAGTAGAAATGGTTGAGGCGGGAAGATGGAGAATCAGTTTTGCTTTTTAAAGGGACTTGTAGAATGCAGTTCGGGCACGATACAGGATTGTAATATGAAACGCCAGCGGAAATGTCCGCTGGAGGAAGAAACGAAAAAAGAGTTATCCAAAGAACGGGAAAAAGAACCGAAGAAAGAACAGAAAAAAGAATCAAAAAAAGAAGAAACCAAAGAACAGAAGGATGTGGAACCACAGGCATTTTGTTTTTTGAAGGGATTGGTAGATTGTAATCTTGGGAGGATACAAGATTGCAATATGAAACGTCAGCGTAAGTGTCCGCTGGAAGAGCGGTCAAAGGAAGCTGCCATAGAACAAGAACAGGAGCAGAAGGCAGCGGAACCGCAGGCGTTTTGCTTTTTGAAGGGGCTTGTAGATTGCAATCTTGGGAGAATACAAGACTGTAATATGAAACGTCAGAGAAAATGTCCATTGGAGGAAGAATTAAAGGCAGAACCGAAGGAAGAGCAGAAAAAGAAGCTCAAAAAAGGCTCAAAAAAGGAGCAGGCCAAAGAACAGAAGACTGCGGAACCACAGGCATTTTGCTTTCTGAAGGGTATAGTAGAATGTAATAACGGAAGAATACAAGACTGCAACATGAAGCGGGTGCGCAAATGTCCGTTGGAGGACATTGCAAAGGAAGAAAGCAGGGAGAATCATCCGGAAGGGAAACAACAGTCGTTCTGTTTCCTGAAAGGACTGGTGGACTGTATGCCCGGTGTCGTGCAGGACTGTAATATCAAGAGAGTAAGAAAATGTCCGTTGGATGAATAGGAAGAAAAAAGAATTATAGCAATATAATTCTTTTTTTATAGTAGACGGCAAATAAAGTATCAATTCACTTTTGCGAAATATTAGGAGGAACCAAAATGAAAGACGCCAGACGGCCAATTGCAGTATTTGATTCGGGAGTTGGAGGAATCAGCGTACTGCGTGCGCTGGTAGATTTGATGCCAAATGAAAACTATATTTATTACGGAGATTCCATACATGCGCCATACGGCTCTAAAACATTAGAAGAGGTGAGGGCGTTAACGGAGATGCATGTGCTGCATCTGCTGGAGGCGGGAGCTAAAGCAGTCGTGATTGCGTGTAATACTGCGACAAGTGCAGATATTTCCATCTTAAGAGAGCGATATCAGCACATTCCTATGATTGGGATTGAACCGGCAGTAAAGCCTGCAGTAGAGAGCGGGGAACATCCGGGTGTGCTGGTGCTTGCAACGCCTATGACGATTCGGGAAATGAAATTCCGGACGCTGCTTATGCGGTATGAAAAGGACGCTGATATTTATCCTCTGCCCTGCCCGGGATTAGTAGAATATATTGAGCGGGGCGTGCTTTCCGGACCGTCTCTGGAAGGGTTTTTAGAAAAGCTGTTGGCGCCGTACCGCTATCCTGAGATTGACTGCGTGGTGTTGGGCTGTACCCATTATCCTTTTGTGGCAGATGCCATCAGAAGGATACTTGGACCAAAGGTCGCAGTCTTCGAGGGAGGACCGGGAACGGCAAGAGAGACCAGACGCCGTCTGCAAGAGAGAAATCTCTTGAATCCGTCGCAGGAAAGAGGCTTTGTCCGCTTTGAGAACAGTCTGGATACGCCGGAGGAGATGAGGTTATGTAGAATGCTTTTGAATTCTAAAGAAAATATGAAGTAATTCAAAACAAAACTTTAGAAAGAGTTTAGAATCCCTTTCGAATTCTGACACACTTTTGACACAATTACAGCATATACTAAATTTATCAAATGAGTTAGCAATTTCCTTTATTTATAAAACATTTTCATAACTAAACTCCTCGAAAGGGCAGCCTATGGGCTGCCTTTTCACATATTTTGCACAGGGGCGCATAAGGAAATTAGCAGCGGAAGCTGCATGCGTCCCGCACAGCGGGCAGGGAGAACAAATCTTCTCTGGTCGATTATATCAATCGTCCTTGTATTTTTGTATAAAAAAAGCGTAAAAAGCAGAAAAAAATTATGAAGTGTGACTATGTATTTCTTTTTAACCTAGTGCTATGATAAGGACGAATGAAATACCACGGAAAGAACAAGTTCCAGTGGTTATTCTACATATAGGAGGAAAGAAAATGTTAGTGGCACAAATTTTAGCGGTTGCGATTTTTGTCATCATGTTTTTGTTGATTGTGATTGACAAAATCGAGCGGCATCATATTACGCTGGCGTGCGGACTTTTTGTTCTGGTCGCAGTGTTTGGAATTGCAATGCGTAATGTAGATGCAATTGTAGAAACATTGAATCTGCGGAGTATTTTTACGCTGAATTTTTGGTATGCAGCAGGAGAAGCGGAAGAATCTTCTGCAGGAATTAACTGGTCTACCATTATATTCATCGCAGGCATGATGATTATGGTAGAAGGCATGGCGAAAGCAGGATTTTTCCGGTGGCTCTGTATGAGACTGGCAAAGCTGGTTCATTATAAGCCGATTCCGCTTTTTGTTACATTTATGATTATGTCGGCAGGACTTGCAATGTTTATCGACAGTATTACCGTAATTCTGTTTTTGGCTGCGGTAACGGTAGAGTTGGCAAAGCTGTTGAAATTCGATCCGGTTCCGATGATTTTGTCAGAAATTTTCTGTGCAAATCTGGGTGGTTCTGCTACCATGTGCGGAGATCCGCCAAATATCATTATCGGTACATCGCTGGGATACTCTTTTTCGGATTTTGTGACAAATACCGGTATTATGGCCGGAATCAGTTTGGTTCTTGTCGTTGTGTATTTCTTTTTTGTATACCGCAAGGAATTGATGACGGAGGAATCGGCAGCAATCGATCCTTCTACGCTTCCCGATCCGAAGGAAGCGATTGTCAGCAAGAGTCATTTTGCGATTAGCTGTGTCATTTTTGGCTGTGCGGTCGTAATGCTGGTGACACATGCGCAGACAGGACTTACGGTTGCGTTGATCGGAATGGTAATTGCTGTGATAACACTGTTTACATCAGGGAAAGATGCGCTGGATATATTAAAGAGGGTGGATTATAAAACGCTGCTGTTCTTTGTCGGTCTGTTCATGGTAGTAGGAGGATTGGAGCAGACGGGTATTCTTGAGATTATTGCCGGATTTATCGGTGAGGTCAGCGGCGGTAATCTGAAATTGATGGTAGCGATTATTATATGGGTATCCGCAGTTGCGAGTGCATTTGTTGATAACATTCCGTTTGCAGCAACCATGATACCGGTCATCAAGAGTCTTGCCGCCGCACAGGGGGTAGACTTGGAAACATTGGCGTGGGCATTGTCAATGGGTACGGATATCGGCGGAAGCGCAACGCCGATTGGTGCATCCGCTAACGTTGTCGGTACTTCCGTGGCAGCAAAAAGCGGTCATCCGATTGGATGGGGAAAATATTGTAAATCCGCAGCGCCTGCGACTATTATTGTAATTACGGTTTCCATGCTGTTTATTTTTGCAAGATACTGCTAATTCGTGTATAATAGAAGTAAGAAGGAAGGAGAATGCGGAATGGGAAAACAGACGATTATTTCAGTCAGCCGCGAGTTCGGGAGCTGCGGACATAGGATTGCAGAGAGACTTGCCAAAAATCTGGAGCTGAAACTGTATGACAGGAATATGTTAGACGAGATTGCTCAGACCAAAAAAATTAAAGTTGAATATTTGGAGAAATTTGAAGAAAGGCCAAGAAATCTGATACTTTCCAGAAGGGTAGGAAATTACTCGAATTCAATGGAAGAAATCGTGGCAGATATGCAGTTTGAGTATTTGCGGGAAAAAGCCGAAAGCGGAGAATCTTTTGTAGTAGTGGGACGCTGCGCGGAAACTGTTCTGAAGGGGTATGACGGGTTGATTTCGATTTTTGTTGTCGGTGATAAGGACAAGAAACTGAGCCGCGTCGAGGAGAAATATAAGTTGAATGAGGCGGAAGCATTGTTGAAGATGAGGCGTCATGATAAGAAGAGGAAGCAATATCACAACCGGCATTCCGATTTTAAATGGGGGGATTCCCGCAATTATGATATCTGTATTAACAGCAGCAAGTTAGGATGGGAGAGAACCGAGGAATTACTGGAGAATTACATAAGGAAAAGGATGAAATAGGATTATAGAATAGGAAGCCTGAGAATGAGTTCGGGCTTCCTTTTTTATGCGCAGGACCGCATAAGGGAATTGGCTCCGTGCGGCGGGCAGGAAAAATAAATCCGCCTTGCCTGATTAAATAAATCCGATGTTTGGAAAGGGCTATAAAAAAGACACCTAAAAACTAAAAAAAAGATACCTAAATGATAAATAACACCTTAATTCAAAAGGTGTATTTTATTAGAATAATAATAAGGAGGGGGACGATATGAAACGAGAGATAAAAGGCATGCTAAAGCGGACCGATAAGGGCAGCGCAGATGGGGAAGAACGAGTTGGCAGTGCGTCAGAGAAGGAGAAAAGATTGAAAAAGAGAGGAAAGAATGAAAAAGAGAAACGAGAGAAAAAGCGGTTTGGTCTGTCGATTCGCGTACAGCTAATTATAGGCTTTATGCTCCCGATTGCTTTCATTATCACAGTAGGAGTGGCGTCCTATACAAAGGCGTCTTCGGGATTGACAGAGAACTATGAGGGTTCGACCAGAACTGCCGTTGAGATGACAGTCGCAACTCTAGAAGAGAGCATGAGGAACATTCGGACGACTACTCAGGAATTAGCGCAGGATAAGACGGTAATGATGTATTCTTTGGGAGGATGTAAGGACTCGTCGGCAGAAGGTACGGCAAGAACTACGATTCGTAACAATGTCAATGTAAAGGCGAATGCCAATGATATGATGTCGGCAATACATATTATACCGATTGACGGGTTGCAGGTAATTACGTCAAAGCGGATGTCCACGGATATAAAAGACAGCTTTATCACAGAGCTGGATGGTACAGAGGATGCAGGGATGCTTCAAGGCGCATTTATCCAATGGGGAAGCTCTCATCCGGCAGTAGACCCTTTTATGGAAGTGGCGCCGGAGGATTACATCCTTTACTGCAGCCAGAATTTTTCTACAGGAGTAGGCAAAGGACTCGTTATTATAGATGTAAGCCGTGAATCTGTTACGAATGTATTACAACAGTTGGATTTGGGTGAGGATGCGCAGGTATCCTTTATCACCGGAGAGGGTGTAGAGCTGCAGGTCGGCGGTGAGATTCCGATTGCAGAGACAGATTTCTTTTCCGAAGGAAAAGAAGCGGATGATGGTATGGTATCCAAGTATGTAAAGTATGACGGAAAACAATACTATTTCATGATGTGCAAGAGCGAGACGACCGGTGCATATGTTACTGCAATGGTGCCGAAGTCAGTTATTACCGCAAGCACGAGAGATATCCGCCAGATTACTGTTTGGCTGGTATTGGCGGCTTGTATCGTGGCATTGTTTATCAGTTATGTTATTATTACGAACATTACTAAAAATATACGCGGAAGCGTTTTGAAACTGGATAAGGTATCCCGAGGCGAACTGCTTGAGGAAAGCGGTAATACCAAAAATGCGCATAACGAATTTGGAAAGCTTCATGGAGCAATCAGTAATACCGTAAGCCGGATACGCGAATTGGTACTCACGGTAAAGAAAATGATAGGAGCTGTTTCGGTTTCCAGCGAACGCGTAAGTGATTCCAGCAAGAATGTGGGCAACATGGTAACGGACATGAGCGCACAGGTAGAGGAAATCTTAAGCACGATTCAGCAGGAAGATCAGGAGATTGCAAACTGTAATGATCAAATGGAAGAATTATCCGTTAATATCAAAACGGTGAGCGGAAGCATTATGAGCACCATTGAGGAAGTGGGAAGTTCCAAGCAGGTTATTACAGAAGGAATTCAAGCAGTGGAGGATATGACCCGCCAGTCAAAAGAGACTTCGGCTGCTACTGATGAGGTGCAGCAGCATGTTACACAGCTCAGCGGCAAGCTGAATGATATTACAAAGGCGGTAGAGAGTATTCAGGAGATTGCAAGCCAGACCAATCTGCTTTCACTGAATGCATCGATTGAGGCTGCAAGAGCCGGCGAGCATGGCAGGGGATTCTCTGTTGTGGCGGAAGAGATTCGTAAGCTTGCAGACAGTTCGGCAGAGATGGCGAATTCCATTCAGAAAGTAATCGGTGAAGTGAAAGAATATTCCGAGAGCGCAATTTCTAAGGTGCATAAGGCGGAGAGTATTGTTGAAATGCAGGAGAAGAGCGTGGATAATACGGCGGCAGCATTCCGAAGCATCAATGAATTCATGGAGAAGCTGGTTGATAATATGGAACAAGTCAGTGAAGACGTTGAGGGAATGAACCAGAAGCGGAAGGGCACGCTTCATTCCATTCATGTCATCAGCAGGTTGTCGGAAGGAACCGTACAGTCGGCGAATGTGGTAGGCGAGTCCTTGAAGCAGCAGGTGGAATCAACAGCTACATTGGAAGAAGAATCCAGAAATCTTGGGGAGAACATGAAAGAATTAGAGATAGCGATTTCCAGCTTTAAGCTGTTGAAAGAGGACTTGACTGGGAAGGAAAAGAAAAGCAGAAAAGGAATCAATCTTCCAAAGATGCCGAAAAAGGAAGGCAAAGCTAAAGAGAAAAAGACAGAAACAAAAGAAAAAGCAGTAAAAAAAGAAAAATCTCCAAGGAAAGAGAAAGAAAGACGCTTTGGGAAGAAAGTGAAAACTAAGGAGACGAGTGGGGAGGAATCATAAGCAGCGTGGAGTCAAAAAGAGCAAGGGGAATTATGGCAGGATTTCTGCTGGGATTTTCGATACTTTTAGCAGCAGGATGTGCGATAATGACAGGACAAAATAAACAGATGAAATGGCAGGAAGCGGGGAAGAATACCTTTCAGAGTGAACTTTTCGGAGAGAATACGTATATATTCTCTCCGGAAGATGATCCGAAAGAGATAAGCCGTATTTTGGATGGGCTGTTTGCGGCACAGGAGGCAAATCAATTCGGCAAGGAACGATATGCCCTGTATTTTATGCCGGGGACTTATGACAGCTCTATTTCTGCTAAGGTTGGATTTTATATGCAGGTGGCAGGACTTGGCAAGCTTCCCACTGACACAAAGATTCCGGCGCTGGAATGTACGGCGAGGTGGTTGGGAGATGATCCTTCCAATCACAACGCCTGTTGTAATTTCTGGCGTGGGGTTGAGAATATTGAGATAGAGAGCAATACGGTCTGGGCGGTTTCACAGGCAACATTTATGCGGCGCGTTTATATTGACGGAGCATTATATCTTCATGATGATTATGGATGGTGCAGCGGGGGATATCTTTCTGATTCCATAGCGACGTTGATGGTGGATTCAGGCTCTCAACAGCAGTGGCTGTCCCGGAATAATGAGTTCAAGACGTGGATGGGCGAGAACTGGAATATGGTGTTTGTAGGAGATGCCGAAGGCTGTGATCCGACGGGAACCTGGCCGGCAAGGGCATATACATCGGTAGAGAGGGCTCCGGTAGTTCAGGAGAAGCCTTTTTTGATTTATGATGAAGAGGAAGGATTCGCGGTATTTGTGCCGGAGCTAAAGCGGGATGCAGCCGGCGTGTCGTGGAAGGAAGCCATGACAAAGGGCGAAGAGGCGTTGGGAGAGACGCTTCCGTTGGCTGGCTTTTATATCGCTAAGCCGGATACGGACAGCGCCGAAACGTTGAATGCGGCATTGGAAGAAGGGAAGAATCTCTTGTTTACGCCGGGAATTTATTCGCTGGAAGAACCGCTTGCGGTTAAAAAGGCGGATACTGTAATTCTCGGTATGGGATTGGCGACTTTGCAGGCTGTGAACGGTAATGCATGTATAGAGACAGAAGATGAAGACGGAATTATCATTGCAGGTCTTTTGCTTGATGCAGGCGAGACGGAAAGCGCAAATTTGATGACCATAGGCAGGGAGAAAAGCGATAAGGATCACAGTGAGAATCCGGCAGCGTTGTTGGATGTATTCTTCCGGGTCGGAGGCGCAGATGCACAGTATGCCGGAAAGGCGGATACTTGTATTACGGTCAATAGTAATCAGGTAATCGGTGATAATCTTTGGATCTGGAGAGCGGATCACGGTGATAATGTGGCATGGGATTTGAATACCGGAAGAAACGGACTTGTAGTCAACGGGGATGACGTAATGATGTATGCGTTGATGGTGGAACATTTTCAGGAATATCAGACAATATGGAACGGAAATAACGGCAGAGTCATCATGTATCAGAGTGAGATACCTTATGATGTACCTGCGCAGGACATGTGGATGAGCCATGACGGGACCGTGAACGGATATGCATCTTTCTATGTGGATGATGCAGTGGAATGCTTTGAGAGCTGGGGACTGGGAATTTATTCCTATCACAGAGATGCCGTCGTGGATTTAAATTGTGTTATGGAGCTGCCGGATAAAGAAGGCGTAAAGGTACATAATATTTGTGCCATTATGATTACGGGAAATCCGGGTATCAGCCACGTAATAAATAATGCCGGTGAGGCGGCGGTAAGAGCCGGGGACAGGCGTCTTATCATCGAATATGAAAACGGACTAATAAAATAGCAGGAGGAGATAAGATGGGAACTTATAAGTTTATAGACGAGAAGGGCACTTTTGCACTGGAGAATCCGGAAAATTATAGCTATCTGTATTTTCCGGTAGCTGGCGAGCAGGGAATTAAAAGCGCTGTCACACCGAATTTGGGCGGAGATGCGAAATGGAATCAGAATGCGTTTCTTTTGGAACCGGTGAGTGCGGAAAATCTTCATAATAACCGTTCGACCAGAAATTTCTGGTGCCATGTAGAGAACCTTGGAAGCTGGTCTGCAACAGGAGTGTCTGCAGAAGAAGAGAGCAGAAGGTTTACGGAGAGTCAGGATAACAGTGAAGTGGTCGGCGGATTAATGTGGCAGACTATGACAAGAGAATCCCGAAAGTATCAGTTGAAATCAACGATAGTTTCATTTGTGCCGCTTGCACATGATGTTGAAATTATGAAAGTGACCATCACCAATACCGGTAAGATGCAGGTGAGCTTCACACCGACCGCAGCGATTCCTTTATATGGAAGGAGTGCGGACAACATTAGAGATCATAGGCATGTAACATCCTTATTACACCGGATCCGTACAACAGAGTATGGTGTGGAAGTAAAGCCGACACTGTCCTTTGATGAAAGAGGGCATCAGAAGAATGAGATTACGTATTTTGTATGCGGCGTCAGAGGCGATGGGAAAAAGCCTCGGGACTTTTATCCGGCAGCAGAGGATTATATCGGAGAGGGCGGCAGCTATACGCGTCCGCGCGCTGTATTAAAGAATATAGAAGGCGTTCCGGCAGGCAGCAATATTGCCGGTAAGGAAGCGGTTGGCGGACTTCATTTCGATAAGGTGACGCTTGCTTCGCAAGAGAGCATGACATACACTATCTTGATGGGGGCAACCGAGGATCCGGAAGAAATCAAAGAAATAATATCGGCATATGAGACTGTGGAAAAAGTAGACGCCGCATTGCAGGAGGTTCGTGATTACTGGCAGGAGAAAGTAAATGTAACTTATAAGACTGGTGATAAGAACTTTAACAACTATATGCATTGGGTGAGCTTCCAGCCGATTTTAAGAAGAATATACGGATGTTCGTTCCTTCCTCATCATGATTACGGCAAGGGCGGAAGAGGCTGGAGAGACTTATGGCAGGACTGTCTTGCGCTCTTGATTATGAATCCGGGCGGCGTGCGCCAGATGCTGCTTGATAACTTCGGCGGTGTGCGTATGGACGGAACCAATGCAACCATTATCGGTGCGAAGCAGGGCGAATTCATTGCAGACCGTAATAATATTACAAGAGTCTGGATGGATCATGGCGTATGGCCGTTTATCACAACCAAGTTCTACATGGATCAGACCGGTGATTTAGCGCTTTTGGATGAAAAAATAGCATATTTCAAAGATAAACAGGTGGAGAGAGGCTGCAAGGTCGACGAAGAGTGGGATGACGCTTATGGAAGCATTCAAAAGGATGCGGAAGGAAAGATTTATTACGGAACTATCTGTGAGCATCTTCTTTTGCAGAATCTGTGTGCATTTTATGAGGTCGGCGAGCATGGACATATCCGTTTGCGTGGAGCGGACTGGAATGATGCGCTGGATATGGCAGATAAACGGGGCGAGAGCGTGGCATTCACGAATGCCTATGCCGGAAACTTAAGAGACTTAGCCGACTATATGGAGAAATACGCAGCCATTTCCGGTAAAAAGGAGATTGAAGTTGCAGAAGAAATGGAGATTCTTTTTACAGATGATGCTGCATTATATAACGATATCAAAGCAAAGAACGAATTACTGGAGAAATATGGAAAATCCTGCCGTCATAATATCAGCGGCAAGACCGTAAAGATTCCGGTAACCGAAGCTGCAAAGAGCCTGCGGAACAAATCCGAATGGATGATGGAACATATCCGTAAGACAGAGTGGGTAACGGACGAAGAAGGAAACGGTTGGTTTAACGGGTATTACGACAATAACGGCAGACAGGTGGAAGGCGTCATTGACGAGCAGGTACGGATGATGCTGACTGGAGAAGTGTTTTCCATTATGGCAGGAACCGCTACCGAAGACCAGATTAAGGCAATTACAAAGAGTGCAGATAAATATCTCTATGCAAGGGAAATTGGAGGTTACCGTTTAAATACTGATTTCTGCGAGGTAAAGACCGATTTAGGAAGAATGTTTGGTTTTGCTTATGGTGAGAAGGAAAACGGAGCGGTATTTTCGCATATGGCGGTCATGTATGCAAATGCGCTTTACAAACGCGGCTTTGCAGCGGAAGGATATAAGGCTCTTTCTTCTTTATACAATGCGGCAATGAATTTTGAGGTGAGCAGAATTTATCCGGGAATTCCAGAGTATTTCAATGCAAGCGGAAGAGGTTTGTACCATTATCTGACAGGAGCTGCAAGCTGGTATATGCTTACCGTAATTACAGAAGTGTTCGGTGTGCGCGGCGAAGCCGGAGATTTATGTGTGAAACCGCAGTTAATGACGGAACAGTTTGATGAGGACGGAAAAGCAGAGCTGACGTTGTATTTTGCAGGGAAGCATCTGCATGTGACCATCGAGAATCCACAAAAGAAGGAAGCCGGAAATTATCAGGTTCTGGAAGCCGCACTGGATGGAAAGGAAGTAACAGAAATCAGCGGCTGTAAGGCAATCATAAGTAAGCAAAGTGTTGACGCACTGGAAGACGGTGTGATGCATGAAATATCCGTGATATTAGATTAAATATCACGAAATAAATAAAAAGGAGTGCGAGACATGAATCAGACAGACAATTTTGAAATGAGCAACTATGGGAAAGAATCTACATTTGCAAGCTTTCTGCCAGGAATCTCCGGTATCCGGGGAATTCCGATTTGGTGCTACTATGTCAATCGCGGACAGTGCGTAGTCAGCTTCGGCGTAGATAACAAGGATCATGCGATTATGGAGTTCTATCCGGCGCATACGGCGTATATGACCGTAAAACGTACCGGTTTCCGTACTTTTCTCCGCAAGAACGGAACATATCTGGAGAGTTTTTCGGATGAGTCTATCAGCCATAAGATGAGTATTGCAATGAACGGTCTTACGTTGGAAGAAGACAACACCGAAGAAGGCTTAAAGACGGTGGTAGATTACTTTACGCTGCCGGGAGAAAATTTAGGCGCTCTGGTAAGAAAAGTAACTGTGACAAATACGGGTTCCGAGACGATAGATCTGGAAATCTTAGACGGTATGCCGGCAGTTATCCCTTACGGTGTTGGTATGGAAAGCATGAAGAATATGGCGCAGACGACTAAGGCGTGGATGCAGGTCGAGGATGTGGAGGAAAAGCGCCCATATTATCGTGTGCGCGTCAGCATGAACGACAGTGCGGATGTTAAGAAGGTAGAAGGCGGTAATTTCTCGATTGGATGCTTAGAAAATGGTGAAATGCTTCAGCCGATTGTAGATCCGGATGTTGTATTTGCTTATGATTGTTCGCTGGAGACTGCGGTTAATTTCAAAGAAAACGGTCTGGACGGGGTTCTTTCAGCGAAGCAGATTACTATGAACCAGCTTCCAAGCAGCTTTTATGGGACGAAGAAGACGCTGAATGCAGGCGAGTCTGTAGTTATCTATGAGATGGTAGGACAGGTAGAGAATAAAGAAATTCTAAAGGCGTTCTTTGAAGAGGAAAGGGACGGAGCATATTTTGCGGCAAAGAAGAAAGAGGCAGTAGAATTAGTAAACGATCTTTGCAAGGTGATTGAGACAAAGACTGCGTCGAAAGAATTTGATGCTTATTGCAAATATACCTATATGGACAATGTGCTTCGCGGCGGTTTCCCGATGAAGCTTGGAAACAACAAGATTTTCTATGTGTATTCCAGAAAACATGGGGATTTGGAGCGTGATTACAATTATTTCTCCATGCTGCCGGAGTTTTATTCACAGGGGAATGGAAACTTCCGCGACGTCAATCAGAACAGACGCTGCGATACGTTCTTTGCGCCGTTTGTAGGAAGAGAGAATATTAAGGAATTTTATAGCTTGATTCAGTTAGACGGATACAATCCGCTGGGCGTGGAGAAGCTGACTTATCAGTTGGAGAAAGAAAAAGCGGAAGCGGTATTTACCGATGTGGAGAAGGATAAAGCGGAGGAACTGGTGAAATTTGTCACCAAAGCATTTACTCCGGGCAGTCTGTACCGTACATTGGAAGAAGTTCTGGGAGCTGATTGGAACGAGGCGCTGTTCTTCCAGATTATTGATTTTGCAGACAGCATGGTAAATGGAAACTTTGGCGAAGGTTACTGGTGCGATCACTGGACTTATAATCTGGATTTGATTGAAGATTACTTGGAAGTAAATCCGGAGAAAGAGAAAGAAATGCTTTACGAGGAGGAGTACACGTATTTCCTTGGACAGGTAAAGATAAATCATCGTTTCAAACGTTATGCGGAGACGCCGAACGGTTTGCGTCAATATCATGCATTGGACGAATCTAGTAAGAGAAATACTGAGGAGAAATTGGTTCGCTCAGACTACGGTAAGGGTGAAATATTAAAATCCAGTCTGTTTGAGAAGCTGATTTTGATGTGTGCGGTGAAGTTTGCAGCATTGGATGCATATGGAATGGGTATTGAAATGGAAGGCGGCAAGCCGGGCTGGTATGATGCGTTGAACGGAATGCCAGGTATGTTCGGCTCCTCCATGTCCGAGACCTACGAGTTATGCCGCATGCTGGAATATACGGTTTCTGCATTGAAAAAATATCAGGACAAGGTGAATGTACTGGAGGAGCTTGCAGATTTGCTCGATAAATTGAGCGAGATTAACCGTCAGGAAGAGGAGAACCTGAAAGGAGACGGCGAGGTTCTTTCCTTCTGGAACAAAGTGAATGATGCAAAGGAAGCATACAGAGACAAGACATTTGAAGGCGTGTCCGGCAAGAAGGTCAGCCGCAGGACAAAAGAGCTTGCAGAGATATTGGAAAGCTTCCACGCAACGGTTATGCGCGGCATAGAGAAGGCTTGTAAAATCGGCGGCGGTATCTGCCCTACGTATTTCACGTATGCAGTACCGGAATATGAAGTAATGGAAGACGGTATTAAGCCGTTAGAATTTGCAGTAGTTCCTGTTCCGTATTTCTTGGAGGGACCGGTTCGTTACTTGAAGTTAGATCAGCCGAAGGAGAAGAAGTTAGAATTATATCATAATGTTAAGAACAGTGACTTATATGATAATAAGCTTTCTATGTATAAGGTAAATGCATCTTTGGCGGAGGCGTCTTATGAGCTGGGCCGTGCGAGGGCATTTACGCCGGGATGGCTGGAGAATGAGTCTATCTGGCTTCATATGGAATATAAATATTTGCTGGAGCTGTTAAGAAGCGGTCTGTATGAGGAATTCTTTGAGGATTTCCACAAAGCGGCGATTCCGTTCTTAGATCCGAAGGTATATGGAAGAAGCATCTATGAGAACTCGTCCTTTATTGCAAGCAGCAAGAACCCGAATGAGCGTTATCATGGAAAAGGTTTTGTTGCAAGATTAAGCGGTTCTACGATCGAGTTTATCAGTATGTGGAAGCTTTTGATGTTTGGACGTCATCTGTTTACGGAGAAAGACGGAGAACTGGTATTTTCACCGCAGCCGGCAATTCCTGCATATCTGATTTCGGATAAAGATATGGTAACGGCAACGCTTTTGGGTGAGACAGAGGTAGAGTATCTGCTTCAGGAGAAGAAAGATTATGTGCCGGGAAGCTATAAGATCAGCAGTATGCATTTTGTATATAAGAATGGAAGCTCTGCGGATACAAACAGTGAAACGGTAACGGGACAGATTGCAGAAGATGTCCGTGACGGCAGAATCAGTAAGATAGAGATTACCTTACAATAGGGGACGGGAATGGAGCAGATTACAAGAATTGCAACGAGTGAGAAAGAAAAGGAGTATTGGAAGGTAACGGATATGAAGGCGGACATTGCCGGTGACTGTATGCATGTGGTAAATGTATATCCGGAAGTGACTTATCAGCAGTTCAAGGGCTTTGGTGGAGCATTCACCGAAGCCTCCGCCCATAACTATATGAGAATGAGCGAAGAGAATAAGAAGCAGGTGATTCGGGATTACTTTTCGGCGGACGGGTTAAAGTATAACTTTGGACGCATTCATATGAATAGCTGTGATTTTGGGCTTGGCAATTACGCTTATATTGAAGATGGAGATAAAGAATTAAAGACCTTCGACATTGCGCATGATTTTGAAGAGATCATACCGTTTGTGCGGGCAGCGCAGGCGGAAGCCAAGGAGCCGATACGGTTTCTGATGTCTCCGTGGTCGCCGCCGGCATTTATGAAAACGAATGGCGAAATGAATCATGGAGGCAGCTTGAAGAAAGAGTATTACGAGAGCTGGGCAGAGTATTTCGTGAAATTTATTCAGGCATATCAGGAAGCGGGGATTCCGATTGGATATCTGACAGTGCAGAACGAGCCGATGGCGGTACAGACTTGGGATTCCTGCGTCTATACGTCAGAAGAGGAACGGATTTTTGTGGAGGATTACTTGGGACCGAAGCTGGAAGCCGCAGGACTGGATGTTAAGATTTTCGTGTGGGATCATAATAAGGAAGAAGCATATCAGCGTTTCAAGGAAGTGACTTCCGGCGAAAAGGCGATGAAATACGTAGCCGGATGTGCGCTTCACTGGTATACCGGAGATCATTTTGAGGCGGTTGAGATGATTGGAAAGCAGTATCCGGACAAGGAAGTATTCTTTACCGAGGGCTGTGTGGAATATTCCAGATTTGCCGATTCCGGTGAAACGCAAAAAGCGGAGATGTATGGGCATGACATTCTGGGAAACCTGAACGCCGGCATTCATGCATCCTTGGACTGGAACTTAATCTTAGATGAAAAGGGCGGTCCGAACCATGTAGGCAATTTCTGTGCGGCGCCGATTATGTATGATACGAAGGGCGATACATATGAGAAGCGGCTCGCTTACTACTATATCGGACAGTTCAGCCGTTATATCAGAGCAGGGGCAAAACGCATAGGAACGACTAGGTATACCGATAAAATTGAAGTTACAGGCTTTTTGAACCCGGATGGAGAACGTGTTATCGTGATCTTAAATAAAACAGATGAAGATGTTCCGATAACCTTAAGGGAGACGGGACATGGGGTGGAAACTGTGGTAAAAGCGCATTCTATTAGTACATTTTGCTATAAATAGGGCGAAAAAATGCAAAAAAGGTGTTACTTTTTTTAGAACCATACTAAAAAAATGACACCTTTTTAAAATTTGAAGCATTATAACGAAGGGGTAAAGAAGATATAATGCATATATCAACAACACAGTTGAAGAAAAAAGGAGGATATTTTTATGAAACTGAAAAAAGTAGTTTCTGCATTATTAGTTGGTACAATGCTTTTATCATGCGTGGCATGTGGTAATAATTCCAGCAACAATGCAGACAAGAAAGATGAAAACAATGATAGCAAAACACCTAGCACAGAATCCGCTGACAATAATGAAGGCGACGGCGATGATTCCGCTGATGCAACCGGAGACGGCAAATTAGTTATCTGGACATTGGCAGAAGATTTAGGACAGTTTGCAGACCACTACATGGAAAGCCATCCGGATGTAGAGATTGAGACCAGAGTTATTCAGCCGGCTGATTATGTAACGACAATTCAGACCGCTTTGAATGGTGGAGCAACTGAGCCGGACGTTATTGTTGGTGAGCCTCAGATGTTAGAGGATATGTTTGACGCTGGTTACTTTGAGGATTTGGATCAGGCTCCTTACAATGCACAGGATTATGCAGATCAGATCGTAGATTACGTATGGGAAGTTGGTCAGGACGCAGACGGACATCAGAGAGCAATCTCCTATCAGATTACACCGGCTGGTTTCTATTATCGTAGAGATATTGCAGAGACAGTTTTCGGAACTTCTGATCCAGAAGAAGTTGGCAAATTATTTAAAGATTATGCAACGATCCTTGATACAGCTCAGAAAGTAAAAGCAGCTGGTCCTTACAGATTATTTGCTTCCGATTCTGAACTTGGTTTCTTCTCAGGTCAGGCACCTTGGGTTGTAGATAACACATTGAATGTTGATCAGGTAAGATATGACTACATGGATCTTGTTGTTGAGTTATATCAGCAGGATTTGACAGCATATGCTGCTCAGTGGGCAACACCTTGGTATCAGGCAATGAGCGGTCCAGTACCTCTTTTGACAGCTGAGACACAGTGGGGTAATGATGACTTGAATGTTTGGGACGCTACACAGTTCGCTAGTGCAACAGAAGGAATGGATACTGTAGAGGTTATGGCATACGGACTTCCTGCATGGGGCGTATTAACATTAAGAGACAACGTTGGCGATACATCCGGTAAATGGGGCGTTTGCTCTGGTCCGGCTCCTGGATTCAGTGGTGGTACATACATCGGTATCTCCTCACTGTCCGAGAGAAAAGATACAGCATGGGATTTCGTAAAATTCTGTACACTTGATGAGGAAACAGCAGACTGGTGGATTGTACAGTCAGAAGGAGATACAGTTTCTTTGAAATCTGCATTAGAGAAACATGCTGATGATGGAAATGAGACATATGGCGGACAGAAGTTATATGAATTCTGGATGAACGCAGCTGAAGATATTGATTACTCTATCGTAACAAGATACGACAAGGCTATCGGCGATGCTTGGGGTAATGCAATCAGCAGTGTTAAGAACGGAGAGAAGACGAAAGAAGACGCAATCAACGCATTCTATGATGAGGTTGCTTCGGTATATCCGGAACTTACAATCAACAGAGAGTAATGGATAATATTTAATAATATGGGCAGGCCCAGCCTGCCCATATCGAAATTTAAATGGAGGTAGAAAGAATGGCTAATACTCAAGTGGCAAAACGGACAAAAAAAAGAAATAAAGATAATATAGCCTATCTCTTCGTGTTACCCTTTGTAATTGTCTTTCTGATATTCAGTGTGTATCCGGTTCTGAGAACTTTATATTTGAGTTTTACGAGTTATAGGGGATTTGGGGATCCGGTATGGATATGGCTTGATAACTACAAGAGAGCATTGACAGACAAGTTTTTCTGGAGGGCTTTCTGGAATACTTGTAAAATCTGGGGTGTAAATATCATCGTCCAGTTAGGGCTCGCATTTCTTTTGACAATCATATTCAGTGATATTAAGTATAAAATGAGAGGTTTACCTATCTTTCGTGCAATATACTATCTGCCGAACTTAATTGCAGCTACATCTGTGGCGTTTCTGTTCAAGACCTTGTTAGACTGGAGATTCGGAAGCGTAAACCAGATTCTTGTGTCTGCAGGAATCACAAGTACTCCAATTAACTGGATGGGAGATGCATCGATTGCGCCATATGTAATTTCTATCATAGGTGCGTGGATGTGGTTTGGAAATTCATTCATTGTTCTCATGGCAGGTGTACAGGGAATTCCGACTGATTATTTCGAAGCTGCAGCCATAGATGGTGCCGGAAGATGGACACGGTTCTTTAAGATAACGTTACCGTTATTGAAACCAATTTTGTTATATACCTTTATCACATCCTTGATTGGTGGTTTGCAGTTGTTTGATTTGCCATACTTGATGGCAGAAGGCGGAACATTAGGCAATCCGTCCGGATGTATGCAGACCGCAGTTATGTATCTGTTTAGATTTGGATTTGAGACAGGGCAGGTTGGTTTTGCATCTGCAATTGCGTATACTTTGTTTATCATCATTCTGATTCTATCGGTTATTCAGTTCAAATGGCTTGGCGGAAAGGAGGACTAAAAAGTATGAATACGATTGGATATAAAATTAAAAAGACAATTATTTATATTTGCTTGATTCTGCTTGCAGCAGCCTGTCTCCTTCCGTTCCTTTTGATGATGATAAATTCAACGCGAAGCGGTGTGGAAATTACGACCGGATTTACTTTCATTCCAAGTACACATTTGAAAGAGAACTGGGAACAGCTCTTTGATTACATGAATCTGTTCCGAGGCATGGGAAACAGTTTGTTGATAGCAATCCCTGCGACGATTTTATCGGGTTATTTTTCTTCAATTACAGCATATGCGATGGCTATTTATAAGTTTAAGGGGAATAAGATAATTTTTGGAGTTATTGTCGTATTTATGATGATACCTGCACAGTTGAGCTTGATCGGTTTCTACAACTTATGTATGACATTGAAACTGATTGATTCCTATATCCCTTTGATCGTACCTGCAATTGCTGCACCGGGTACCGTATTCTTCTTAAGACAGTATGTGCAGGCTACGTTATCGCCGGCATTGCTTGAGGCGGCAAGAATTGACGGAGCAAAAGAAATCGGTATTTTCCATAAGATTGTACTTCCGATTATGATGCCGGGTATTGCAACCATGTCTATCGGAGCATTTATCGGAAACTGGAACAACTACCTTGTACCGTTGATCTTACTGAATACACCGAGTAAGATGACGCTGCCGGTTATGATATCTACCTTGAGAGCTGCAACAAACTTACAGGCAAATCAGGGCGCAATTTATTTAGGAGTTGCAATTTCGGTTTTACCGATTCTGATTGCGTTCTGTTTCTTCTCAAAATATATTATCAGCAGTATTTCTGCCGGTGGTGTAAAGGAATAATTATTATTTTGACCCGAATGGGTGTAACATAGCCAGATAATTACAATTTTGTAATTTTCTCTCCTTATATAATTTTATGAAAACAAGGCAGTACCTTACCCCAGGTATTGCCTTGTTCTATAGTGAACGACAAATAAATTTGCCGTTTGATATAATTTTTCGATACAATTCAATAGAAAGAAGGACAAAAATATGGGACAAGATATTGAAATTATTGATTTTCCGGCAGAGGATTATATGCCGCTGAAGGATTACGAAGGCTGGCGCGTAGCGGTTTTGAAACATTGTGAGAATACGAATCTGGAAAAGATAAGCTGGATGCAGAAGCATATGGAGACGGATGAGGTATTTGTGCTCTTAAATGGGAATTGTACCTTGATACTGGCAGAAAATGGAGATAAGCCGGGAGTGTATAAAACGATTGAAATGGAGCCGCATAAATTATATAATATAAGAAAAGGTTTTTGGCATAATCATGTACTGGATGAGGACGGCGAGGTTCTGATTGTGGAAAACCGGAATACTACAGATGATAATTCACCAACCTATCGAATGAATCAGAAAGAAATTGAAGAATTTCAAAAAGCGTTTCGGACATTACGGGGGATGACAGGGTTCGGAAAATAGATTTTAGAGAGGCATAAGGCAGGCATATGAGAAAACGGGTTGGAAGGGCAGTGGCGGTTTGTGCTTTTTGCAGTTTGCTGTTGGCTGGAAGTATAGTTGGTACAAAACAGAATATGGAAATTAAAGCAGAAGGCGGCATGCAGGAAGGCTGGCGTCTTCATGCAGATGAGCCGGTAACATTGGATTGGTATATCAATTATTCATGGTATGCAACGCCCTGGGGAGGGAATCTGGTATCGGATACGATTACGGAGGAAACAGGGGTAAGCGTGAACTTTATTGTCCCAAGTGGAAATGAATCAGAAAAAATGAGCGCTTTGATTGCTTCGGATTCTTTGCCGGATGTGATAACGGTTGGCTGGTGGGAAACTACGGTGAATGAACTGATAGAAAAAGATATGGTGTATGCATTGAACGAGTTGGGGGATGAATATGATGCGTACTTTTATCAGGTGACAGATCCGGATACGGTGGAGTGGTTTACCAGAGATGACGGAAATATTTATTGTTATCCGAATTCCTCTTTTACGCCAAAGGATTTAGAGGAGCATGATAATATCAGTGCGAACCAGAATTTCCTTGTGCGCAAGGATATTTATGAGGCAATCGGGAGTCCGGACATGACGACGCAGGAGGGATTCTATGAGGCGGTAAAGAAGGCGGTGCAGATGTTTCCGGAAATAGATGGGAAACCGTTGATTCCGATCGGTTCTCATACATTTAATAATGAAGGATGTACTTCTTTTGATGATTACTTGATGAATTTTCTTGCCGTGCCTTATGAAAAAGACGGGGAGTATTATGACAGGTATACAGACCCGGAATATTTGTCATGGCTGAAATTTTTCCGGCAGCTTGGAGAGGAAGGGTATCTCTTAAAAGACATCTTTATTGATCAGAGGACGCAGATGGAAGAGAAGTTGGGAGAAGGAAGATATTTCTGCATGTTTTATCAGAATACAGATATCGCAGCACAGCAAAAAGTGTTGTATGCAAATAATCCGGACAGCATTTATATAGCAATAGACGGTCCTAAGAATTCGAAAGGAGATGACTATAAGATTCCATGCTCCGGCGTCAATGGCTGGACGGTAACTTTGATTTCGAAGAATTGTGAGCATCCTGACCGTGCCATTCAATTTATGGACTATCTGATGAGTGAACATGGGCAAATGTTAACCTACCTCGGCGTAGAAGGGGTGACGTATGATATGGTGGACGGAAAGCCAGTAATTCGTCCGGAGGTAGAACGGCTTTTGAATACAAATCGGGAAGAATACGACAGAATTTACGGAGCAGATGATGCATATTGGATGCTGCAGGATAATGTGATGCAGTTGCAGTGGTATCAAGAGCCAGCGGAGCCGTTGGCACAATTGCAGCAATGGACCTATCCGTATGTAATTTATAACGGTCAGTATGACTCCCTGCTTTCTACGAATTCACGTTATGTCAATGCAGACGCCCAAATTACAGAATTATGGAGCAAGACGCTTCCGAGTCTTCTGCTTGCAGAATCGGATGAGCAATTTGATGCGATACTTGCAGAATTTGTGGAGGAGAGGAAACGATTGGGATATGTGGATTTGCAGAAAGAGAATACGAGGCTGATGGAAATTGCAAAAGAAAAACTTGGTATTAAATAAATGAAAAAACTATTTCAACAAATATGGTATATGAATGGGTTAAAACTAAATATTAAATTTACGCTTGTTACCATTTGCTTTGTCGTGCTTCCGGTTGCCGTTTTAGGCATTATCCTCTTTCATAATATGGAAAATAATGTGGTGAGTGAGAACATGACGCACATGCAGTATGCGATGGAAGGAAATAAGGATGATATCCAGACAGGAATCGACTCAATTAATATGTGTACGCAGTTTTTTTTAAGCGATGATATGTTAAAGAGACGCCTGCGGGAGGCGATTACCGGTGAAACTATCAGCACCGGTGAATTGATGCAGTATTATGATACGGATATTGCATCGTTGGAACGGCTGGTGAATAACAATCCGCTGCTCTATGGCGTCCGTGTCTATGCCACAAACGATAATATTCAGGAAATGATGCCGATTCTCTATGAGAAAAGCAGAATGCAGAAACTGGAATGGGCATCCTATGAGAAGTTTTCCGGTTGGTACTATAACTATTCGGATGTGATATTTTCCAGCTTGGCGACAGAGTCCGGAGACAAAATCTTATCATTAGTTACACCGATTGACGATTATGGTTATGGAACGATTGGCGTTATAGAAGCGGCAATGAAGATGAAAAATATGTTTCCTACTTTGTATGAAAAGGTTGAGAATGAATGGGGGTGTTTTGTATCGGATGATGGAATTCTTTATTTTGGCGACAATCAGAGAGATTATTCCGAAGAGCTCATTCGGGGGGAATTACCTGACGTAGTAAAAGACGGTAATATTTCTTGTTATTATAAAAGGGAAGGGACGAAGAATCAACTGATTTCTTATCTATATATCAAAGAGCTCGGCGGAACCCTTTTTTGTGTACAGGATATTTCCGGCAACATGGATCAGATTTACCGGATGCGCAATACTTTTATTTGTGTGATGGCAGGACTTGTCATTTTGCTGGCGTTTGTCATCAATTTTACAGTCAAGCGGATTCTGCGGCAGTTTTATGATATCTTAAAATCAATCCGCCAGATACAGCAGGGGAATCTGAATGTGGTAATTAAGGATTGCGGTAATGATGAGATGGGCGAGCTGGGAAGCCAGATCAATACGATGCTTGAGAATATCCGACAGCTGATGGAGGATAATATTAATCATGAGGTGCTGGTTAAAAACTCCGAGATACGTGCGCTGCAGAACCAGATTAATGCACACTTTATTTATAATGTATTGGAATCTATCAAGATGATGGCGGAGATAGATGAGGAATATGCTATTTCGGATGCGATTACATCTCTTGGAAAATTGCTTCGTTATAGTATGAAGTGGGTTTCCGGTAATGTCAAGGTAGAAGAGGAACTGGAATATATCAAAGATTATCTGGCGCTTATTAATTTGCGCTTTGACTATGAAATTTATCTATCTGTAAATATACCGGAGTTGGTCATGAAACAAGAGATACCCAAAATGTCCTTGCAGCCGATTGTTGAAAATGCGATTTATCATGGAATTGAACAGATGGCAGAAGATACAAACATTTATATCAAGGGGATTGTTGAAGGTGATGATTGTATCATAGAGATTACAGATGCGGGAAGGGGGATGACAGAAGAGGAGGTAGAGCGTTTAAGAAAGAAAATTGCTGGGGAAATCGAGACAAGCGGTGGTTCCGGGAATGGTATTGGTTTGAAGAATGTTCAAGATAGAATATCGATGTCTTTTGGTAAAGGTTATGGAATCAGCATTGCTTCTATGCTGGGATGTTATACGAAGATTATGGTACGTATTCCGTTAAAGAAGCAAATAGTAACAACTAGTAGTACTGGTTTGACTGTGAGTGGTGACTGATATGGAGAGGGAAAAAGATGAAAACAGTTTTGGTTGTTGAAGATGAGAAGATGATTCGCCAGGGGATTAAGACCATGATACAAAGAAGCGGTGTGCCGGTAGAAATTATTATGGAATGTAATAATGGTGAGACCGCATTAGAAATTTTGAAAGAACAAAAAATTGATGTTATGTTTACGGATATCCGTATGCCCAAGATGGATGGAATTGAATTGGTGCAGAAAATGCAGGAATTGGAGCATAAGCCGCTTACCGTAGCGGTCAGCGGATATGATGATTTTTCTTATGCCGTGGAAATGATGCGGCATGGCGTGAGGGAGTATATTTTAAAGCCGGTAGAGCGCCAGAAAATACAGGCAATCTTAAGAAAGCTGGAGCAGGAAATCATAGATAATAATAAGAGCGATTCAGCCAGTAAAAGGATTGGCTATCAGCAGTTGAAGTATCTGATGTTGAACAGCCGGACAACGGAAGAAGAGCTGGAGACGTTAAGGGAACAGTATGAAAAAGATTTTTATGAAGGAAATTTTTTTGTATGCTGTAGAAATGCGACGAAGATGAAAGCGGAAAACGATCGCTATATTTATCTGCCGGACTTGGATGAAAATGATGTATTAATTGTGGAAGAAGACAATCTGGACATGCTTTTGAAAAATGAACTGTCAGGTATTTATGTGGGAATCAGCGGAGTGCATTCGGGGCTTACCAGTTTAAGAACAGCGTATGAAGAAGCTGTAAGAGCAAGACGCCGCGCATTTGCATCGAACCGAAAGGAAGTACGTTTTGGGGAAGAAGAAAAGCGGGTGCCGGATCAGGTGTTAGAGGAATCTCATAAACTTCTGGAACAGGAAGCATGTCTGCAGAGAGTGCAGCTTTTGGGAACAGATAAGACAGACGAAGTGCTTCGTGTCTGGGGCGCATTTTTCCATGCGGTGAAGTTAGAGCATTTGTCGGATGCCGATTTTGAAAAGGGGATTATCGAATTTCTGATTGACGTATCCAAGACCTATCGAAACGCATTGGGCAATGATATGGAGAACGTGGAAAAGCTGAGGGAGGTTTGGAAATATTCAAATATAGATGTCTATGAACGGGAATTTATGAATTGGCTGCTAGAGCTTCATGACCGAATCAACAGCCAGTTCGACACGAATAAGAATAAGCAGAAGATACAGCAGGCGGTAGAATATATCAAAGAGAATTACGCCAAGGATTTGAACATGGCTGTGGTATCCAATTATATTTCTATGAATTATTCGCTGTTTTCCTACTCATTCAAGCAGTATACAGGAAGTAATTTTGTCAACTATCTGAAAACTATTCGGATGGAAGAAGCAAAGAAGCTGCTGGTTGAGACGGACATGCGTGTCATAGAGATTTCACAGACGGTCGGGTATGACAATGAAAAGCATTTTATGAAGATATTCAAAAGCTCTTGCGGGGTATCGCCAAGCGAGTATAGAAAAAATATGAAAATGACGGATATGTAAAAAGGGGCTGTCGGTTAATACCGTTTTTTAGTCTCTAAATCTTAAACTAAGA
>CAJTSH010000008.1 GCA_910578885.1 uncultured Lachnospiraceae bacterium
CGTTCATCCTGAGCCAGGATCAAACTCTCATGTTAAAAGTCTGATGCTTTCCAAGACTCGCTTGGCTAATATCCTACGTCTTTCGACGTTTTACTGTTTCAAGGAGCTTTCCATAAGCTCTTGCAAGCTTACTTCCAGCTGTCCGTCCAATCTCTTGATTGGCTTGAATAATTCTCTTTTGAATCTTTCAAGGTTATTTCACTGTTCAGTTATCAAGGTTCGTTGTTGTTATCGTTGTCGCTGTTAGCAACTCGTTTAGTTTATCACATTCTTCGTTGCTTGTCAACAACTTTTTTAATTTATTTTTTTGCTTTCTGCTTGTCTCTCGCAGTCAGCTTGATTATAATAGCGCATTATGTCGAATTTGTCAATACCTTTTTTCAAACTTTTTTTCGCTGTTATAATCGAGCGGAGAAGGAGGGATTTGAACCCTCGCGCCGCTGTTAACGACCTGCACCCTTTCCAGGGGTGTCCCTTCGGCCAGCTTGGGTACTTCTCCGAATAATCGCATCACAAAACCGGATGCATTTCATTATACAAAATTGCTATACTTATTCAGTATAAACGGAGAGGATGGGATTCGAACCCATGCGCCCTTTCGGACAAACGGTTTTCAAGACCGCCTCGTTATGACCACTTCGATACCTCTCCTTATATTCCATGCTTCAACTGCGGACGTTAGGTTGTCCTACTCCAAAACGCAATAAACATGGAGCCTTTTTATTTACTGTTCTTTTCAAATCAGCGCAAAAATGATTCTATCATCATTGTGAACTTATGTCAAGAAGTATTTTACATTTTTTTCATTTTTTTTAACAGTTCAGCTTATGACTTGACGCTTGCCGCAAATTTCTAAGCCGAACTGTTACGTTTCCTATTGTTTCGCATTTAAAAAAGCTTCTGCGATCAGCATATCTTCCGGTGTTGTAATTTTGATATTACGATAACTCCCTTCAATTAACGTTACCGGAACTTGGCACATTTTTTCTACCACCATAGCATCATCTGTAATTGCAGCGTCCTCCTGCAAAAGCATTTTCTCATAAGCATGTGAAATTAATGGGCAGGAAAACGCCTGCGGAGTCTGCACCATCCAGACATTGTTTCTCTCTGGTGTTTCTTTTACAATATCTTTCTCATCCGTTATCTTAATGGTATCTTTTACATGCATGCCGACTGCACACGCATTTGTCTTCCTCACGGTTTCCATTGTCCTCGCAATGATTTCTTCCGTCACAAAAGGTCTGGCACCATCGTGAATCAATACATAATCAGTGTCTGTAACTGCCTGAAGTCCACAAAAGACAGAATGGTAGCGTTCTTTACCTCCAGCTACTATCTTTCCCACTTTTGAAAATCCATATGCTTCTACAATCTCTTTTCGGCAATATTCTTCTTCTCCCTGCCCTGTCACTAGAATCACTTCATCCACCGGGCTCTTTTCAAATGCTTCTAATGAATATGTAATTACCGGTCTGCCATTTAAAAGCAGATACTGTTTATGGGTTCCGATGTTCATCCGGCTCCCTTTCCCGGCAGACAATACAATTGCTGTAAATTTCATTTCTACCTCTCCCCCAGTTTTAGGTTCGGCACCGCATTCAGGTCGAGTCCAGACCGTGTTCCTGCCATGTATTCGTAGTATGCCGCCGCGCCTATCATTGCCGCATTATCCGTACAATAAACAGGAGAAGGATGATAGAATTCCACACCTTTCTCTTCACAGGCAATTCTCATGCCCTCCCGCAGCGTGCCGTTTGATGCTACTCCGCCTGCTATGGCAAACTTTTTCACTCCATAGGTATCAACGGCATGCATCGCATTGCCAATCAGTACATCCGTTACCGCTTTCTGGAAGGAAGCCGCTATATCCGTCTGCACAATCGGAATATTTTTCATCTGACAGCTATTCAAATAGTTAAGGACTGCCGACTTTAAACCGCTAAAGCTAAAGTCATATTCCCCGTCTGCCACCTTAGGACGCGGAAATTCCACCGCATGAGGATTCCCTTCATGCGATACCTTCTCTATTTTAGGTCCGCCCGGATATCCGAGCCCAATGGCCCGCGCCACCTTGTCAAAAGCTTCTCCTGCTGCATCATCTCTCGTTCTCCCCAATATCTTATAGCTTCTGTAGTCCTCTACTTTTACTAAATGTGTATGACCGCCAGATACCACCAGACACAAAAAAGGCGGCTCTAATTCCTTATTCTCTATATAATTGGCACAAATATGTCCCTCAATATGGTGTACGCCAATCAACGGCAGCTTCCTTGCATAACTGATTGCCTTTGCTTCTGCCACGCCGACCAGCAGCGCACCGACCAGTCCCGGTCCATAGGTCACTGCAATGGCATCTATCTCTGACCAATCCGCCTCTGCCGTCTCCATTGCCTCTGTTATCACCTGATTGATTTTCTCAATATGTTTTCTGGATGCAATTTCTGGCACTACACCGCCATATAGGGTATGAAGTGCAATCTGAGAAGATATGATATTGCTCCTGACCTCACGTCCATTGACCACTACCGCCGCCGCTGTTTCATCACAGGAGCTTTCGATTGCAAGAATCGCAATCTCTCCCTGTTCTTTCATCATCTAATCTTCTCCTCCTACCAAGGAAAATCCTAAAATTTTCCAGTTCTCCGCTTCGTCTTTTCGGAGCACATAGCACTGTGTGGTACGGCTGAAATCGCCGTTGTCCCCTTCCTTCATAAAATAGGAAGCATTGACATAGGCGCACTCTCTGCCCCCGACCGTCTTATACTGAACGTCATTGCTGTCCGACACTGTTGTCGTAGCAATTTTCTTTCCCTGCAAAGTAAACGATGCCGCTTCTTTTTTCAGGTTCTCAAAAAATTCATCTTCCATATTGACTTCCTTAAGCTCTTCATCCATCAGCATTCGCATCTTCTCGCTTAGACCATGAAGCTGATCATCCGTGTATTCCTCATTATACAAACAGCCTAGAATCCTGTTATAGAATGTAACGACTTCTCTCGGCGTCATCGGATAAGATTTCTCTAAATCCTTCGCCAATACCTTCTCAACCTCCGTCAGCTCTGTTCCATTTTCTACGTTTTTTCCCGCTCTGCTGCTAGACAAATAGTAATAAGCGCCTACCACAAGCCCGATACAGATGATTGCAACTATAAGTCCCGATATCTTTTTTTTCATATGCATTCCTCCTTAAAATCCAGTTCTACCGACATTCCGTCTTTCCCTAAAACCGCCTGTGGAAATATCTTATGCACCTCGTCCATATAGCTTTCTGCACGAACCAGAGACGGACTAAAATGCGTCAGCCACATTTCTTCCACCCCTGCTTCCTTTGCCATCTCTGCCGCCTCATAAAAGGTCATATGCTTATATTGTTTCGCTTTTGCCAGTTTTTCTTTTTCTGCATACATTCCTTCACAGATGAACAAATCAGAGCCTTTCGCATGCTCTACAATGGAACTGGTTGGTCTGGTGTCCGTACAATATGTGACTTTTATCCCTTTTCTCGGTGCGCCAAGAACCATATCAGGTGTATATATCTGTCCGTCCTCTTCTACTGTATTTCCCTTTTGAAGAATGCTCCAATATTTTTGGGGAATCTGATACTGGTTCGCAGACTCCACAGAAAACCGCCCTGCCCGCCTGATTTCTAAGGTATAGCCATAGCAAATGACATTGTGGTTGACTCGAAACGCCTGAATCCGATATCCGTTGATATCTATCGTCTGCTCCGGTTCCGTCAGCTCAATATACTGGATATCAAAAGGCAGCTCCGGCGCAATCATACGCAGCGCGTTTACCACTCGCTTCAACCCCTTCGGTCCAATCATCGTAAGCGGCTCGGTCCGCTCTGCATTTCCCATTGTCAGCAATATTCCTGGTAAGCCGCTGATATGGTCTGCATGATAGTGCGTAAAACACATTACATCGACAGGCTTGAAGCTCCATCCTTTTTCTTTTACCGCTATCTGAGTGCCCTCTCCACAGTCAATCATAAGACTGCTGCCATTATATCTTGTCATCAGGGAGGTCAGCCACCTGTATGGCAGCGGCATCATCCCCCCGGTTCCCAATAAACAGACATCTAACATTTTATTTCCTCCAGCCCCTATTCCAGACTTATGCCAATAGGGAATGCAGCCGGCGTCTGTCCAATCGCAATAGTCCAGTCTTGAACCAATCTATTACGTCCAATCACAGAAGCTCCGTCGCATTTTTTATTTCAGGCTGAATTGCAAAATTTTCCAGCCATGTGTCATAACATTCCTCACACACAAAAAATTCATGTATGATTCCATCTTTTTTCGAAAAATAACCCCATTGTTTCTTCACATGAAGTAAATCTTTTTCCACCGTATTTCCAGAAGCAAGGAAACGTTTTCCACAGCAATTACAGGTTATGCTTGTATTCTCGTTCATTTTGATGATCCTCCCATTTGCATGATTCTTAGGTCTTCCCCCTCAAATCGAAAGTATAAACGAATCATTTCCTGTCGAATAGTGGGAATTACTGGTTCATCATTACAATGGCATCTTCTTTTGGATTTTGGTAGAAATTCTTTCGGATTCCGCCGGGCGTAAAACCCAGCTTTTGATATAGCTTGATGGCTCCTGCGTTGGAAGCACGAACCTCCAGAATAAAACTTCTGACGCCAAACGCCCCCGCCTCTTCCATCAAAGTCTGTACTAGCTTTCCTGCAATTCCCTGTCTCCTGCGTTCAGGCGCAACTGCTACATTGGTTATTTCCCCTTCATCTGCCGCCAGATAGATTCCACAGTACCCCCATATCTGTCCATCTTCCTTAGCTGTCAAAAAGATTACATTTTTCATGTTTAGTGTATCATAAAATCCCTGTTCGCTCCAAGGCATTGAGAAAATACTTTTCTCCAGCTCTGCCACTTTTGGGATTTCTTCTCGTGTCATCTTTGCAATTTCCATCAATCTAGCGCTTCTCCATTCTCTCCCGCTCCGCCTGAGAAAGTCTCAGGTAATCCGGTGCATGTGCTTCCGCCGTCTCCATCCTGCCCTCACGGTAATATTCCTGTGCGAGCGCCCCCACGCTTGCCGCCCGCTGCTTATTCATATGCGGCGGTGCAAAATCATAAGAAACCATGCAGTTTGCCTGAATATACTCCGTAAACACGGCTGTCCCATCTCCAAGAAATGTGACCGGACGTCCAGTATCATTGACCGTATTGATAATTTCATCAATGCCTACCGCACACTGCTTGCGCAAAATCTGCATCCCGCCTTCTGTAAATTCATATAGACCTGTATACGTCTGGTTCCGCCTTGCGTCCATCAATGGGCATACCAGCCATTTATGTCCATACAGATTGTATGCAAGAGCGTCTACCGTAGGCACATGAATCAACGGTTTCTCCAATGCCAGACCCAGCCCTTTGGCAGTTGCGGAGCCAATCCTAAGTCCTGTAAATGAACCGGGACCTCCCGCCACAGCAATCGCATCTACTGTATTCAGGTCCAGCTCTATCATCTTTGCGACCTCATCCAGCATTGGAAGCAGTGTCTGTGAATGGGTCTTTTTATAATTTATGGTAAATTCTCCGCACAGGTTATCATCTTCCACCACCGCCACGCTGGCAACCAGACCGGAACTGTCTAAGGCAAGTATCTTCATCGCATCACCTCTTTTATTGTTATTCTCCGATAGTCAAAGCCTTTTTCCAAGTCTTTCGCTATGGTAATCTCCCGGTAACGCTCCGGAAGTATCTCTTCTATCAGATTCGCCCATTCTATCATGGTAACTCCTTCCCCATAGAAGCAGTCCTCATAGCCAATCTCGTCCATTTCTTCAATATCTCCAATCCGATAGACATCGAAGTGATAAAAAGGCAGACGTCCTCCTTCATAAATTTGTACGATCGTAAATGTGGGACTGCAGATCGGTTCCTGAATTCCAAGTCCTTCCGCCATTCCTTGTGTAAACACCGTTTTCCCCACTCCCAAATCTCCGATTAAAGTATATACCTCGCCCGCCTGCGCTTCTTTTCCTATTTTCTCACCTAATGCTGCCGTCTCCTCGGCAGAATACGTCTCATATAACATCGTATTACCTCCGAATGCAATAACGGTACTTTTCCAGATTCTGCTTAGCAATCTCTTTCAATGAATCATATTTATCTCCCAGCGCTGTCCTGGGAATGATATAAGCATTGATTCTCGTACTGTATATTAATACGTTATGCTTCGTTGCCGTTATCTTATAGACCTGTTTCCACGGAAGAGTTGCAGATTCTCCATTCTGGGACACCGTTACGCCTTCCTCTTCTACCGTATAGTGCAAAGTGTTCCGAAGCTGCTCGGACATTTTGAACTGCCGCTTTGTGGAAAGTTTCAAGGAAAATGGCACATAGACTAAAAATGCAATTCCTAACAGTACATACAATACCGTATAGACGCTTTCTACCTCTCCTCTTGTAATAACTGCCGCCACAAATGCCGCAATCGCTATCAATATGGAGAAAATCCCCTGAAATCCCGTATAATTATGATACATGCTGAAACGATACATATCCTGCTCTGTCAGATCCACGTCAAATTCTATCTGCATGTGCTTTCTTCTCCTTTGCCGCCACATTCTATCTCTAATATCGGTAATATCTCTTCATAAATAAAGCAAAATGCTATACTTCCAAGGTCAGCTCAGATAATACCTGCGCTTTCCCTGATAGAAGTATAGCATTATTTTTACATTTAGACAAATCTTTTGTTATTTATTTCTACCGCCCGTTCCTTTGATCAGAGGAGAAATGTGCTTATAAATCAAAAATGTCAACAGTACGTTGCATAAGCCCTTTAGAAATGTAAACGGCATATTAAACGCTATGAGATAAGGCAGCATCGTGTCCCATGTGATGTCAATCGGCAATATCTTTGCCGCCGTCTGGTACGCCTCCATAATCGTTTCCTTCGGCATAAAATTATAATAAATCGGATACACCAAAATGTAATTAGAAAACACGCTGATTACCGCCATACACGCAGCTCCGATAAATGCGCCAACCAATGCGCTTGTCTTTGTCTTTTTCCTCTGATATAAAATTCCGGCAGGAAGCACAAATGCCGCTCCTAAAATGAAGTTTGAAAGCTCTCCCACCCCTCCTGTACTCGTCATGGTAAGATGTATCAGATTCTTAATCAGGCAGATTACTACTCCGCTGACCGGTCCCATCGCAAACGCTCCAACCAATGCCGGAAGCTCGGATAAATCCAGTTTGATAAAAACCGGCATGAGCGGAACCGAAAAGTCCAAAAACATGAGGACAAATGCGATGGCGCTCAGCATTGCCGTCATCGTCATATAGCGGACATTGATTCTTTTTGCGGTTCTCTTCTTCTCCATATCTCTCATTGCCTTTCCAATTCTACAAAAAAGTCACGGACTTATTATATGCATATGAAAGACATCTGTCAACATAGTTACATGTTACTTTTTAATCGTTACCTTTGCCTTCGTACTGTATGCCTTACTGTATACTTTCTTTCCGGCAGAATCCAGTTTATACGCTCTGACCTGTACATAATAGGTCTTCCCCTTGGTCAGCTTTTTGATTGTCGCAGAAGTTTTCTTTGTTGTTACTTTCTTAGCACTCTTCATACTGGATTTTGTGGAATAACGGATTTCGTAGCCCGCAGCGCCTTTCACCCTCTTAAAGGAAACCTTCATGGTTTTCTTTGCACTGTTCTTCACAGTCGGTTTTTTCACTTTTGCCGGTTTAGCGACCTTGCTCCAGTGTGCATAAAGCGTTGTATTTGCCGTAATTTTTACGCTGCTCTTTGCCGTAATCTTTGTTCCCTTTGTCTTTGCAGTATACCAGCCCGAGAAAGTGTAGCCCGTTCTCTTCGGAGCCGCCAGCGTTCCATAGGTCTGGTCATAGGTTACGGTTTTGCTCGTTGTCTTTAATTTTCTTCCACCGTTTACATTGTAGGTTATCTTATATGCATTTGCCGTCCATTTTGCATTGACTGTCAAATCTGCTGTCACGCTGCTAAAGGCTTTATCCCAGCTTAAGGTATAGCCGGCCTTTGTTACGCCGGGCGCAGATGCAGCTTTTCCTTCTTCTACCGTCTGTACTGCCAGCACGCTGCTGCCGTCCTTGAAGGTCACGGTATAGTTCTTCGTTTCCGGCGTCGTTACTGCCGCTTTCCATTTTGCATTTACGGTCAGATCAGAAGTTACGTTATTAAATGCAATATCCCATCCGTCAAACGTATAGCCGGCTTTTGTCGGCGCTGCCGGAGCTTCTGCCGCCTTCCCTTCCTCTACCGTCTGAGTTTTGAGCACCGTATTTCCGTCTTTGAAAGTTACTGTGTAGGTTCTTGCCGCCACCTGTACGGTATAACTCTCACTGAAACCATAAGCGCTAATTGTTATCGGATAACTGCCTGCCTTACTTGTATCCACAGTGCCGGACACCTCATAGTCACTATCTAAAACCGCCGCACTCATTCCATTGCTGTAATGTGCCGTTACAGTCAGTCCATTGGTATCAACATCTGCCGTTGAGCCGCATTCAAACGAGGTCTGATACGGTTCCGTAATACTGATTCCTGTCACCGTAGGCGCCTGTGCCAGAACTACGGTTCCGCCGTCTGAGGCAGCCGGAATAGAAACCGTCACTTTTCCGCCGCTCACCGGATAGCTGGTTCCGCTGTATAAATCTGTCCAGCTTGTAAATTCTGTTCCCACTTCAAAGGTCACGCTCTGGGCTTCTGCTTTGTTATTCAGCCCAACATAAACCGTCTCATTTTCGGTACTTCTTTTAAATACCAGATAACTGTCGCTTGTATCTTCGGTCTCATCCGAATTGCTGACATTTGCCCTTGTTCCGTTTGAAAAGACATCAGAGAATATGCTGCGTATCTGAAGCATCTTCTGATAATGCGCCAGCGTCTTTTGCTGGTCTTGGTCCAGATTTTCAAACTGCATGTTATAACGGTTATTGTCTGCCTCATTGTAGGCATTCGGACCGCTTAAATTTACCTCTTCACCATAATATACCACCGGCTGTCCCTTTGCTGTTATCTGAAGGGAAGCTGCCACCTTTAATTTTGAAGTATTACCGCCGATTGCGCCGGAGGTCAGGAATCCGTCTTCATCATGGCTGCCCAGGAACTGTCCGAGCGTCAAACTATTATCAATTGCTGTATTTCTTGTTTCCAGTGTCGCTTCCAGTCCGCTGATATTATTTCCGTTTACAAAATTAGAAGCGTATGATTTAAAGTCAAAATCCAACAATGCATCCATTCCGCCGTTTCCAAGATAATCCCCGGTATTTCCATAGCTTGCGCCAAAATACTCGCCAATCATCTTAAAGGACGGATTTACTTCTGCCAAAGAAGTTTTTAGAGACTGCCATGCAGCATGTTCCACATGCTTTACGGTATCTACGCGGAAGTAGTCGATACTGTTTCCGTTTGCCGTGGTATGCGCTGCCCACGCCGTCTGCCATGCGACAAGCTGCGCCCTTACTTCCGGGTCTTCCGTCCGAAAATCAGGAAGATCTGACAAACGTGAAGTAATAGAATCGCTTCCCAGCTCGGAATCGCTTCTCAGCATATCTCCAAAGATGCTCTCTGTCTTGTAACCGGCATGGTTGACTACGATATCCACCATAATTTTAATTCCACGCTTATGCGCTTCATCCAAAAGCTCGTCAAACTCTTCGGTTGTTCCGAAATGTTCATCCAGCTTCGTAAAATCCTGTGTCCAATATCCATGATATGCGTATTGATTTGCCGCTTCATCCATGACCCAGTCAATATTGTCTACGATCGGTGAAATCCATATGGTATTGATTCCAAGCTGCTGTAAATAAGGCAGCTTCTCTGTGATTCCTTTAAAATCTCCTCCATGATAGGATTCCGGCCTGCTTAAATCATAACCTTCTCCGTTGTTGTCACTGTTCCCGTCATTAAAACGGTCTGTCAAAAGGAAGTAGATTCTCGCCTCATTCCAATCTGAATCTTCACTCTCTTTCTCGATTACCTTTACCTGCGCTTCTGTAGCGGAACTGTTTCCCCATAAATCCTGCACTGTGACCGGAACTGTATATGTGCCCGGAGCTATTTTCTGACTGATATATATGGTTCCTTTTCCTTCATTTGCAAGGAAGTCTACGAAAACGCCATTATATCCAAGATTTGTCAAATCTGCGGTGATTTTCTTCAGAGCAACCTCCTCACCGCTTTCTTTGTCCTTTGCAGACACTTTAATAACTGCATTCTGATCGCAGGTCACGCCGTCTGTTCCCACTGTCTCCGCAGTAAGCTCAAGCTCAGGTCTTTCATAAGTCATCTGGCGCGCCTCCGGCACTCCGGCGTCTACCTGCCCGCTGTCGCTATATTGATCCGCAGTATTCACGCCGTCTACTTCAAAATAGTATACATACGCACCGGGCGTAAGCGTTTCCGTCTCCGTATTCTGCATTGCATAGAGGAATCTCTCCTCTTCTGCGTTATAGTCCATTTCATATGCTGTATATTCTGTCTCTCCCGGCGCCTTTACGTATACCTTCACTTTACCAGCCAGCGTATCCATCTGATTGTTGTAGAAAAGGGCATCATCCCGATAGATGAATACAATTCCGTTGTCATAGTAGGATTTGCCGGACGGAACTGCATAGGGAACCTCAATTCCCTCTCCTCCCTTTACCTTCGTATACCTTTCGCCTTCATTTAAAGCCACGCTTCGGTCTGTATATTCCCTGTCTTCACTCTCACTTGCCCCCCACATGCCCGGAAGACGCACGATATATCCGAAGGAAGCAGTCTCTTTATCTACGTTGACGTTCGCTTGATAGATTCCGTTCACTTCTATAAATTTATAGCCCACATTCTGGGTGTCGGAATTATACCATGTATAAATATCGGATTTCCCGGTATACGGCGAACCTTCTTTATATGTATATTGATAGATCAGAGCGCGATTTGTATAGTAGAATTTCTTTTTCGCAGTTTTTCCTTCTACACCGTTTTCTGTGTAAATTACCTGCACATAAAAATATCCATCCTTCGCTTCTTCCGTCGTTGTCAGGACTGCTGCGCCTGCGTCACCGGTAATGCTCATTCCCACCGCCTCATTCTCCGCAGTTTCATCGAGCACTTTCCATTCGGTAACCTCTGCATCCTCATACATCGTATCCTCTGCTGTAAATGCAAAGCTGCCTACGCCTGCCGGATTGTCCCCAGAAATAATCATTCCCGGAACTTCTACCAATGAGTTGCCGCTCTCGTACTTGTTATTCAACGGGTCGGTAATCCAACTGCCATCTACCAAAAACTTATACTGATAGCTTCCCGGTTCCAAGTCACTGATTGTTACCTCGAAGTTGCCGTCTTCATTTCTTTCCATCACCTTTCCGGTATCCCAGTCATTGACAACGGTACCCATCAGGCGGACATTCTGCGCATCCTTGTAGGAGCCGGTATTTCCGTTCAATGTGAAGGTTACGGAATTGTCCTGATTTATAACAGGGCTTTTGATAATTGTAATTCCTGTCGGTTCTACTATGCCTTCTTCTACCATTTCCGGCTCGTCAACCGTCACATTTTCTTCCGTTATTTCAGTTTCATCAACTGCCAAACCTTCTTCTGTGATTTCTGTTCCGTCAACCGCCAAACCTTCTTCTGCTATTTCCGTTCCGTCAATTGCCAAGTTCGCACCAAATACATCTGTGCCCGGAAGTGTCAGAATCATAGCGGCCGATAACAAGCAACTGATTCCCCTTTTTATACTGCCTTTTCTCATATATTACCTCTCATTCATTGTAAATTAGGGCAGAATCATCTGCCCTAATCATCAGTGTCAGCCCTTACTTTTTAATGACTACTTTTGCCTTTGTGCTGTATGCCTTGCTATATACTTTCTTTCCTGCGGAATCCAGTTTATAAGCTCTGACCTGTACATAATAAGTCTTTCCTTTGGTCAGCTTTTTGATGGTCTTCGACGTTGTCTTTGTAGTGGTCTTCTTCGCACCCTTCATATTGGATTTCGTGGAATAACGGATTTCATAGCCTGCGGCGCCTTTTACCTTCTTGAAGGAAATCTTCATGGTCTTCTTTGCGCTGTTCTTTACTCTAGGCTTTTTCACTTTTGCAGGTTTTGTGACCTTGCTCCAGTGTGCATAAAGCGTTGTATTTGCTGTAATCTTTACGCTGCTTGCCGCCGTAATCTTTGTTCCCTTGGTCTTTGCCGTATACCAGCCCGAGAAGGTATAACCGGTTCTCTTCGGAACAGCCAGCTTTCCGTAGGCTGCGTCGTAAGTTACGGTCTTGCCTGTTGTCTTTAATTTGCTTCCGCCGTTTACATTGTAGGTTATCTTATATGTATTTGCCGTCCACTTTGCATTCACGGTCAAATCTGCCGTCACATTTCCAAACGCCTTATCCCAGCTTAAGGTATAACCTGTTTTCGCCCGAGCAGGTGCAGTTGCGGCTTTTCCTTCCGCTACTGTCTGGCTTGAAAGTACTGTATTTCCATCTTTAAATATTACGGTGTAGGTTTTAGGAGCAATCTCTACCAATTTCCATTTTGCATTGACTGTCAGATCAGAAGTAATGTTGTCAAATGCCTTATCCCAGCCGTCAAAGGTGTAACCTGTCTTCGTCGGAGCTGCCGGGGCGGTCGCCGCCGCTCCTTCTTCCACTTCCTGCGTTTTCAGCACTGTATTTCCATCCACGAAGGTTACCGTATAAGTATTCTTTTCATTTTTCACCCATTTTGCACTCACGGTCAAATCAGAGGTGACATTGCCAAATGCAAGATCCCAGCCGTCAAAGGTATATCCTTCCTTTGTAGGATCTTCCGGAGGCATTGCTGCTTCTCCTTCTCCTACTGTCTGTACCTTCAGCACCGTATCTCCGTCTTTGAAGGTTACCGTATAAGTTTTCGCTTCTCCCTCTCTCCACTTTGCATTCACGGTCAAATCAGAGGTGACGTTATCAAATTCAGCATCCCAGCCGATAAAAGTATATCCTTCTTTTACCGGACTTGTCGGAGCTGTCGCTGCACTGCCCTCCAATACGGTCTGTGTATCTAATACGGCGTCGCCGTCTTTGAAGGTTACCGTGTAGTTTTTATACACTGCCACGTCTGCCGTCTTATTTGCCGAATCTACATTTTTCACAACAAATGTTACCGCCCTGTCATCCTCTAAGGTAAAAGTATAGTTTTTGCCGCCTTCATCCTTATACTGATATTTCCATGCAAAATTATCCTTATCCTGTACAGGGGTAAATTCATAGTTTCCTGCCTCAAGGCTTAATGTGAGCTCATAACCTTCGTCTGTTGCAGCCATCTCATTTGCAGTCTCCAGACTCCATTCGTTATGGCTGCCTACAATATAGAACTTATTCTGCAGCTCTGGCATTTTGATTTCTTCATCTGCTGCGGAATCCTTGAACCATCCATATCCCGGAACATAGTATGCCTCTGTCAAGCCCAAAGATGTAATTGCAGAATTCCAGACATCATCACCGCCGATTGCCGTAACAAACTGCATTCCCTCTACGCTCATACTATCCAATCCGACATATCCCCATTTACCTGACAATCCATCAATGGTATCTGCCGAATTGGCATCCAGCAAAGAACCATACTTCTGATTGCTCCATGCCGTAACCGTAAGCTTCGGTCCTGCTTCTGACAGAGTCGTTGTCTCCGGCCATACGTTGACGCCATAGTCTGCAAAGTTCTTGTCAGCATCTGTTATGTAATAGTACAGCTTCAACTGGGTTCTTCCCGGCTCATTTACGCCGTCGTCCACCACAATCTCACTGATCGGATTCTCACATGCTGCGTCCTGATACCAATATCCGTCAGTCGTATTAAAATAAGCCGTTACGTTTCCATCCTGTATAAAGTCGGCAATCTTTGCATCCCATACACTATCATAAAGACTTCCTGTCTCTCTTACGAACTGGATATTTGTTACGCTAACAGCATCAAGCGTCACATAGCCCCAGCCTTCTAAGCTCTCATCCGCCAGAAGTGTCGGATAGCCATCTCCGTCTCCCCATGCCGAAGGACGTACTGTCGTTTCTGCATTACCTGTAACTGTCAAATCATCGGAACCCCATGCATTGATTCCCCATGTTTCTACAGTCGTATCTTCCGGAAGTTTGAAGTAGATCTTGTAGGTAACGGGTTCCGGCGCTACAACTTCGTTCTCACAGGCAATTTCTGTATACCATTTTCCGTCTTTGAGATATGCTGCAGTCAAATTGTTCTCTTTGATACCGGAATTCCACCTTTCACACAACTTCGTTCCAGACGCATTAACAATCTGACAGCCTGTTATATCCGCGCTGCTTAGACCGATATAAGCCCAGCCCTCATGCTCCTCATCCTCAAGAAATGATGGAAATGGTCCGCTGGTCCAACCATCAACTGCCACATCGTCCACTCCTTTTTCTGTAACGGTTGCAGAACCACCCCAAATATTAAGTCCCCAATCCGAAGCTCTCTGCGAGCCTTCATCCGTTTGAGACCCTATGTAACAGTAAAGCCTTACCGTTCCTTCTGCTTGTTCCGCCCGTGCTGTCTCTGCCGGCAGCACAACTGATGTAAACACCATCGCAACTGCTAAAATCAGAGACAATATCCCTTTGAAACTTTTCTTCATCCTGTTCTCTCCTTTCTCTCCTTTTCCATTAACAGGTTCCGGCGCTAACGGCAATCGCATACATATGCCTTTGCACCCTGCGCAACACGATTTGCGCAAACGGTTGCACTAAATTTAGTTTATCACTAAAAAAAGAGTTTTTCAATGTACACGATTTCTAATATTTATTTTGTTTTATTAGTAATATCTCCCAAACAAGATGAAAAAAGAGCTGATTTTGTTCCCAAAACGTAAAGAAGGCAATTGCGCAACAATGCGCAATTGCCTTCTTTATTTCTGATTAAATTTTCATTGTCAGTTGGATTCTCTGTTTCTTCAAATCCACACTCATGACTTTTACTTCTACGATATCGCCGACACTTACTACTTCTAACGGATGTTTGATATAACGCTCGCACATCTGGGAAATATGTACCAGTCCGTCCTGATGGACGCCGATATCCACAAAAGCGCCAAAGTCAATGACGTTGCGAACCGTTCCTTTTAATACCATACCGGGCGTCAAGTCTTTCATTTCCAGAACATCACTGCGCAGGATTGGTTTCGGCATGTCTTCACGAGGGTCACGCGCCGGTTTCTCCAACTCCTTTACAATGTCCTGCAGGGTCAGTTCTCCTATGCCGAGCTCTTCTGCCAGATTCTTATAATTGCCGATTTTCTTAGATATTCCTTTTAAATTTCCGCCCTTGATGTCTTCCTTGGCATATCCCAGCTTAGCTAGAAGTTTTTCTGCCGCCTCGTAGCTCTCCGGGTGTACGCTGGTGGCGTCAAACGGATTTTTCCCGTCGTTGATACGGGTGAAGCCGGCACACTGTTCATATGCCTTTGGTCCTAATTTCGATACCTTCAATAGCTGCGCCCTTGTCTCGAACTTCCCGTTCTCTTCCCGGTAGGTGACAATATTTTTTGCAATCGCCTTTGTAATACCGGAAATATATTCCAGCAGGGATGCAGAAGCGGTATTCAAATCAACGCCGACTTTATTCACACAATCTTCTACTACCCCGCCTAATGCTTCGCTTAACTTTTTCTGGTTCATATCATGCTGGTACTGTCCGACGCCAATGGATTTCGGGTCTATCTTTACCAGCTCTGCCAGCGGATCCTGAAGCCTCCTTGCAATGGAAGCGGCGCTCCTTTGTCCCACGTCAAAATTCGGGAATTCCTCCGTTGCCAGCTTACTGGCAGAATATACGGATGCACCTGCCTCGTTGACAATTACGTACTGCACCGAAACCGGAAGTTCCTTTAACAAGTCCACGATTACCATTTCCGATTCTCTGGAAGCCGTTCCGTTTCCCACGGATATCAGCGTAATGTTGTACTTCTGAATCAATTGTTTTAAGATTTTCTTTGCTTCCTCCACCTTGTTCTGGGGCGCTGTCGGATAGATGACAACGGTATCCAATACCTTTCCGGTCGCATCCACGACCGCCAGCTTACAGCCGGTACGGAATGCCGGATCCCATCCTAAGACTACCTGTCCCGCAATCGGCGGCTGCATCAGAAGCTGCTCTAGGTTCTTACCGAATACCTTGATTGCCCCGTCCTCCGCCTTCTCGGTCAAATCATTTCGGATTTCCCGTTCGATTGCCGGAGCTATCAGACGTTTGTAGCTGTCTGCAATGACTTCCCGCAATACAGGCGCCGTGACCGGATTCTCTTTTGTTATGATTTTCCGCTCCAGATAAGATATGATATCTTCTTCCGGCGCTTCCACCTTCACCGTCAGTATTTTTTCCGCTTCCCCTCTGTTTAAGGCAAGCGTCCTATGTCCCGCCAGCTTGGAAATGGCTTCGTCAAATTCATAGTACATTTCATAGACAGACTCCGCTTCCGGGTCCTTTGCCGCCGAGACAATCCGCCCATGCTTTACGGTCAAGTCCCTGATACGGATACGGTAATCGGCTTCATCGGAAATATACTCTGCCAATATGTCTTTTGCTCCCTCTATCGCTTCCTCTGCCGTATGTACTTCCTTTTCTTCATCAACATATTTTTCCGCTTCCTGCTGCAGCGGCGTTGCTGTCATCTGAAGCATAATCAGATTGGCAAGCGGCTCCAAGCCTTTTTCTTTTGCAATCGTTGCTCTTGTCCTTCTCTTCGGGCGGTAGGGACGGTATAAATCTTCCACTACGACCAGAGTCTCCGCCGCCAATATCTGTGCCCGCAGTTCTTCGGTCAATTTCCCCTGTTCCTCAATGCTTCCGATTACCTGCTCCTTCTTCTCTTCCAGATTCCGCAGATAATTCAAACGCTCGTTCAGATTACGGAGCACTTCATCGTTCAATGCCCCGGTTGCTTCCTTTCGATAACGTGCGATAAACGGGATGGTGTTTCCTTCATCAATCAGCTTTACCGCCGCTTCTGTCTGATGACGCTTAATCCCTAGCTCTTCCGATATCTTACTGATTACATCCATAAATTTCTCTCCTCTTTTTGTGCGGGGGATTTCAGGAAAACAAAAAAATCGCCCGCATAATTAAGCTTATGAGAATCCTGCTTTTGGATTCTCATAAAAGGCGCCGATTTTGCGCCGTCAATCCGATTATGTGAAGCCGGTTTTGCTTCGCATAATATAGCTTATGAGAATCCCGTTTCTGGATTCTCATAAAAGACGCCGAATTTGCGCCGTCAATCCGATTATGTGAAGCCGGTTTTGCTTCGCATAATATAGCCAAGGGTATTATACTCCCGTCTGGTACAAAAACGCAACTGATTTACAAATCTTCTGCCTTATATACAGCATAGCCTTCATAATAATAACTATGGTCAATACCTTTCATATAAATTTCTCTATCCTCAATCTTATCTGTCAATGCTTGTCTTAAAATATGCTTTATTTCAATATCTTTTATCGGGCTTCTTTCCATTGCCAACAGATAATCATCTTTATCAACCAAACTCCAGTCAACCACAAGATTCAACTCTTTTTTTAGTATTGAATCAAGCCAGATTCTTGTGCTTCGTCCATGGGTATTGCCATAACGGTAGGCGGTTAGTCCTTCTACAGAGAACTGTGATCTCTGATTACATAGAAATCTGCTTGCAGAAATCTTACTAAGGAGGACATTGCGTATGCTCACCATCGAAAGCTTAATTGCAGTCATCTGAAAACGGATCTATTCTTTTGGATTCCCGAAACATCTTAACGGATACGTCGAAACCAGAAGAATCAGAATGCTTGCGTAGAATTATCTTAAATCACTATTATTGCATCCATAAATTTCACACTTTCCCAAACACAGCCGTTACAATCATCTCACCCGCTTTGATCTGCGCAAAAATCTCACCGCCCATCCGGCACATAAGCTGGCGGCTGATATAGAGCCCCAGACCGCTGCCCTGCTGTTTTTCCGAATTAGAGCCGCGCCAGAAGCTCTCGAAGATATGAGGAAGTTCCTCTTCCGGCAGCGTGCAGCCGCTGTTATAAATGGAAATCAGGATGCAGCCGTCCTCCTCGGAAACGCCGATGGCAATGCGCCGACCGTCTCCGTATTTCACAGCGTTTTCCATGATATTTTGCAAAGTCTCAATACTGCGGTCCTTATCCCCTTTCAAGAGGCAGTCCAAATAAGCTCCAATAGAAAAATCCGTTCCGATAAGCTGCAATTTTTCACGATAATAATCTGAAATTGCATTCATAAGCTCAGATAAATAGAATTCGTCCATATCCACATCGAGCCGGATGAATTCCTCCTTTGACGCTCTGACAATCTGTGAAATGAAGTCCCCGATTTCATCTGCTTTTGCATTGATACTCTCTGCAATTTCAACTAGCTTTTCCTCATCAGAATACAGCCGTTTCGACAATGCTTTTGCATACAGCTTGATTGCCGAAAGCGGCGTCTTGATGTCATGAGTGAGCGACAAAAGCAATGTCTTTTTGTCACGCTGTAAATCCATCTCACGCTGCTTTTGCTGCTCCAGATTTTCTCTGAGCAGATTCACGCCCCAGACAAATCTTCCGAAAAATCTGCTTTTGCTCTCTTTGAGCGGAACCACGAGATTTCCTTTTGACAACTCATAGGGAATCTCGGTCAGGCGCGCGAAGGGCAGCAGGATTTTCCGGCGGCAGAACAAAAGAACTGCCATTGTCAGAAACGCCAGGCTTCCAAGTCCGATATTTACCGCCGCTATGCAGCCGTTATCTGCTTTCGATACGGCTGTATAGTCAAAACGATACAGCTCCCCGTTTATTTCACGGATGGAATAATCACTTGGAGATTGGTAAAACTCCTTGTCCCCGCTGTATTTTTCAATGTTTGTCACATACTCGCAGCCGGTTAAATCAAGCTGTTCTAATCCGCTGTCTTCTATTTGAAGCGCAATTCTGTTTATCTCTACCCGGTAAGGTCTGCCGGAAGCCGAGCCAAGAATTCGCAGCAGATACAGATTGACGCCAAGTATCACTGCGGCTATAAATAAAATAACCAGAATAAAGATTCTTTCAAAACTTTTCATACGTACCGATACCCCACTCCCCAAACGGTCAGAATCTTCTGCGGATTTTTCGGGTCGTCTTCAATTTTCTGCCGCAGCCATTTGATGTGTACAGTCAGAGTCTGCGGCTCGGAAAAACTATCGCTGCCCCACACCGTCCGAAACAGATATTCTTTATTCATTACCTTGCCCTTGTTTTCCATCAGCAGTACAAGCAGTTCAAACTCTTTTGACGTCATATCCGTTTTTTTCTCACGGATGTACGCCGTTTTATTGATTAAATCTAATCGGATAATATCGTCGGTTATCTCCTCCTGATGATATCTGCGCTTGAAGATTCCGTTGATTTTTGCAATCATGATGTCAATGTCATAGGGCTTTTCAATGTAATCGTCCGCCCCTAAGATAAGTCCGTTTAATTTATCATCCTTCCCGGTCTTAGCGCTGACAAATAAAATCGGCGTATTGCTCTGTTCCCGAATCTTCGCACATACCGCAAATCCATCAATCCCCGGAAGCATAACGTCCAACACCAAAAGCCTTGCACCATATGTTTCATATAGTGACAAGGCTTTTTCTCCGGTTTCCACAACGCTTACTGTATAATTCTCTGCGCGCAGAAAATCACACAGCAGCGTTCCCAATTCCTTATTGTCCTCAACTATTAGTATATCAATCATAATCCATCCTTACCATCCAAGGTAACTATTCAGCCTTCGGCTTCATAGTTACGGAATCCGCCCCATTAAAAGTTTGCCCTTGGCAAAGGGGCGAATCCTTGGCTATTTCACGTTATTGTCTAAGGCTGCTCAGCGAGTGTGCAGCCATAGACTGAACTATTACCATCCAAGCTCCATCAGCCACCCGTTCAGTGTCCGCTCCCGCTCTCTAAGCTGTGTGGGACTTGTATATTTTTCTAAAGTATACTCTCCCCTTATGCTTCCGTCAACAATATAGAGTACCCTGCTGCATTTCGCAGCCACCTTGACATCATGGGTCACAAGCATGACCGTGGTACCCTCCGAGTTTATCTTTGCAAGCTCTTCCATGACCTCATCCGATGAGGTACGGTTTAATGCTCCGGTCGGTTCATCCGCAAAAATCATTTTCGGCTTGTTTATCATGCTTCTGCAGATGCAGGCTCTTTGAAGCTGCCCGCCGGAAACCTCATTGATACCGTTTTCCGCAATTTCTATAATACCAAGCTTGCGCATCAGATTCTGTCCGCGCCCTACGGTCTCCCTCCTGCTCTCTTTAATTTTATGCGACTGGCACGCCGGCAAAATGATGTTGTCAAGCACTGTAAGATTTTTCAACATATACATCTGCTGGAAAATAAATCCCATCTCGTCAAGCCGCAAAACCGCAAGTTCTTTTTCACTCATTCCGGCGATATTTTTTCCACAGAAATCCACTTCGCCTGCCGTAATCTTATCCATACCTGATACGGCATACAAGAGGGTCGATTTGCCCGACCCGGAGGGGCCCATGACCGCCACCATTTCCCCTTTGGAAACGGTGAAATTTACATTTTTCAAAACGTTGTTCTGACGTTTATTTACAATATATGTCTTACAGAGATTTTTCACATTTAACACTTTTTCCATTCTGATCTCTCCAATCTATTCTATATTTGATGTTTCCGAAGCGGAAATCTTCTTAAGTCCCTGAGCTGACAAAAACGCCGCAAATACGGTTGCTGCAAGCACCGTTAAAGGATAAATTACATACACCTCAAGCGCTGCGACTTCAAATTCAATATCATATGCGCCCATCATCCGAAAAATCGGTTCTACCGTAAGCCCCGAAATCGGCGTCGCAAGCAGTGTTGCGATTATGGCGGCAAGCAGCAGCACAAATCCGATTCTAAGCGTCTGCCATAGGATCAGGGAACTATTTTGAAAACCGACTGCTTTTAATATTGCGATCTCCCCCTTTTCCTTAATAAGGAAACTCTTTACCATTAGTATAGCTACAAGCATATTGATACACAAAACGACAATGAGAATCAGCGTTTTTACACCTTCAATCTGTCCTGCGGAATCACCAATCATATTGCTGATATATTCGCCCGCCGTATAGATATAGTTGTCATAGGATTGCTCTAACAGCTCCTTTCTTTTTTCCAGATCCTTTCTGTCGGGACTGTCGGTATAATTGATCTGAATACCAAAGCTCCCTGCCGCATAAGCATAGTCAAGTGTTTCTCCCTGATAAAAACGTATACCCTCGCCCATATTATTCATGGACTGATTGATGGCGGTTACTGTATAAGTCTTTATTTCATCTCCGATTTTTATTTCCACATCATCCCCGATTTTTGCACCGATTCTTTCTGAAATAATGTAGGAAATTGCAACCTCGCTGCGATTCTGCGGCGCACTTCCCTCAAGATAGGAATACCTGTCTGCCGTCACCCCGCCAATCCCCTGAAACGCCAGCGAGGACGTCTTTTTACCGCCATAAGTAATACTGACCCGAAACATAAGCTCCTGAAAAACCTCTGCCTCAATCCGGTTCTTATAGAGCAGTTCCCGTACCTCTTCTAAATTCTGCTCTGCAGTTTCCAGATTGTTCCCTCCCGGCGTAAGCAGCATCTCCTGTGAAATGACATGGCCGCACTCTGCCATATTGAACCAACGTATCAGCTTATCCGCCCGAAGCGTATTGATGGTATTGACCGGAATAATAATCAGCAGTATCCCCAGCGTAAAAATCATTAGCATGGAAAAGTACCTTCTAGGTCCGCTCAAAATATCGTTTCCTGCCATGAACAATGTGGCTGGAAACTTCGATTTCCCCAAATGCATCACACTCTTGCTCTTATAGCGCTCACCGGTTTCGCCGTTTCGTATCGCATCAATCGGTGAAAATTTTCTGATTTTTCTCGTGCAGAGGTAGCAAAAAAGCACCACAAATGCCGCTGTACCAACAGCGCATATCATATTCAGCAGGAAGTGAGCCTCCCCCGATAAAATGATATTTTTTGAAACCTCGTCAAGCATAAGACGGCTGAATGGAAAACTTAGCGCAAGCCCGGCTGCCGCGCCGATTACGGCAATTGCCAGATATTTTACGATGTAAAGCCCTCTGATATGGACATTTGAAATTCCGATTGCTTTCATCACGCCGATTTCCCGAAACTCCTCACGCATGGTAAAGCTGATGGTAAAATGAAGGATAACCATTGAAATTAGAATGAGACATATACTGACCACAAGCATGACCGCTGCAATCAGCATATCCATCATGTACATCATCTTGACCATAGCATAATCTTCATTTATGATTAAGTTCAGCTCTAAATCGTTAAACTTTTCCGTAAACTCAGAGTCATCCGTATAAACCGAAATTGAAGAACAAATATTTGCATTTTCATGGTTAAATAATTCATAGTCATTTTCACTGATGAGAAAACGGGTCATCCCTATCATGGACGAGCCGAACATCGCATCCTTGACATAGCCTTTCAATGTGAATTCTTTCTTCACGCCCTCCGAATCAATGACAATCTTACAGCCTTCGTAAAAATTGTTATCAGCAGAGTCAAAGATTTCGGCTGTGACATAGATTTCACCGTCGTTTACCCCGACAATTTCATTTGCGTCACGATCGAACACTTTGCTTTCGCCTATTGTTGACAGACATAAGGTTTTGCTGTATGCAAATTCCTCACCATCAACCAGAACATCTTTCGGAACAATCTGCATAAGCTCTGTTTTGCGGTACGCATAACCGTTTTCCTTCGCAAAGCTGCCAAATCGCTCTACCGCTTGTTCATCTCCCGTTAAAAACCAGTAATCCGGCACATCCGCTTTTTCAAAATAGCTGTCAAGCGCAGTAAGAACCGTAATCATATTATTGACGCTGCTTGCAATGAACACCGCAGCAAGAATGATAAAAGCCAGCAGGATTGCGTTCATTGTCTTTTTCCGTTTCAAATCTTTTTTCAGTATTCGAAGATACATTTTACCGCTCCTTTCCCTGTTGTGTCTTTATAATAACAGGAAAATTATTAAATAATCCTTAAACCTGAATTATCCGGAATAAAAAAGTATTTGTATAAACTTAGGGCGGGTTGTGGTATACTGACTTTATTCAAGAAAAAATTGTATCTTAAGGAGGATTTTGGGAATGAAAAGGTTGTTAACAATATTTTTGATGTTTATCATGGTACTTTCGCTTACGGCCTGCGGCGGAAAAGACGCCGGTGCAGGAGATGAGGCCAAGATTGCAGACGCCCTTACACTGCTCAATACAATTTGGGACAGCTACGGCGAGGATGAGAAATTCTCTGCTATGGGAGGCGATTTTAATGAGGAAAACATGGTAGACGGCGCTCCCGGCAATTACGAGATTCAGGACACAGCCATGCTGGATTCCTCGCTCGGTCTGCCGGAGACCTCCGCGTCCATGATTGACGGTGCAGCTTCCCTTATACACATGATGAATGCCAACACTTTTACCTGCGGTGCGTTTCATGTGAGCAGTTCCGACAATCTTTCGGCTGTAGCGGATTCCCTGAAGGAAAATATTTTACAGAGACAGTGGATGTGCGGTTTCCCGGACAAGCTGATAGTGATTACGGTGGGCGATTATGTTATTTCTGCATTCGGCAACGAAGAAATCATCGACACCTTTAAGAGCAAGACAATGTCGGTTTATGAATCTGCGAAACTGGTATATGAGGAACCTATCGTGTAATTCAAGCTGAGGAAAAGAACATGGTTTTTTCAAGCATTCCGTTTCTCTATTACTTTCTTCCCTGTGTGCTGACGGTGTATTTTGCAGCGCCGCGGAAACTGAAGAATACAGTGCTTCTCATCACAAGCCTTATTTTTTATGCCTGGGGTGAACCGAAGTTTGTTCCCGTGATGCTCTTTACCATTCTGCAGGGGTATCTGTTTGGAATACTGATAGAAAAGAGCAAGGGGCATTGGGCAAGGGTGTATCTGGCGATTTCCGTTGTGATTAGTCTCTGTCTGCTTGGGTATTGCAAATATGCGGATTTCTTTATTGAGAACATTAATATGGTTACCGGATTGTCCGTTCCTCTTTTAAAGGTAACGCTCCCGATCGGCATCAGTTTTTATACTTTCCAAATACTTAGTTATATTGCAGATGTCTACCGCGGGAGCGTTCCTGCCCAGCGGAATTTTATCAATCTGGCGGCGTATATCGCTATGTTTCCGCAATTGATTGCAGGTCCCATTGTCCGATATACGGACATTTCCGCACAATTAAACAATCGGGAGCACAGTTTCGCAAAGTGCGCCCTTGGCATCAGACGATTTGTCCTTGGTCTTGGCAAGAAGGTTCTAATCGCCGATGCGCTGGGCGAGCTCTGCAGCATATTCAAGGCGTCTGATGATAAATCTGTGATGTTCTTTTGGCTGTATGCTTTGGCCTGCGCTTTGCAGATTTATTTTGATTTTTCAGGATACAGTGATATGGCAATCGGTCTTGGTAAAGTCTTTGGCTTTGATTTCCCGGAGAACTTTAACTATCCTTACATCTCTAAAAGCATCACTGAGTTCTGGCGCAGATGGCATATGTCCCTTGGCTCCTGGTTCAGGGATTACGTGTACATTCCCCTTGGGGGGAACCGTGTAAAAAAGCCCCGCTGGCTTTGCAATCTGATACTCGTGTGGTTCCTCACGGGCTTTTGGCACGGTGCAGCGTGGAATTTTATCGCATGGGGGCTTTTTTTCGGCATACTGCTGATTCTGGAAAAGCTGGCGTTCAGGAAGGCGCTGGAAAAAACAAGATTCCTGCGGCATATTTATGTTGTGTCAGTATTGTTGTTCAGCTTCGTGCTTTTTGATGCTGCCAATCTCTCGGAAGCTTGGTTTTATATCAAAGCCATGTTTGGCGCAGGCGGTTTACCGGTTATTTCAACGGAAGGCCTGTATTACCTGAAAAGTTTTTGCGTTATTCTGGCGATGGCAGTCATTGGGGCTACGCCTCTGGTTTCTATGGGAATCAAAAGGCTGCGTAATAGAGAAGCATTTGCAAAAGTGTTAAATATCATGGAACCTATCGTTCTGCTGCTGTTGATATTTGTCATCACCGGATATATTGTGGACGGCTCTTTTCAGCCGTTCCTGTATTTCCGCTTCTGATAAATTGTTGGGAAGATGCAGATATCGTTACCATAAGCGGCTTCTGGAGCCATAAATAGTAACCAAGCATAAGGCTTTTGAAGGAGGAAAAATAATTGACGGAGAAAACTAAAAATAAGATAGTCGTATTATCTGCGGCGGTTTTCTTTCTGGGATTTTTTATTTGGTGTCTGCTTAAGCCTGCGGACACCGTCTCCGACAGTGAGAGAAGACCGCTTGCAGCGATGCCTTCATTCAGTGTATCCTCTGTTATGTCAGGAAAATTTATGCAGGATTTTGAGAGCTATGCCATGGATCAGTTTCCACTGAGAACCGGCTTTCGGACACTGAAATCCTTTGCTGCCTTATATCTCTTTGGTCAGCAAGATGTGGACGGCATTTATCTGTCCAACGGCTATGCTTCAAAACTGGAATATCCCATGAACCGGGATTCTCTTGATTATGCGGCTGCCAGATTTCAGCATATTTATGACAAATACCTAGATGGACAGAATGTGAAAGTCTATCTATCCATTATACCGGACAAAAACTATTTTCTTGCAGGGCTTGACGGCTATCCTGCCATGAATTATGAGGAATTTGCCGATTACCTAAAGGAAAAGACCGATTACATGCAATATATTGACATTTTCGACTGTCTGGAGCTTTCGGACTACTATAAAACGGACACACACTGGCGTCAGGAAAGACTTACGGATGTTGCACAGAGACTGGCAGAAGGGATGGGGATTACGCTTTCGGAGCAATACAAGGAGAAACTTTTAGAGAATCCCTTTTACGGAGTATACTACGGGCAGTCTGCGCTGCCGCTTCTGCCGGAACAGATTTATTATCTGGAAAGTGATATTTTCGATTCCTGTCTGGTATATGATTATGAGACTAATGAAGAAATTCCGGTTTATGATATGGAAAAGGCGATGGGGCGAGATCCTTATGAGATGTTTCTGGCGGGTCCGAAATCTCTGCTGACTGTGAAAAATACCCGCGCCGCCACGGACAGAAGGCTCATTATTTTCCGGGATTCCTTCGGAAGCAGCATTGCGCCCCTGTTGTTTGAGGGGTATGCAGAAATCGCACTGATAGATATCCGTTATCTTTCAAGTGAAATGTTAAGAAATTTCGTGGAATTTGATAACTGCGATGTGCTGTTTTTGTATAGCACGCTTGTGCTTAATAACAGTGAGACGCTGAAATAGCAGTAAAAGAAAGATTATAATGAAACACCGGATACGGCAGAAAGAGAAATAATATAGCTTATGGAAATTCCGGTTCTGAATTTCCATAAAAGGCGCCGCTCTCGCTTCGCATAATAAAGCTTCTGAGAATCCTGATTCTGGATTCTCAGAAAAGGCGCTCTTTTGCGCCGTCAATCTGATTATGTGAAGCCGGTTTTGCTTCGCATAATATGAGCGCAGTATCATAGTTAAAGAATAAACATTTTCTCTTACAAAGCCGTTAGACAACCATCTTGCTAATATCTTTTATAAATATCTCCACGATTATCAATATTTTCGATATTGACCACTTTCAATGCTTCCTTAATCGAATATAGTATCCTTATATTTCCGACCCTTGTACGATACAAATTATCATATCCTTGCAATCTTTTAATGTCTGTGCCATTAGGCAGTTGTTTGACTGCCTTCATAAGTCTCTCTTGGGTGATTTTATCCTGCTTACGCAAAAACTTCAAGGCAGCTTTTTCAAAAGTTACTGTATACCCCTTCATATGGATATACCTAATTCTTTTGCAACTTCATCAATCGTCATTGTATTTCCGTCATTTTCTCTTTCTGCCTCTGCAATCATTTGCAAATCCCATTCATCAGGTTTTATTGCTTCGCCTGCATAAGCTTTTAAAGATTCTAACATATCAACCACAAAAACCAGTTTCCCATCTGGTACATCATCTATCAACTGCAAAATACGCTCTTTATTACTCATACAATTACTCCCTGCTTTTTATATATTGATTTATAGTGATACTATACCATGTGCTCATTCTTCGCACACGGTGCTGCGCATGGCAGCCTATGCCCTTTCGGGCGGTATAATGTCTGGCGACATTATACCATATAGACAACAAACATGTAAATCCCTTTAAATTTCATAAATTTACGCATCTCTACCGGAATACAATAATCCCCTTGGCATTTTCACCCTCACATGCTATACTTATCTTTAGTTTTATGAAGGAGGTCTTTTCATGGATTATCAGAACAATCCCGACTCTCACCAGCCCGGACAAGAACTGTTTTCCCCTTATAAAAATAAGCGTTCCGCCGGTTTTGCAACTGCGTCTTTGGTCTTGGGAATCCTTTCATTGGTCACATGCTGCTGCATTTATTCTGCGCTTCCATTTGGAGCCCTTGCAATTATTTTTGCCTTGTTATCAAGAGGCGGAGAAATGACAATGGACAGCAGAGGAATGACTGGTCTGGGTCTTGGAATTGCAGGTCTTGTGCTTACAATTGTGATTTTTATTATTATGTTTATTTATACGGTCAGTTTCTATGGTGGTTTCGACGCATTCATGCAGTACACGAATGAACTGGCTGAGCAGTATATGCAGATGCAATAAGAATACAAAAAATATTTCTAAAAAACCGGAAGCGACAAAATTGCCGATTCCGGTTTTTTATTCATTGTTCTATTCTATTTCTGTCTGTCCAGACCCCTTCCGTACAGCTTTCTCCCATCACATCCAGATAGAAGCAAATCTGCGTCTGCATCATATACGGTCCGATCCACAGCATTCCGATTCCAAAAGACAATAACCCAAGTATACTACAGCCAATGAAAGAAAGCCCGATATAAAATAATCTGCCCTTATTCCCGTTCATCTTCCCCTTACTCATCCGAAAGGCTTCCAGCACTCTCATCTGCGGAAAATCAATTAACAGATAAAATGCAAGCGCATACTGCATAGCTATTACAAACTCACCTGCCAACATCAATAAAGAAGCGGCAATTGCCAGAAGTACGGTTCCGATGTTCATGCCCACAAAATGCTGGACAATCATAGCTAATATAAAAGGAATAGCCGGAATCAGACAAATGGCTATCAGCAGCAAGGCCGCAAGTATATATTTATCGGGATGGTTCCGAAAACCATAGAACATATCCTGAAAGGAATATTTCTTCCCCCTCGCCATACACAGCGCAATATAGACTCTTCCTATGGAGAGAATCACTCCCACCAGAGATATCACAAAGGAAGCTGCATAATAGATGGTCCACTCCCGCACCGACGACTGCGGAGTGATATCCCAGGAAAACGGAAGCAATAACGCTACCGATATCAGTTCTGATACTACTATTGCCGCCATTGGAATCCCGTAGCGATGCATCAATATTTCTCTTGCAAGCCGCTTAAGTTCTGCCGATTTTCTTTTCATTTTAAATTGATACTCCTAACTGTCTCTTGTTCTCGTATAACCTATAGTAAATGACAAATAAATTTGCCGCTTCCTATAACTCAGGCTACCAAGTCAACATTCGCCCCCCTCAGCTTCATCGCATCCTGTGCCTTGCGCTCCTGCTGATAAGGATTGCTCTCATTACTATATTTAATCATGGTATTGGTAACTCCGCCCGATACATATGTCCTTCCGCATTCCGGACATACTGCCGTATGCAGACTGACACTGGCATTTACCACCTTCCCATCTTTCTGAGCCGCCTTGGTATATGCGTTGGATACATGCTCTGCCTCATGCGCCTTTACTCTGGATGCCGATGCCTCCGGTGAAATGTGTGCTGCCGATTTAAAGGAAACATTCTCATCTGAACCGTCGATATACTTACGCTCCTTACAAGTCTGACATTCTCCCTGAGAAGAATCTCTGCCAACTCCTTTCACTCCCGTCTCTGCCTTCTCAGATGGATTCACTCCTGATGAAGATGCATCTGAGCCGAAAGACACTCCGTAGCTCCCCATAGTTCCGGCAGGATACATAGAATTGATTCCGCCTATCATCATTTGAAATCCCCCCTTTCTGTACATAGTTGTATGTGTGCGTTCTGCGCACAAAGTACAATAATTATTATTCTTATTGTAACACGCAATGTCCGTAAAAACAATTCTATTTTGTTTGTTTTTTCTTTTGACTCTCAAATTGAATTTTGTGCAAATATCATCAAATAAAACTGAACATTCGTGTCCTACATAAAATATTTGCACTTCTCAAAATTAAACTGCTGCTCTTTTTCAAACAAACGAATCAACCTATTCAGCGATTTTTCTTCCCTATACGCTTTCAACGCATCCAGATATCCATTTCTGTTTACATCTTCAATCATAAGCGGAACAATGCCATTCCTCAAACATTCTCTGAAAAGAATAAGTCTGCCTGTCCTGCCATTTTCGTCCTGAAACGGATGAACGAAAGATGCCGTTTGCTCCTCCGTAAGAGTACTCCCCTCGAATGATATAAATCTATTTCCCGTTACCGCATCGATTCAAACAACCTCATCCGCTCCACCAGCTCACTCCGCCTCGCCGCCTTTTTTAATATTTCCCTTCCCGAAACGCCCCGGACGGTATGATTATTACGCACGAACCGATACAGCGTTTTTACCCAAAGAACCGGCCAAAGAAGAAAAATCTTCCCCGCTTTCGGATAATTCAAGCGCATTTGATGATGAAATTCCCGAACATATGCACGAATTCCCGTTCCGCGCATCACGACCATCCGATTGTTCTCTGACTTTCCAAATTCCCCCGCCTCAAAAATCTCCTTCATAAATTCTTCCAACTCTTCCTCCGGTATATGACGTTTCAAAAGAAAACTCACGCTTTCCCTCCTTAACCCGAGATACCTGACGCATGCTGCTGTCAGCAGCTCCACAAAGCCTTCCGTACCGCTTTCCTTCGTCATTTTTACAAAGACTTCCTTCTCAGTTTCCTCTACTTCGCGGTTCCAGAACACCACCCAGTCACAAAGATTCTTCAAGCCAAAGCCTGCGCGCAGGAAATGCTGAAGCATGTGGAGAATCAGATAAAATGCGTGATAGCCGTCCGACGGCTGATAAAGCGGAAATCCCCAGTCATCATTCCTCACTGTATGCTTATCAAATTCCGGCAGAAGTTTTTTCAGATACTGGTTGACGCTCTGACTGTCAAACGGCTCCGCCAAAAGCCCATGTACCTCAATGGAAATGCCTTCTTCACTCTTCAATTCCATATGATGAAGCGTTAATTGTTCCCCGGCATACTGATATCCCTCCTGCTGCAATAGCCTGCACGCTTTTGCACACGCCTCGTCCTCTGTTATCAAGATATCCACATCCCCGGCTTTTCGAAGCTCCGGAACCGGATATAATGTTGCGGTAGCCGCTCCTTTTAAGGTAATTGCCTTAATTCCATTTTGCTCTAAAAACTCCGTCACATATTTTGTCAAAAACAGCAGGCGGTAATTCGTTCTGACCGTGATGCGGCTGGAGCTTTCCACTGATTTCAGCAATGCATCCGTCAAAAGTTTCTCCTCACATAACGTATCATACATCAAGGATTTCACTGCATGGATTCCCGCAAGTCGTATGACCTTTTCCCAAAATTCCTTTTCATCTTTCCCCGGTATTCCCGTCCGGGCTATTTTTTCCCCTTTGTTCAAAGATACCCGCAGAAGCTCTAAAATCATCCGCTCTTCTTTCTGCAATGTACCAGCCATGTTATCTCCCTCTCTTCTTTTTCAGCAGCAGCCGCAGTTTTTCCAGTAAAAATGTAAATTCTTTGGTCCTGCAATAGACCAGCAAAAATATAAGATTCGGTATCGCCAGACTGATACAGGTTCTGCCGATCAATACAACGCCCAGACTGCCGCCTATCAAACCGCATATGAAATCTGTCACATACCATGCCGCACCGATTACCGCGACATACGCAAGATATCTTGCAAAATAACCTGCGCATGACATTTGAAATTCATGTTTATAAAGAATATACGGTTCCACCCAGACAGAAGTAAGCGCCATGCTGATTAGTGTTCCAAGAAATACCCCCGCTACTCCAAGCTGCTTCACCAACACAATCGAAATGATCAGATTCAGCGCAGCCTCAGCGATTGCCTTATACCGGTCATGCCAGAACAGACCGAGAGAATCCCGGAAAATCAGAGCAGCGTTCCGCATTCCGTTGATGAAGAAATTGACGCATAAAATGAAAACAACTCCTCTCGAAAACAAATACTGCTTTCCAAAACTCATTTCCACAAAGGGATTGATGATTTCGTACAGACAAATGACCGCAAGACCATACATCCACTGTCCCAGAAAGAAAATTGCTTCAAATACTTTCTTCACCCGTTCCTTATTCTCCGTCACGCCAAGATTCCCGACGCTTGCCGTAATCCCCTGAAATACCTGCGTCAAAAGCTGGCGGATGGAACCGATCACCAAATAGTAATTGGAATAACTTCCGACGCTCGCCAATCCTGCAAATGCCGAAAGAATCAGATTATCCGTATTATTTACAATCACAGTTCCCGCCTTGTGCATCAGCATGGCGCGGATATTCTGAAAGATTTCCTCCCGCTCCGGTTTCGGCAGAGGCTGTACCTCCCTATCACGAAGATAGGGATAGAGCTTATCCGCCTTTCTCGAAATACACACGTTACAGACAACCGTTGTAAAAATATTGATCAGCAGAAACAGGATGAAATTTTTCCATAAGACAAGAACCAGAATCTGCAAAACGTCCTGTACCACCCATGACATAGTCAGATAAAAGGTTCCGATATAATTCAACTGATGCGCATCCATCAGGGTCTTCTTATAAATCAGCAGATAAGAGCAGATGGTATTTACAAGGTACAAAAGATATATCAGAATCAGATGATCTACGCTTTTATAATCCTTGATGACAATATCAAAAAACGGAATCAAAGCCAGCCCTGCCACTGCCACAATCAACGCTACGATCCGGTAAAACCAGCCGAACATTCGCATCAGCGACTTTTGTTTCTCAATATTTTCTTCTGCGATAGGACGGTACAGCGCATAGGTGATCGCCGTTCCGACTCCCATTTCTGAAAGGGACAATACATTGATGATATCCAAAAACAGTCCGTTTACCCCGACATAGCTTTCACTCAAGGTATGAGTGAACACCACCCTAAGGACATAGCCCATAAAAATTGCGGTCAGACGCGATATTAACGCAACAGTCGTATTTTTTGCAGAATATTCTGTTCTACTTTTTGCGTCCATACTCTGCCTCCATCTATTTCTCAAACCCGGATTTCTCCGGCAGTACATGCTCCAACGCACCATTCACCTGACGCTTCGCCCCTTCAAAATCAATGGGCACATTGGCGTCGTTGATGCAGATAATATTTGCCTTTCGTCCTTTAACGGTGCGAACCAGCTTTGCATTTTCACTGCCTACATTGAAGTAAGCAAAGTTCCTCGTAATATTACGCGGGCTGAAATTACCGCTTAATTTCTGCCATTCCCGCATCAGATACTGATTGACGTCCGCCTCATTGCGGAAACGGTGGCTGCTGCTTGATAAGAGTATTTCCGGTTCCTTCTCCCACAGCTCCTGATAGGTGCTCTTACAAAAAACCGCCGGTCCATGTACCGAATAGAATCCCGTATATAAGGGAAATGCAAGCTCTAATAAGTTGTAGAAGAAATAAAGCGGGGGATATCCCAAATGAAAATAGCTTCTCGGCTGCATTCTTACATTCGCCCGTTTATCAAAATATTTACACAGCACCAGTGCATCATTTAAGTAAATATGCGACATCACCGGATTTTTCGGATTGGCGACGACCGGCTGAAACGCCAGCATGTCACACGGCTTTCCGTTTCTAAAAAAATCATCTGGACGCAGCTGCTTCAACAAAAAAATATCATCATTGAAATACACGAAATGCTCTGCAAGCCCTTCTATCCGATGTATGTTCAGCTCTATGGTATTTGAATTAAACGTAGGAAGAAACTCCTTCGGAATATAATCCTCATGCCTTACAATATGCAGCTTGGGATGGCTGGTATCAAGCCACTTTGGCAGATGCCCCCATGTGATAAAATGGATTTTCCTGACCCACGGAGCATATTTTTCGACTCCCCGGAACCAGTATTTCAAATTATCCCAATCCCGGAAACGTTCGTCGGCATTATCCTCTGAGCCGCCCGGCAAAAAGCTGTTCTTCTCTTTCTGCCACTGTTTGTCTCCGCCGTCTACCCAAGGCATCACGAAATCTATTTCTATATTATCAGCCATATTTATCATCCTCCTGCCTGTCACTATCTTAAAGTAAAAGGCAAATAAATTTGCAGTTTACAATATCATAGCATTTTCCCGGCAAAAATGCTATAATCGCTTACAGGGGAATACTGTAACTGTCCGCTTCCTTTGGCAGAACAGTTACAAAATCCGCTTAGAAACGAGGAAACTATGAAAAAGAAATCCACCCGTCTTATCCTGATTCTAGCTTTCATCCTGCTTGTACCCATCGGAGCGACTGCTTATCATATCTACGCAAGATACTATCAGGTAAGCTACGAACCGGAAGCATATATAGAAATCAATACCCATCTGTCCAACCCCTATCAGGGCTGGTATCATATCTACGGCTATACGATTTCCGACAGCGAACCGATTCCTGTAGATAACATTCTCGCCGTAGGTCAGGGCGAAGACACGCCAAGGATTGCGCTGATCCAGGTCAACCTTAGGAATTACTCCCATCAGGAAATCTCCGAGGCAGGCTTAGAACAGCTAGACCGCCTCTTTGATGCGTGGGGGCAGACCGATAAGCAGTTGCTGATCCGTTTTCTCTATGACTGGGACGGCAAGGCAAAGGAAACGGAACCGGACACCTTTGAGCTGGTAAAAACACATATGACGCAGGTCTCAGACTCGGTAAACCGTCATAAAAACGGTATCTATCTCCTTCAAGGCATTTTTGTCGGCAACTGCGGAGAAATGAACAATTCGAACTACATGTCCAAAGAACACATGGAAGAGCTGGTCAATCACCTTGCCGCCATCACCGATCCGGATATCTTTTTATCCGTGCGCACGCCCGCCCACTGGCGTATCGTAAGCAGGAAATACACGCCGCTTGAAGACACGCAGGCATTTGACGGCTCTGTCTCTTCCAGACTTGGGCTGTTCAATGACGGCATGCTTGGTTCCGGCAACGACCTCGGCACCTATGGCGACAAATCCCTTTCGCTCGCCGAGGATTTTCGGGATAAGGGAACACGGGAAGAAGAAATTGCATTCCAGAACACGCTCTGTAAGTATGTTCCAAATGGCGGCGAAGCAGTCATTGAAAATCCTTACAATGACTTTGAGGCTGCCATCGCAGACTTGTCCCAGATGCATGTTTCCTATTTGAACTGTGACTACGACAGAGCTGTTTTGGATAAATGGCAAAATAATCTCTACACCGGCGAAGGCTGCTTTGAAGGCGTGAACGGATATGACTATATCGGAGAACACTTAGGATACCGCTATTCTTTTCTCGACTCCGACTGCTCCTTCGACACTTGGAAGGATGAAAACGCCGCTTTCTCACTTACCATAGAAAACAGCGGATTTTCAGTCAGTTATCGGAAATTTGATTCGCTCGTCACGCTGGTAAACCAGTCAGATGAAAGCCTCACTAAAATCCCGCTGGATTCCGACAACCGTTTCTGGACGCCCGGCGAAAGCGTCACGATTTCCTGCCCGGTTGAAATCCGCACGCTCACACCCGGAAGCTATCAGGTCTTTTACAGCCTGACCGATCCGGTCACAGACCGGATGATTCAATTTGCCAATAACATGAATCCTTCTGTTTATGGCTATCCGGTCGGAACCTTAACGATTGCCAAGCAGCCCTAAATATACCCGATCGCCTTGTGTCTGGTTTGCAAACCGAAGAATACGCCCGTCTCTCTTTCTTCGCAGTATAAGATAGAGGCGGCGCTCTTCCTTCCCGGTATTTTCCGGCAGAAGTATCGTTATAGTTATCTGTCTGTCAGGTAAGACAAGCCTCATATCTGTCGGTAAACGATCCTCTTTTTCTTCCCCATCCGTTTCCCATACTGCTGTCAGCTCTGCTTCCTCGTACAAAGGAGCAAATCCTGCGTTTTCTATCCGTACCTCAATACAGGGCATTTTCCGATATTTGCCGCCACACCTGCAGTAAATGTCCCGAATCACGAAACGGTATCCCAGACGCGCGCCGATATAGTCATATCCGCTGCGCCCGTTCCAAACGCCCGTTTCCTGCCACTTGGTCTGCTTCCATCTTCCTAAAATCTGTTCGTCGTAGACGCTGTTTAGATAACTGACATGGGTTCGTTTCAATTCCGCTAAAGCCTGTGGCAGCTCTCCGCAGATATCCGTCCCCACCGCTTCACCGCCGTAGGGAATCCGCTCTCCCAGATATCCGGCAAAATCCAGTTCATCCTCCCTGCGCCATTCTTTCTCCCAGCCGGCACTCTCCTTGGGTCTGGTTCCATATGTTCCAAGATTGCTCGAAGAGCCGAACATTCCGTCGTCAAACAGCCCCGTCTGTATCTGTTCCGGCTTCGTTCCCTCTGTATGAATCATCCTCCACTGCACAGGAGTTCTTACCGCCATACGGATATTTCCCAATGCGCTGCGATAGGTCAAGAACAGCCGCTGCAGCTTCTCTTTCGAAAGGAATTTGGAGCCATGCATTTCCCCCCAGTTTCCGACAAGCAGTCCCTGCACTACAACTATCTGCTCTGTAAAGCCGGAAAGAACCGCTCCTATTTGCTGCATATGTGCCTCTACGGTCTGAATGGAAGCCGGCTCCCGCTCCATGCCCCGTCCCTCTTTGTCGTAGACCGCACGGACAATCAGCTCTTTTCCCTGCTTCCCGAAAAAATCCAGTATCCCACGCATTCTGCCAAGCACACTCTCCGGCAGCGGTTCTTCCCGGTACGCGCCGATATCCAACATTACAAGCGCAAGCGTTTCCTCCTTACAGAGACACCAATACAGCTCCTCCATATCCGGCTCCTCTTCCAATGAAAAAGCATGAATATGATACCAGCCGCAGCCCGGATTCCCCAAATATTCTGTGCTTTCAATAAGCTTCTCCTCTGTAAATTTCCACTCCGGCTTTTTCCCAAACAGCATCATTCGGTAATCTCTCCTACTCCAATTTTCAACACCTTAATGCGGTACAGAACTGCAAGAATGCTAAAAAACATCCGAAACATGTAAATCACCGGCTTGATGCCGGAATGCATACTGACGCCTTCGGTACGGGCATGCATGACCGCCGGAATCTCGTCAATCCGAAATCCAAGCAGAAGCATCTGCATAATCATATTGGCGTCCGGGTACTTATCATCAAAATGATTATACTTGGAATAATATAATACGGTCCTCCGGCTAAGCCCCTGCAATCCCGTCGTAGGATCCTTGATACTTCTTCCGGTTCCAAGCTTGATCATTCTCCGAAACAGCGCAAATGCCAGCCGCTTGCCTGCAGATACCGGGAATTTAGAACTTCCCTTCACAAATCTGGAGCCAAGCACAATATCCAACGATTTTCCGTTTTCATCTACCTCTTTCAGCTTCTGATAGATAACCGGAATATTACAGACGTCATGCTGCCCGTCCGCATCCATCTGTATCACATATTTATAGTCCCGGCGTATGGCATATTTGTAGCCAAGCTGCAAAGCGCTGCCGTATCCAAGATTGAATACATGCGTAACCAACGCATGATGCCTGTCTTTTACAATCCAGTTCGTCTCATCCGAGGACGCGTCGTTCATGACCAGCACATCCGCAATCTCCTGAATATGCGGCTGCTCCAGCTTATCCAGAACCTTCGTAATATTCTTTTCCTCATTATACGCAGGTATAATAATCAGCAATTCCTTTTGACTCTTTTTCTCCATCGTAAACCCCCCATCCTGCGAACCCCTTATTCACACATTTTTAGTCTAAAAGCGCAAAAAACAGCTTCATATCTTCCCCATATTCCAGCTTCTTCTTCGATGCAGCCTTTGCAAGCCGCTCCCGCTTCTCTTCATTTTCCAACAATTCCGCCACACTCCCGCTGATTCCTTCCGGGGTCAGTTCACACAAAATACCGTCCACGTCCTGCGTAATCTGCTCTCTGTTCCCATTGCAATCCGAAGCAATGATTGCACACCCCAGTGTCTGCGCCTCCTGTATTGCAATGCTTTTCCCCTCGAACCGGGTCGCATGCACATAAATATCGCACTGCTTATAATACGGATAGGGATTCTCCACAGCTCCCACTAAAAGAAAATCCTGCTCCAGTCCCGCCTCTGCAATCTGCTTCTCCAAAGCAGCGCGCTCATCTCCCTCTCCCAGCACATACCATCGCAGGGCATATCCCTGTTCCTTCAGCCGCTTCATTGCCGGAATTGCAATATCATATGCTTTCTGATAGTTCAGCCTTCCTACCGTGAGGATTCTCTTCCCTGTAAAATCATCTGAAAATCCACCGGCTTCCTTCGCCCGTTCCCTGATTTTGTCCTGATTGATGATGTTGTGGAACACCTTAGTTACGCTTTCACATTCCGGATAGCCTTCCAGAAAATGCTTTTTCACCTCATCGGATATCGGAAAAATCCGGTCAAATGCCAGATAGCAGTCCCGATCCAGTTTCCGGTTATATCCTGCATTTCCATAGTCAATGTGGATAAACGCCGCCTTCTTTGCCGCCTGCACATGATCCGCTACATAGTAAGCAGAACCGCCCTCCAAAAATGCAACCGCTAAGTCGTAGTATTCCTTTTGATAAATTGCGCCGTCCGAAAGGATTTTCCACAACAATTTGTCAGCCTGCACCCTATGACGTTTCAACATATCCAACAGATTGCTGCAAAAATATCCCAGCTTATGAAACAGCTTCCCGTGCCGGAAAAACGCCTGTATGACGCTCTTTCTCATATTCCGATGTCCCTCTTTCGACAAAACCGAAGCGTCACTGTAATCCGTATTCAGCAAACGGACATGTTCCGGAAGCTTATGCACCAATTCCCCCTGCCCCAACAGTACATAAAGGGATATCTCATATTTCTCCGAATTCAGATGAGAAAACAGTTCCAGCATTGCAACCTCTGCCCCTGCGTGCCCAAGAGTGTTTATTACAAATAATATTTTTTTTCTCATAATCATGTCCTGCTATATTCGTGTTTTGCTCTTCCCTGTAAGCGCTTCAAGCTCGCCTAATATCCGCTCATTTTCCTGATTTAACAGGGATACCTGCATTGCCAGCTCCTGATTTTTGCGAAGCAGCTTCGATACGTTACCCGACAAGTAAAAGGTTCCTAAAATTGCGATACCTCCAATCACAAGAAACGCCGCACACGCCTCTTTTGGCACTACCTTACTCCAATCCGAAAGTCCCGGAACCGCTCCGAACAAAATCAAGACCACAGCAAAAAATCCCCATACCAGTCCAAGGCTTTCCGTCATTTTTCGGTGTGCAAAGGACACAAAATCCATACATAGCACGATAATTCCCATTCCTACTACGATTACCCTTAAAATTTCTGCCACTCACAAACACATCCTTTCCGCTTTTCAAATTCGTAACTATTCCCTGATTACTGTTTCGTCTCTGCCCCATCTCCTTTCTGATATGCATCATATACTTTAGAAGAAACGAACTCTCCCTTCCCCCGTTTCAAAATCGAGCCCTGGCAGAATACATGCACATCCATGTTCTTCTCCACCCATCGCAGCCTTTTATAAGCTATGAGCCAACCTATAAACGCACCGAACGCCAGACCGATACCATACCAGATTTCAGAAAACCGGGAAGATACAATGCTCCCGGCCAGCGCCCCGGCAGCAAAGCAGGCTGCCGTTACCATTGCGCCAAACATATCATTGAAATAATACAGAAAAATAATCGCAGAATACATGACAAACAAAATAAAGTATGCGGCTGCAAGGCTTGGATAGATCCGCATGACAAGCCCGGAAAATCCAAATTGGGGCAAAATTACGATACAGAGTAAAAATACAATAACGGATATGATAAACTGTATCCGTACCAGATTCATAATCTCCGCCGCAAGCTGATGGAACATCCTGTTTTTCGCACTTCTGATATCGGCTCCCCTTCCGCCGATGACCGCCTCCGAATATGCTTTATATTTCTCATGAAAATGCATCTCTATCCGCGAAATAAAAATAATTGTCGCAGAAATATTAGTAAACATCGCAAGGCAGGTCGCCAGATCATATTGCGGCGCACAGATAAACGTATTTTTTACCGTCATTTTCAAATCTGTCGTCCAGAACACAAAGTTGTGAATATATAATCCCAAAATATATAAGAAATTCGTCACCACCAGCATCCAATATTTTTGAAAATAGCCAAGCACGGGTTTATAGCGTTGGCTGTTCTTTTTAAAATAACGCTTTACCATAGCGGTTTCCAAGCAGGCTATCACAAAAAAACCGACGACCAATGCGAACAGCATCCCCTCTGTTACTTCCCAGCGCAGACCTTTCACGAGCACAAATGCCAGCAAGAATGAAACAACCATACCAATCAGAAAGAAAAACGATATTTTCTTGTAATCCTTACAGATGGAAAGATAAAGCATGGAATAGAATACAAGCACGAGCGCAATATAGCCGCAGAATCCGGCAAACACATAGAAAATCCCCACATGCCCCACCAGATATTCCCGGATACAGAACGGGATTCCAAGCAGGCAGCTCAACAGAATATTCATGCAGAGCCCCAGATAGAAGCAAGGCAGAATGTCCTCATAACGCTCCTCGTAAATCACATCGGACATATATCTTGAGAGCACCGCATTAAAGGGCGCCGCCGTAAGCAGTGAAAAAATAAAGATATACAGTACCGTACAGGCAAACAGCTCTCTTGCGGCATACCCGATCTTGGAAAAACCAAGCGCGCCGCTCATCAGAAAAATCGTTCCGATAATCAAAAACATAGGCGCAACGGTCACAACTGCGCTATATCCAAATCCAAGCAGATTGGTCGTCAATGTGCGTTTTCCGTATATCCGGTTTAAATTTACACCAATACCTGCCATTTCGCCGCTCCTTTCTATTTCACAATTGTAAATTTATCCTCTGTCCACTCAAGTCCGATTCCCTTTGCGAACTCCGCATAAATTTTCTGATAAGTTTCCTTCATATCCTCAATCCTGTATTTTGACATAAGTCTTTTGTACCCGTTTTCCCCCATCCTAAGCCGCCGCTCTTCATCCTGTGCGAGCAGCAGAATCGCCTGGGCGATTTCTTCCACATTCATGATATGCGTCAAAATGCCCGCCTCTCCAAAGTCATCACTTTCTCCGTAAATCAAGCCCCGGCAGTTTCCTACATCTGTTGCAATCACCGGCTTATGCGCTGCGTAGCTCTCTAAAATCGTAAGGGGCTGCCCTTCGCTGATACTGGTAAGAATCGTGATATCCATCCGTCCCAGATAGTCTTTTATATCAATTCTTCCGGTAAAGACCACATCCTTAATCCGCATGGTCTCTACCAAATCAAAACACTCCTGTGCATATTCTTTTTCTTCATCGCAAGGGCCCATAATCCATAGCTTTAAGTTCGGCTGCTTCTCCTTGGCATATCCGAATGCCTGTATCATAGTCTTTACATCTTTAATCGGCGTGACGCGCAGCACCGCTCCGATATTGATGATATCTTTCTCATCCTCCGTTTTCTCCGGCAGATCGTTCAAACGCTCCACATTGATTCCGTTCGGCGTCACCAACGTTTTCTCCACCGGACAGCCAAGCTCGACTTGTAATTCCCTCGCATGTTCATACAGACTGGTAACAAGATCCGCTTTCTCATACGCCAGCTTCGACATCTTGCGGAACTGCTCAATCCAGATGTTCTTATAGATTCCCTGCACCCACTTTGCTTTGATCAGTTCCTCTTCCCGCTCTCTTGTATAAATTCCATGTTCTGAAATCAAGAGCCTGCATCCAAAGCGCTCCTTTGCCATGCTCCCCAGCACTCCTGCATATCCGGTGGACACGCAATGATATAAATCCGCTTTTGGAATGTCCATCTTTAAGGTAAAGCACAACGGCAGATAGATAGAACGCAGCGTCCACAAAAAGTCGGAAAATACAATCTGGCTAAACTGTAAATTATAGCAATCGGACGCCGCACGGAAGAAATCCTCTCCCATCAAAAATTCATCTATCGACAGATCCTTTTTCTGAAATAATTGGAATAACGTCTTCCAATGCACATCCTGATTTAAAATCAGGCTGCGCAATGCCTGATATTCCTTGTGATTCAGCTTAAGTCTTTTTCTGTTTTTCTTTCTTACGCTCCAGTCATAATCATCCAGATACAGCTCATGTACCTCCGTGACATTCTCCGGAAACTCATATACAAACTTCCCTCTGATGGAACGGTTCGCTACAATTGTCAGTAAAATAAATTCCACATTTGGAAAGGATTTAATCAAACTGTGAATCCAACTGGATACACCGCCGATTACATAGGGATAACATCCCTCCGCTACAATACATACCCTCATACCATGCCCCTTTTCCATTGCCATGCCGCTTCGTTGTCAGTGATAGTAATACCGCTTGTCAGTATTTTGAAGCGTAAGCTCAACCTGATTTGACAAAGCCTTTACCAGATAAGCGCCCTCTTCTATTCTATCATATTCTGCCGCTTCTGCCGACACAATTTCTTCACCATGTGTACGCAAAAGAAACCATGCTTCCTCTCCGAAATTTTCAAGCTGCAGCTTTAGGACGTCTCCGTTTCTCTCTTCCGTATAGTCCAGCGCCAAAAATTCCCGAATCCGCTTGTCAGACTCTGCCAGCGTAGTCCCTTCAAACTTCTGATAGGCTTTCCAATAGGTGTCCGTATTGCTGGCAAATTTATCGTACAATTTCTCCCAGGAATCCTCATCACTTTCGGGATATGCGACGCGGCTGATATCCGTCAAAATGCTGGAATACGCCAATGCTGTTTCGATTGCATTCATTCGGATATTCTCTGAATAGGTGTGGTTGTATCCGTCATTCGTGGCGCTCTGCACTGTCACCCCATCGTCCGCATAGCCAACAAGCCTGCATGCCTTTTCATAATCCCGGTACAGCGTCCTGACTTTTCCCAGAATGCTCTGCTGCAACGCCCCCGCAATCTCTGTATCTGTCAGCCTGCCCGGATAAAAGGACAGGATAGGATAATTCGGTACAGTATTGGAAAGGAGCTTTTCATCCTGCCGCAGTTTTTCTGATATTTCCGTACCCGAATCACACGCACCGGACAATCCCGCCTCTGCATTCTGCTCCTGCAATAATTTCATGTAATAAATCACAGATTCTTTCTCAGGCTCAATCTCATCCTGATAATCTGTCTGCGGGCTAATCAGATATGTCAATTTGGCGTTGCTTCTCTGAGCCACCGTAGTAATTCCCGGCCAGACAATATCGCGGTATACCGCCTTTAAGGACTGGCTGTAGCGATTCATGATTTCCTCATTGTTCTCATTTGTGAATCCGGGATAATTGACCATTACCAGATTCTGCGCATTGATGACAGGATATATTTCATATGTTTCCATTTCGGTCATCATACCGTCCAAAAAACCAATTCCGGCATTATCTGCCAGATAATCTCCGTTTACGGCAAAAATCCTTGCCGTCCCGATGCTGTTTCGCCAGATGACTGCCGGAAGATCTTCATTCTCCACTTCCTGCTCATCCATATACGCCTCATCCAGCATTCCTACCATATAAGTTTTCGTACCCGAAGAGACGTGATACCAAGGCATATTCAGTTCCAGATCCTGTCTCTTTTCTTCCTCTTCATTGACAGCGATATAATATTTCTCCCCTCCGAGCAGTAAGCCCTCAAAGAGATGGATTCCCTCTACCTGAATCTGATTCGTCCTGATATATCTGATTCCAAGAAGCTGTCTTAAATCATCTTGCTCTCCTATAACGGAGCTGTCAGGCAGATTACAGAAAATCAGATTCATTCCTTGGTTCACGAACTCTGTCAGCTTCTTTGTGTCTTTCTCGAAATCCAGATATGCAGAATCCAAAATCAAAACCTCCGGCATATCTTTTTCGTCTTCCAGAGAATATTCCGAAAGTGAACGGTATGTTTCCAAATAACGCTTCGTGTAAAATCCCCACTGGCTGACTACCGTCCCTGTGGACATGTCCTCACAGTCTCCGATATACACCGCATATCTTCCCGTCCTCTTTGCATCTTCGCGGGAAGCGGCAGATACATCCTCTGATGTGTATGCAGTTTTCGTCTTTTCTTCATATGTATTGATACTGTAATGATTCCACCTATCCTTTACCACCTCAGGCACCTGAAACATAAACAGGAGAATAAGCATAATCATTGTTACAGTAAGGAAATTTCTACGGGATATCATTTCCGGGTTCCTCCTCCTGCCGATGCTCCATCATGTTATAACCATAATTTATCGAAAAATTATACAGACTGTAATCGTTCTGCTCGATACTGTAGCAGACAAAGTCTTCCGTTTCATAGTACACTTCCATCTCATTGGGGTAAAGCTCCATAAACTTCTGCGCCCAATAGTACATTCTGGACATTTCAATCCAGCGGTTCTCCCCCTGATACATAGAGATGCCCCTTGCGGGCGGAAGCGCCCTTTTTGCCCCTTCTTCGGAAATGTACTGACCGCTGTTTTCATAGGAAACCGAATAGTCCAAGGGCTTCTTTTCTATGAAGAAATATACCATATGCGTCGGCATCGTTATGGTACTGTACCCTCCGGAATACTCCATTCCACCAAGGAAGGTACTGACCTCATAGTGATACCCATAATCCTCGACCATTCGAAGCTCGTCATTTGCAGAACAGATTGTCCATGTCCCATCCGGATTATCATGAAGGATATTGGTGAGGCAGGTAATTGCCTCATTCGTCTGCAATGCGCTTATGATTCTAGGCTCCTTCATTAAATCTTCCTGCACAATATATGCGCCTGCTGCTCCAACCAAAAGCAGGGAAACCAGATTCATCAGCCATTTTTTCTTCATCCACCCAAATAAAAGCTGTAAAATGCCGTCCGCGCAAAAGCTCCAGACAATTACAATCGTATAGGCATAGAAAATGCAGGTTCGTATCGCATCCATCAGCGCCGGAATCCCAATCCTTGACGCTCCTAACAGAATAGACATGAATACCATAAATGCGGCGGCAGATAAAAATCTTGCGGCATAATCCGTCTGCCTCAAAAGGAAGAACAGAATCGCCAGAATTCCCAGAACTGCAATGGAAATAAAGACTGCCCACTGATAGATCAGCCTGTCTCCCGGAATCAGATAAGTCACCATCGCATCCCAGACGGCCCGAAATACCCGTTCACCGATACTCTTTAGCCTGTCAAGCAGCGGAGGCTTAGGCCCTACAGGCTGTGATTTTTGCGCCATATGCTCCGGAGCGTTTCCTGGCGCCGTCTCCGGCTGCGGCTGTATTCCATTTCCGGCTCCCTTTCCTTCTCCGGATGCCGTTTCCGTTCCCAGAGCCATTCCGCTTCCTGCCACTGACTCTGTTCCCGTCTCCGTTCCATTGCCGGCTATTGCCTCGGTTCCCTGTCCTTCTTCTGTTTCCGCCTGATTTTCGTTCTCCGTATCCTCGTCCTCTGAGTCAGAGGCATTGTCCGAACCGCCGCCGGTAATGACATTCATGCCCCATCCCAGCGAGCCCTGCAGCGGCGTTCCGGTCGCAAAAGCAATTCCCATCGGAAGTACCGCAATGAAAATCGACAAAATTCCCGCCAGCATAATTCTCCCAAAATACTGCTTCCGAAACAACCGGAAAAAATATCCTACCGCAATCCCAATACAGAATAACCCGGCAATCATCGTATCATAGAAATGTGCCGCCAAGGTCATGGAAAAACTGATAACAAATCCGGCAAGATACCAGTTCGCATACTTCTTTTCCTGCTTATTCTCCTCCTTATCCTCTCTCTCCTCTTTCTCTTTCTTTTCCTTCTCCAGTTCCTGATGTTTCCTCTCAAAAAAAGCGAACAGGAAGTAGATGGAGGGAAGAATAAACAGCATGCCAAATTCCTGCGGCAGCGAACTGTAAAAACGGGTGTAAGTATTGGAACTAAAAATTCCAACCGTCGTATAGATTCCCACTCCAAGATATGCCGTGTATTTTGACTTACAGCACACCCGGATAAACGCGAGAAGAATATAGTGTATCATCATGGTCTGCACCAGCCAGAACAGCCGCAGCAGTACATATGTCTCAATCCCGAATACCGCATGGAGATAGTAGACAACACAGTGGAAACCAAACGGATACACGCCTGCGACAAATAACTGATCTTTTCCCAGATAATTGATCCAGTAGTTATGCACCGGGATATCCGACGCACAATATCCGTAATTTGTCACTGCATTCGTTCCGTAGAGATACAAAAGCAGCGCCGTTAAACCAATTACCAGAACAACGTCCAGAAAGTTCCGTCTCAGTCTGATAAATGCCGCACGAATCCCTCTCTTTAAAAATCTGTCCATGCGCATTCCGATTCGGTGTAAAAAGAGACGGGCTCCTAACTGCCCGCCCGCCAGACGCTTTAGGGTTTCGATTGCCGACAGCGCCGCGCGCAAAGGCTTTTTCTGATGAAGGACGGCATATGCCGCCAGAAATGGTCCCAGCGTAAACAGCCACAGCGTAACGGGATTTGAAATATGTAAAAGCTGCAGCAGGAAAACCAGATTCATCATATAGAAATTGCCCGCCATCTGATAAGCCATAAACCGCACAGAAAATTTCTGATTTCTGATTCTGGAGTAAAATAAAAGCGCAGGCAATAACAGCGTCATAACCGAATATGCTCCAAATATCTTTATAAACTGCAAAACGGTAAGCAATTTCATTGACACTGTTATCACCTCCTTAACTAAATATACGTATTAACTCCAATGTCTCTTTATCAATTACAATCTTCGACTGTTTAAGCTGTTCAAGAACCTGAAAAAATTTCTCTCTCCGCCCAGTCGTAAAATACAGCTTCAATCTGCAAGTATAGGCAGACAGCGCTTTCGGATACTGTTCAAACGCCCGGCCGCACCATTTTTCCATTTCAGCAAAATCTCTGATGTCCAAAAGCCGCAGACAAATCCACTCATAATACTCACTGGTCAGCTTTTGCTTATCTTTCCCGTACAAGGATTCTCCCGCCTTAGCCAGAATATGAACAAAATTCTCCTGCTCCATCTCTAGAAAAATCTTCTGTTCTAACACGCTGTTCATATACGTAATCAAAAACAGCTCATAATCGGTCTGATTCTCGTCTTCCTGCTCTATTTCCGCGCACATTTTCTGCACATTGACACGGAAATTGTTCAGCTCATCCTGCAGAACGGACGCCGCATAATGGGATGTCTCCGAATCCTTACTGTTCAGCGCAAGGGCAATTGATGACAGTGAATTCTGGATATCCCCCCGGATTACATTTAACATCAGCGTCCTTAAGCTGCCCTTATCGCTTACCGCAATTGCTTCTTCAAGCGGAACCATATTCCTCTCACGCTCCTCGTCTGCATGTACATGAGTCTCCACACGTTCCTTGCTGAATACAACATCCTCTAAATCTACATCCTGCCGGAACAACAGCAGATGCAGAAGCTGCGTCGCAAGGAAATAGCAGGGACCGATTACCGGACAAAGCAGCATGACAATTCCTTTCAGCACATAAGTTTCCCAATCCTTTTCATTCACTTCTTGTCCCTTTTTTTTCAGAACTCTTTTCCTGATACATACGCCCCATAAAAGATATCCCGCCGAAACAATCGCGCTGCTTACTATCAGAAGCCAAAAAATCATCATTCTACTCATGCACTCGTTCCCTCCCGAATCCAGCTTGCATATCCGGTTTCCATAAAACGTTTGATTACATAGTCTGCATCCTTGTCATCTGTATTGCTCAAAAGGGCGTATAAATGGTTGTCTGCCATTTTTCCCAAATAATCTGTCTGCCGCATCAGTTTTCCCAATGCCTCTCCAGCCTCTTCAAATTTCTCATCCTTCACTTCAATCTGTAAGATGGTACACTCTGTCAGCCCTTTTCGTTTAGCTCCAAGGTAAGCCTCCACCAGAGAGGTAAATGCTCCTGTATCCAAAATATTCGTGCCTTTCACATAACGCTGATTTTCCAGCGCTTCCAGATAGCGGTTGGCGCGCAGCACCGCATTCTGTATCAGATAACCGATTACAACCAGCATATTCGCCTGACTTAACGTCATGCGCTCCCAAGGTATTCCCCATACCATCAGAATCAGCTGCATCTCGTCTTCCGAATAGATTGCATCCGCCATCAGAGGGTAGCGCTCGTCCATGTTCTTATTGACGTATACGCTTTTCTCTTTCAGCTTGTCATACATTTCACCAAACTTCGTATACTCAATGGAATTGCCCAGCTCTCTGGCTTTTGCGGATGTAGAAGAAAACAGTCTCGCATAGGAACGGTTCGCCACCGTATAAATTGCCACATCCTTACTTCCTATCAGTCTGGAAAGGATTTCTGCCGCATAGAACAATACCTCCGAAGGTTCATACTGCTCAAGGCTGGAGGTGATTTCATAAATCTTGCCAAAGCTGTCGTTCTGATTCACAATCTGTATTTCCAAAACATTCTTCATCCGCACATTACTGTTATTGATATCCTGAATGTCATCCAACTGCCCGGACAGATAGTCGATTTCCTGCTCATTTTCTCCCCTGACTGCCTGTAACTGGTCTCTCATATAACCTACGATCAATCCCAGAATAAATAACTGTGCAATCCAGACATATGTATTATAGTCCAGCATGACATCCAGACCCGACCGGTTATACATCTGTCTGAAGCAGTAGCCCGCTACTGCCAGAATAGCGGAAAAGGTCGCCTGCTGCTGCCCGTATATAATAGCAAACAACAGCACATAGAGCAGATAAAAATCCAAGTTGGCGAAATACTCGCTTCCCACCGCCCGGTTATTCAGCATAAAAAACGGGATAAAACAAACCATGTTTTCCGCATACGGAACAATTGCACGAAAGATTGTCCCCATACTTTGCCGCCATCTGTCCCAAGTTCCCTTGCCGGTATCGCCTTCCTGCATATAGCTTCCCTTATGGCGCTTCACGTATTTCACAGTCTTTTTTACGACTTCTGCAGCCGGATGAAAAATCTGCAAATGAAATTCCTCTGCAAACGCCCGATTAGACAGTACAACCCGGAAGGTTTCTCCCACTGTATTATCAATAAGCTCTATCTCTTCCCCCATCTCCTGCCGGATCAGTTCCGCCAGTTCCATTTCGCTGAGGACCTCGCCGGAAGAAATATGATAAAGCTCCCTCTTCGTTTCTTCCGCAGTCATCGCCTGATAGATGAACTCTACCGCATCATCCATATAGAGCATGGAAAATATCTGTTTCTTACTTGCCTGTATCCTGCCCGTGCGGATCGCTTCTATACACATTTTGGTACAGATATCCGGCTCCTCTTTCATCTTCTTATCCGGAACATCATATAAATGATCCAGCCGGAGCACAATCGTATCCAGACTCATCGTCCGCCCGTAATTCCGGCAGATATTTTCCCCCTGTGCGATTGTCATGCTGCGAAAACCAATTGCCGACGTCTCTACCTCCTCTTCAATATCACAATAAAATGATTCTGAATATACCTCTCCGGACGACAGATAAATCAACCTTCCTTTTTTCATGGTCGCAAATGAGGTCATGACATTTTGCAGCCCCGCCAGATACCGAACCGATTCTTTTCGCGCGTCCGACCAGTTAAAGTTGGAATCATATGCACCAAAAAAAATCGTTATATCCGGATTCACACTGTCAAAAATCTCTTTCAGACAATCGCAATCATAGGGAAAACGATATTTTTCATAGGCATTCTCGTAGGAACTGTCCGGAGTCTTGCTTCCCGTCAGAATATAAGTACGATGCCCCTCTTTATTCAGTTTGTTCAACATTGTATTCATCAAATGATTGCTACCGCCCACCAATAAAATATCCATTTCTCACCTACTCCATCCATTCTTTCATTCCCTGCTTCTGCAGTTGGAGAACAAACTGCCTGATATCTTCCGCCGCTTCCGATAACGGAATCTGAAATTGACGGTGAAATTCTTCTGCAATCTGTTCCATTGTATCGCCTGCCTGCAGCCGCTTCCAGATTTCCGCTCCTGATTCATTTAATTCTACAGGCTGAATATAGTCCTTTCCTGACTGTTCCATGTTCAGCAGCCAATAACAGCCTGCCGCATGACGCAGTTGATACTTCTCCCTCATGATGTCTTCTCCTTATTTCAGTATAACATATATCTGCTATTTCCTTATCATTTTTTTCAAAAAATGAATTATCACCGCTATCCTATGCCGCATTGGACGCATCCACAGCCAAAGCCCGCTGCAGAACCGATAGATTGGATGACGCACCGAAATTCTTCTGCCCTTCCGGACAAACGCCTCTAAAATACCCAGCACCTGCTCCTGGTGCAGCGGCCCCTCCACTTCTGTCTGATTATCGCCTACCATATACAATCCTTCCGGCCTTACCTTCCACAGGCGATGAAGCACCAACAGACGATTTTTTCTCCGATACAATACGACCTGTCCCCGCCGCAGCTTGTTCCCATCCGCAGGCGCTATTACCGCCTCGTCTCTGTCCGGTACGAACATCGGATACATGCTGTAGCCCTGCGGCTTAATCTGTATGGTATAACCGTCTCTCAATAACTGCTCAATGTCAATCTGTTCCTCTGCCATAATTGTTTTCTCTGTTCCTTTGTTTTCTGCTTTAAAACGATAAAGCATTTGCTATTATAGCATTTTTTATTTAGAAATGCTATAATAACCGCAAGAAATATTCGGAAAGGTATGGTTTTTACTATGAAAATACGCAATGGTTATATGCTCCGCCAGATTGCCGGAGTTTCCTATATTCTTCCCGTCGGACAGAATATTGCCGATCATAAAAGAGGAATTAAGCTTAACGAATCCGGGCTGCTTCTTTGGAACGCCTTGCAAAATCAAGCAGACGAAGAGGAGCTCTTATCTCTGCTTATGCAGCAGTATGAGGCTGACGCTTCAGACGAATCTCTGTTCCGGGAAGATATCCGTCATTTTCTGATGCAGCTTACTACTCTCGGAATCATTTATGGAACGGAAGCCAGTGTACCTTCCTCTTTTGAACATTATTTCCAGATCGGTACGCTTACGCTCGGATATCATGGACCAGAGGAGCTGATACATCCTTCCTTTTTTGCTTTTGCATGTGCTCCTTCCCAGCCGGATCAGGCAATCCGTATCATACCTTCTGCGCCAGCGGTGCATGCAAACGGAGAAATTCTGGTGCGGACGAAAGAACTTACGATCTGTAAAAATGACGCCCATTATCTGTTTCTCTATCCAGAAGGGTTTCAAGTGGCAGAATGCCGCTTATCACTCGACGGCTCGATTGCAGATTTTTACTGCCGCTCACCTTTTGACGAAAAAGCGCGGGAAGATCTGTTCCACGCCATCCGCTTTACATTCCTCGTAAAAGCCCAGATGGAGGGGCTGTTCGCACTCCACTCCGCCTCCATTCTCTACCAAGACAGGGCGTGGCTGTTTGCGGGATCTTCCGGCACAGGAAAATCTACCCACGCCGCGCTCTGGGAAAGGCTTTTTGAAACGCCTCTGCTCAACGGAGATCTGAATCTGATCGGCATTTCAGGGAATGTTCCCGTCGTTTACGGAATCCCTTGGTGCGGAACCTCCGGTATCTATACGACAAAGACTTATCCGTTGGGCGGAATCACGCTCTTAAAAAGGGCGGCAGAAAACGGCGCTCTCCCTATGACGGAAGATGAACGGCAGCTAAAGGTCATGCACCGGCTCATCTCTCCTTCATGGACGAACGACATGCTCTCCCGGAACTTAGATTTTTCTGCGGATCTGCAGACACGGATTCCCGTCTTCTGTCTGCAATGTACAAAAGAAACTGCAGCCGCACATACCATGAAGCAAATCATCGACGATTCGCTCTCAGGACCAAATGAGGACTAACCATGCGTACAACGATAAAACATATTATCACCAAAATCAAGGAAGGCATGCTGCGTGAAATGTGGATTCAGACGAAATGGATCTACCAGTATGTCAGACAATATTGGAAGGCAATGATTTTTTATACGCTTCTGGGTTTGAGCGGAACAGTGATTTCACTGGTTTCCAGCCTCATCTCCAGAGATTTAGTTGATATTATTACCGGACATGAGACAGGTCTGTTAATTCAGACCTTTTGTCTGTTTATCGGATTTTCCATAGGAAACATCATCCTTACACAGATTTCAAGCTATGCCTCCAACTGGATCAGTATCCGCGTGGACAATGAAATCAAAGCGGACGTCTTTCAGAAAATGCTGATTACCGACTGGGAATCCCTGACCGATTACCACACCGGAGATTTGCTGACCCGCTGGAGCGCTGACGCTTCTACCATTTCCAGCGGTATCCTTAGCTGGATTCCGAACCTGATTATCTATACCACCAGATTCGTCGGCACTTTTGCCCTTGTTCTGTACTACGATCCGACCTTTGCGCTGCTCGCCATGCTCGGAATTCCGGTCTCTATCCTGATGTCGCGGACGCTGCTGCACAAAATGCAGGCAAATAACAAACGCAGCGCCGCCATGAATGCCAAAATGACCGGTTTTAACCAAGAAACCTTTTCCAATATCCAGACAATTAAAGCCTTTGATTTAATCCGGCTTTACACTGCACGATTGAAGGAATTGCAGTCCGAATATTTCTCCATGAAAATGGATTTTCAGAAGCTGTCCATGATTACTTCGATTATCATGTCGCTAGTGGGACTCGCCGTATCCTACATCTGCTACGGCTGGGGAATCTACCGGGTCTGGAGCGGCGTCATCTCCTACGGTACGATGACGATGTTCCTCTCCCTCTCCGGCTCCCTGACGGGAACCTTAAATTCCCTGATTGCACTGGTTCCTACCGCAATCTCCATCACGACCTCTGCCGGACGACTGATGGACATTTTAGACATGCCAAAAGAGGATTATTCTGCCGCCGAAGATGCAGACAGACTCTATGAATACTATAAGGATTCCGGTATCAGCATAACTTTTCGGGATATGGAATACACTTACCACTCCGGCACGCAGGTATTTGCGGGCGCTTCTATGGAAGCGCATCCCCACGAAATCGTGGCATTAGTAGGACCCTCCGGCGAAGGCAAGACCACTCTGCTTCGGCTGATACTCTCCCTGCTCTCTTCCCAATCGGGAACCTGCAGGGTCTACGGCGGAACCGACGAGGAGAACGGACTCCCCCTCTCTCCCGCTACCAGACGTTTATTTTCGTATGTTCCGCAGGGCAATACCATGTTTTCCGGAACCATTGCGGAAAATATGCGCAATGTGAAACCCGACGCCACCGACGAGGAAATCATCGATGCCTTAAAGCTCTCCTGCGCTTGGGATTTTGTCGAAAAGCTGCCTGACGGAATTGAAAGCATGGTAAAAGAGCGGGGCGGCGGTTTCTCGGAGGGGCAGTCCCAGCGGCTTTCCATTGCCAGAGCATTGCTTAGGAAATCGCCGATTCTGTTACTGGACGAGGCTACCTCGGCTCTGGATGTGGCAACGGAGCGGAAGGTGCTGAAGAATATTATGCGGGATGAATATCCCAGAACCTGTATTGTTACTACGCACCGTCCTACTGTGCTGGGAATCTGCAGTAAGGTGTATGCGATTCGGGATAAGAGGTGTAATTTGCTGAGTGAGGAGGAGATTAGGGTGTTGGAGAGGGATTTTTGATGTCCTTTTTTAATGTATTTGCGATATCCTTGAAGTTTTATTTGATTTTCCCTGTGAGTCAGAGGATACCGGAGATTATACCTTTGCGGATTCTGTAAAAGCCGGTATATATGATGATTTATATGTTAACTTCGCCGAGATTGCCAACCACTGACTCTTGAATATCTCTTTCTAAAGGAAACTTATAGGCTAAAGCAGCCAAAACATTGTAAAATCGGCATATCAATGAGACACCCAAATGCTATATACAAAATAAGAAAAAAGAAGGGTTCTGGCAGCATACTTCTTCCAGAACCTTTCTTTTTCTTATTTTGTCTTTTTACTTATTGTAGTCCATTTTCCATACACTTTCTTTATCTTTTTGTTCGCATCCTTATATGTTTTATAAGCTCTGATGCGGATGTAATATTTTTTCTTCGCTTTCAATTTCTTTTTCGTGTATGTTTTCTTTGACTTGGAAATGGATACTTTCTTTGCACCTTTAAAATTCTTTTTTGTACTTGCTCTGTGAAAATCTTTGCCTGACTGTTTATCCATAAAAATATTTCCGGCAGCAACTCCTGCCTTTCTCAATGCAATCATCTGGCGGTCTTCATTCTGGTCGATGCTTGACACGCGCACATACCCATACGTGTTACTCATCTGCATGCCCTCCTTAAAAAAAGAAAATCCTACTGTATTTCTACAATAGGACTTTCTTAAAATCAAAATTTTTTCAAAAATAATTGCCGACAAACACCTCGCAAAACTGCACAATACCTTAGTCTAGAATGTATTTGCAGTCTCTTTGCCAGATATATTCCAATAGAAGTGTAAAAGAGCCTTACCGTTTTATTCCTGTAATCCGCCTTGTTATAGAAAAGGTCCTCCACCTTACGGTGAAGAACTAAACTTTCAACCCATCCATTTATATACCACATATCGGTCAGAAGCAAACCTTCTTTATATTTACATTCTAGCAAGTACAAAAGGAAAATCAATAGAACTTCCCTTAAAATTTTACTTCGTTACTACATGATTTATTTCCAACTTTATGAATATTTCTTCTAAATATCTATGTATGTTTTTGTCCCACTCCATTTATTATCAATGCCTTCAACTCATTTGGAAGCTCAAAATAAAGTTCTAAGAGCAGCCCCTGCTTTATCTCAACCAATATATTACGATATTTTTCATCCTCAATTTTCTTTTCCAGTAAACAAATAATTTTATACTTTTTTGACGTAAACTCATCAATGCTTCTGGCAATCAATGTAATAGGGAAACTTGACATATTACCTACTTTTTGAAATCCAAGAATCGCTGTACTTCCATACGCATAGGAAAAATCCACAAATTGTGATATTTTGTCTTTTAATCCAACTTTCATATATTTTGCATCCTTAATTCGCAACATATCAGCGCAACACGAACTTTTTTCATTGATTGTTGTACGATTATGATTCTTCGATGGATGACAATCAGATATCAAAATGCCGGTTCCTATACCATTATTGTACTCATCACATCTGTCATAAAATTCATCAGCTCTTAATGTTTTGCTATCAATTCCGAGAAGGTGCATAAAATTTTTCTTTTCAAAACGGCACTGAAACCAAAAATAATTAGAATTTTTATTCTTTCCAATCACTAAATACTCATTTCCTATCAGTTTTGAATATTCTGCAGCTGCTCTATGAATTGCTTCCAACAATTTATTATCCGATAATTTCGAAGTTATTACCATCCATTTCTCCTAAGTAAAAAGGTCTTGCTCATGCAAGACCTTTACAATTACTACAATATACTGGTTTATTTAGGTGCGTGCCACCCAATCGAAAGCCTTTCACTTTCATGCGAAATCAACTATTTCGTAAAGTGTTTGCATAGTTTTAACGTTTCCAGTCTAACGGCGATACGCTCCTTGTATCGCATGTCCATACAAATATGGAGAAGATCTATCTTCTGGCATTATTAGTATAACACATCTTCTCTCTAAATACAAATAAATTTTCATTTCTTAAGTCCAACTTTCTTTAATCCAACACCGCAGAATTATACTCAATCGCCGCCAGATTCTCACCATCCAAAATAAACTTCAGCTTCATCCCATCCTTCGCATAAACAATACAGCCCTCCGACTCCTCATAATCCTCGCCATACTTCTCAACGACATCCGCCTTCGTCATGGATAAATCAATCCCCTCCGCAGTAGCCACATTGTCATCCTTCAAAATGATGCTTGCAACCAAATCCTTGTCTCCGTCCGGGTATGTATCCACTTCATAGCTTGCATAAGTATACAGCTTTGCAATTCCCTGCGCCGCACAGCTCGGCTCTTCAAAGTAGGACACAGGCTCTCCCAGCTTATCCTCCAATGTGCTCATATCCATGTCCACTGCGATTTCTACGCCGCCCGTCTCAAAGACATATCCCTTTGACTCTCCTTTTGTTTCTGCATCATCGGATGCGCTGCTTTTATCCTCTGCATTCTGAGCATCTCCTTTGCTTGTCTCTGCCGCATTATCAGAGCCGCAGCCTGCAAATGCACATCCCATCATACATACGCTTAACGTAATTGCCAAAATTTTTCTGATTTTCATTATTCCCATCCTTTCTGCTGACGTTCGATTTCTTCCTCATAGTCCTGACATTTCTCTTTCCATGACTGTTCCAGCGCCGCTTCACCCCTGCGGCTCTTTAAACCGCATTCTTCGGCAAGTATTTTCCCGAAATAAGAGGATAACTTTTGGGCGCCGGATAAGTTCAGATGAAGTCCGGCGTCATAAGTATCCATGTTGAAATCCAAGCCGATTTCATCCGTCACCTTGAGAAAATTATAATATTTCAGATTGTGCTCTCTTGCATAATCCACCATCTGCTCATCCCATTCATCATACCAGTAGGGATAAAGGCTCGGCGCTTTCACAAGCACCAGTTCCACTCCGTTATCTTCGCACAGCTTCACCATCTTGTCCAGATAATAATACGCATTCTCTCCGAACTTATAGTCAGCCAGCACCTTTCCTTCCGGTACATTTTCCGCCGGAAGCACATCCAATCTCATATAATAGCCGTTGTGCGTTACCTTGTCCCGCTTCCAGAAATACTTTATATCATCCCATGTCAGTTCATTCCAGCGGGAATGATACCGTAAAATCGGAAACACATACTCCAAAAAGTTCTCTTCCTCCGTCATGGACGCCTGTATATCCGCAATCTTGGATCTCGACCACTTCATCCCGTCTAATGTCATCCGGTTATAGGTCTCCTTCTGAGGCTCGTCATATTTCATGGACAGCACGTTAAATACCACCACGTCCGGCTTCTCATAGGTAAATGTCTCTTCCATCAGATAATAGGACTGCCAGATCAGCTGCTGTGCGCTTCCTCTGATGTAACTGTTGATTCCGTATTCCTCCCACAGTGTGACTGGAGAAATGTTTTCGTATAATTCACAATCACCGATGAAGATTACGTCATGATCCTTTTCCTCATCGTAATATTCCGCTACCATCGCTCCCTCGACCACATCGGTCATGTACTTTGGCATCAGAAGACGCTGAAGGAAATACAGCGCCAAAACTATAATGACAACGGAAATCAGGACTGCCGCAGCCGTCCGCTTCCGGTTTCGATTCATTTTCTTACCTTCCACCGTCTTACCTTATCCTTTCTGGCTTCATTACAGCCTGCCTTTTGCCCCGCCGTTACACATACAGCCATATTTTGGAAAACGCTGATAAAAGCGTTTCCTGCACCGAAGGCTCTAAGGAAACGATAATTGAATCAGCGCTTCCTTAGAACTGGTTGTAAATAAACTGACTGGCATCATAGCCGATTCCATAGGTTCCCCACAAAAGAACCAGAAGAAACAGTCCGAACCATAGAACAAACCGCATAGCATATGGCTTTGCCGCAATTTTCTCCCGCACAGAGCCGCTTCTTTGTACAAGGCTGACGCCAAGCAGCAGGAAAAATCCAATTACGATTACCATATAATCCCAAGCAGTAAGCCCAAGACCAAGCAATGCGCCGGAAAACAGCTCTCCCCAGTTGAAGTCGGTAAACATGGTTCCAAACATCCGAAATGTCAGGGGCACATCCCGGTAACAGTCAAAGGTACGCAGCGCACTCATCAAAAGGATGGTACGCACAACTTGGAACAGCTTAAATCCAAAAGTTCCGTCCACGGAAAACCGTTTATGGAACCAACGGTAAAACGGCTCTAATTCCTGCGTAATTAGAATTACAACACAGTTCGCAAGTCCCCAGACAATAAAATTCCAGCTTGCGCCATGCCAGATTCCCGTTGCAAACCAGACTACAAAGCAGGATAAATAAATCGTCACACGTTTTCCCACCTGCTCGCCTAATCGTTTTCTGGACGCCTTGCTGAGCTTCAACATCGGCTGGCAGACGGAAATAGGATAAAAGATATAATCCGTAAACCAGCTTCCCATCGTAATATGCCAGCGGTTCCAGTATTCCTTGATATTCTTAGAGAAATACGGACGGATAAAATTCTCTGTCACAGTAATGCCCATTGTCTGCGCCACACCAATTGTAATGTCGATTCCTCCGGTAAAATCCGCATACAGCTCCAAAGCATAGAACATCATTCCTACGAACACCCAGATACCGCGATAAGAAGCAGTATCACCGATAATCGTATTCACTGCCACCACCAGCCGGTCTGCAATCACCAGCTTTTTAAAGAAGCCCCAGAGAATCCTCTGCAGACCAAAGGCTACCGTCTTCCCATTAAATGAATGGGGCTCATACAGGGATTTTGCCAGATGATCAAACCGGCTGATCGGTCCCTGAATCAACTGTGGGAAAAAGGATACGAACAGCGCAAGCTTGAAAAAATTTTCTTCGGCGCGGTATTTTCCCTGATATACATCTATCGCGTATCCCATCGTCTGGAACACATAGAAGGAAATTCCTAACGGGAGCGCAATGTCCCAAAACGACAACCGACTGCCGCTTCCTGTCATTTCCAGTATTCCGTTGATATTATGTATCACAAAATTCGTATATTTCACGACTGCGAGCATTCCGATATTTAAAATCAAGGTAAGCAACAACAGTCCCCACTGCTTCTTCTTGCATTTCTCCTTATATGCCTTGCGCTCTTCCCTGGACAATGCCTGCTTGTGTTCCTTCAACCAGTCAGCCTGCGCATCCTTGGACTTCTGAATCCGTCGGACAAAATAGTAAGTAGAAATTGTCGTAAATAAAATATAAAACAGGTTCCCGGCACCGCTGGTAAAATAGAAAATATAGCTTGCAGCAAGCAGCAGCCACCACTGAAACCTTTTCGGTATGCAATAATATAAAATAAAGACAATCAAAAGAAACAGTATAAATTCATAGGATGTAAACAGCACCGCTTAGTCCTCATCCATCAGGCTCTGAATCAGTTCGCACAGCGCCTCTACCGAATTGAAATTCTGCGGAACAATTTTATCTGCGGAAATTACAATTTCAAATTCATCATTGATCTCCGAAACCAAAGAAATGATGTCAAAGGAATCCAATATCTTGCTGTCTACCAATGTATCACAGCCTTCAAAATCCTCATCCGGGTGCAGCTCGCTTAAAATCTCCAATAATGTGCTTTTAATTTCTTCCATTGTGCTTTTTCTCCTTCTTATATTTATCTTTTAATGACACGCGATTGATTTTCCCATTCGCGGTAAATGGTATCTCTTCCAACTGTTCCACATAATTTGGAATCATGTAACGGGGCAGCTTCTCCTTCAACTGCTTCACCAGCTCCTTTGAAGAAATGTCCCCTACATAATACAGCACGATTTTTCCCTTTTCTTCATCATAGATACAGCCGCATAACTTTATCCCGCCAATCATATTAACATTTGCTTCGATTTCACCCAATTCGATTCTATGGCCCATATGCTTAATCTGGTAGTCCTTTCTGGACACAAACACCAGCTCGCCATGTTCGTTGTACCTTCCGATATCCCCTGTCCGGTAAATAATTTCCGGGTAGGCGGTATTTAAGGGATTCTGCACGAAGGATTCTCCTGTCTTTTCCGGATTATTATAATATCCCAGCGTTACGGAAGTTCCCCTGATACAGATTTCGCCTTCCTTCGCCTGCTTGTTTTCTTCATTCAGCAGCAGAATCTCCGTATTCCGAAACGGTCCGCCAATCGGTATCGGTTCGCCTTCCGCAAGCTCCCTTTCTATATGATAATAACAGCACATACCGGTTCTTCAGTCGGTCCATACAGGTTCGTAAAGGACGCTTCAGGAAGCGTCTTGCGCCAAATACGAAACTGTTTCATCGGAAATACTTCGCTTCCAAACGCAATTGTCCTCAAATATTCCGGCTTTATCGTCTGAAAGGTTCCGAACGCCGATATCATCGTCAGTGCCGAAACAACCCAGCAGACCGTATTGACCTTATGCTCATTCAAAAACTCCACAAGCTTCACCGGAAACATGAACAGGCTCTTAGGCACAATATAGGTCGTCGCCCCGAATTTCAGCGTTGGGTAAATTTCCTTTAAACAGGCGTCAAAATACAGCGGCGTCTGATTGGCAAATACCGTATTTTCATCAAACTGCAATACCTCGGACAACTGTTCAATATAGTCGATTACGGAGCGGTGACATGCCGCCACTCCCTTCGGCACTCCGGTAGAGCCGGAAGTAAACACAATATAAATCGGATCAATATCCAATGCCTTTTGCCGGATTTCACTTAGAGCCTTGGCATTCTCCGGCGTTTCTGCTATTTCATCATACAGACAGATAGTTCCGTCAAAATGAAAGCTCTTTGCTTTTTCCCTTGTGCTTTCATCGCAGATAATATACTCCGCCTTGCAGTTCTCCAAAATCAAGTCAATCCTGCTCTGCGGCATTTCTTCATCAATCGGCACATAAAAACAGCCCGCCGCAATCACTCCGAAAAAAGCCAGTATTGTTTTGGGATGCTTATCCATAAATACGACAACCGGTTTCCGGTAATATCCCCGATTATGCAGATACGTTCCTATTGAACGGCTCTGCGTATAAACCTCCCGGAAAGTAAATCCTTCCTTCTCATTTGCGAAAGCTACCTTATCCGGCGCCTTCTTTACGATATTATCTAAGTAAGATAATACATTAAGCTCCATTGTATTTTCCTCTCTTATCAATGTGTAATCAACTGCTGATATTCTTTCTTTAATGCTCCGCAAATTTCTACGGAACGCTTTGCAAGTACCTGCATTGCATCCAGGTAACCGGGACCTATCCTTTCATCCCGTCTTATCATGGAAAGCTCCGTGCAGCCCAGCAGAATGACTTTAGCGCCTTTCTCCCTGAGTTCCCCGGAAACCCGCACAAACCGCTCCATCTCCACCGGATACGCCGCCTTTACATTCTGATAAATCAAGTGCATGACGTCCCTCTGCCCTTCCTCTTCCGGCAATATCACGTCTATCCCCGCCGATTGTAAAGCCTTCTGGAACAACCCGCTCTGTACTGTTCCATCGGTCGCCATCAGCCCGACTTCTTTTATGTTTCTTTCTGCCAAGTATCCCGCAGTCTCTTCAATAATATTGATAATCGGAATAGGAATCTCTTCAGACAATTCCTTGAAAAAGTAATTCGCCGTTATACAGGGAATCGCTATCACATCCGCCCCAATCTCCGCCAATCTCTTTCCGATTGCCGCCATTGGTCTCCCCGGATTCTCTACGCTCTTCCCCAGAATATAGTTCGTCCTGTCTGGTATGGACGGACAATTATGTATCAACATCTCAATATGATCCTGGTCTTTATCTGCATCCGTCATTTCGATTATCATCTGCATGAAAAACGCCGTTGCCATCGGTCCTAATCCTCCGATTACGCCCAATTTCTTCATATTGTTACCTCTCTATTGTATCTTGGGATATAGTGAAGGATCGTAGTTATGCGTACCACGATGTGTTGTAGAATATGCCATAACCTCCTCATCAGTGCAATAAAAGAAATAACTTCCGTCTCTCCTTCTTGTCGCATCAAAATGATACCAGCCATCACCGATATCAATCAAATTCCAGTAATGATGCGTTGACGTTGGAATTTTCTGTATATCCATATTCGTGATTCCCGCTCTTGTCAGCAGTGCCTTAGATGTCATTGCATAGACGAAGCAGTCTCCTGAATGCTCCACCAATCCATGATAGGCGCCCTGAATCCAGTCTGTCACCGGCGTTCCGTCCGAATATCCGATATTACCATGCACCCAGTTGAAAATCGCTTCCGCCTTCTCATATTCTCCCATATCTGCTGTCGTGATTTTTGCCAATTGTTCGTCCGCAAGCGCATTGATCAATTCCTCCGTGGCCTGTTCTGCAGCCGGCATTGTCACATGGAGAACCGTGTTCACAGACGTTTCATTTCCCGCCTTATCCTTTGCGATATAGGTAATGGGGTAATCTCCCTCCTTATTCAAATCCACTCCACTATTGTCTACCGTCAATTCCACTTCGCTGTCATAATTGTCCGTAACCGTTATATTTCTCTTATAGGAAATGCTGTTCCCCGCAGCTACGGTCAATTCCTCTACTCCGCTGATAACAGGCGCCTCCGCATCTTCCACTACTTCTACATCTGCGGTAACAGTTGTGGTATTTCCGCCTTCATCCGTAACGGTCAGCTCTACTTGCTGACTTCCTGCCTTAGAAAAATCCGGAGTTCCTGCAAATGCAACCGTTGTTTCCGTGACATCCTCTATCTTCTCTATCAAATCCTCCGGCCCTATCGTCCCTTTTATGTAGACTTGTGCAGTCTTTGGCGTCACCACCGGCTTTACTGTGTCTATGACATGCAAAATGGAGGTATACTTCTTCCCGGATATCTCTATCACAACAACATAATCTGCCACTGTATTCATATCTACGGAATCATCAAGTCCGGATACCAATCTGACATCCCTATAATCCTTCTCCAAAAAATCAGAAACATCTGGCATAGCGCTTCCCGCTTCTATTGTCAATTCCTCTGCCACCATAGGCGTTCCGAAAAAGCAAACACATCCAACTATTATTAAAACAAAGACGGAAAAAACAAGAATCATCTTTGTAATTAGTATTCTCCGTCTTCTTCTGGCTCTGCGTAATCTTTTTCCTTCCATGCGTCGACTCATACCAATCTCTCCTATTGTTCATCATCAGATATTCTTCATCTTAGCATTGCATTATTTCAACAACTTCTCTGGCTTGTAACAAAATTGTATCAGTATGTTAATAAATTCTATATTGGAAAATAATATAATACATAAAAAGAGGATGTCCCGAAGTTTTCTATTCTTCCGAAACATCCTCTGAATCTCTGTTTATTTTTCTAGTTAGAAGATTCGTCTTACAGAAAGAATCGTCTTATAGTATACATTAGAATACTTAATTCCTGATTCTGGCGTACTTGCATGGACAAGTGTTCCCCCGCCAATGTAAATACCAACATGTCCGCTGTAGCATACGATATCCCCCGGCTGCATTGCATCTTGACTAACTTCATATCCGCAGCCTCTCATTGCACTTGAGGAATGTGGGAGCGATACGCCGAATGCTGCATAAACTGCCATTACGAATCCGGAACAATCTGCACCGTTCGTAAGGCTTGTACCACCATATACGTATGGATTCCCCACAAACTGGCACGCATAATTTGCAACTGCGCTTCCGCCGCTTCCTGACGGTGCCGAATAACTTCCGCCCGATGAGGAAGAACCGCCACCGGAACTGCTTGAACCACTGGATCTCCGTGACGCCCTCCTTGCTGCTTCTGCTGCCTCCGCCGCTCTCAGAGCCGCCTGACGCTCCGCTTCTTCCTTAGCAAGTCTGGCTTCTTCTTCTCTCTTGGACTCAGCTTGTACAAATTCTGTGGAAAGCGTTACGTAATCCATAGAAACGTATCCTTCACCTTCCTCGATTTCAACCTTTACCCATCCGTCTACCGATTCATCCGTTACGGTAAGCTCCTCCTGATTCGGAACCTGTCCCAATTTATCGGATTCTGTCGATGCTTCTGCTCTTACAAACAGTCCGTCTGTCTGAACCGTAGCCACCCTTCGGCTTACATTTCTCGCAAGCTCTTCATTGTCGCGGACAACATATTCGCTCTTTACATAACCGGTTACCGTACCGGATGTAATCTGATACCAGTCGTCTACTGTCTTATAGACCTTTGCCGCCGAGTTATTGTAAAGCTTTCCTACTACTTCGCTGTCTGTATTCGGTTCGCTTCTGATATTCACATAATTGTCAACCTGAGCAATTGCGATATCCGCATATTCCCCTTTCAGACTGCCTTTTCCTGTTGCATCAGACTGCTGAACTACCGGTGTCTGGTTGTCTGCGGTCTTTACATCCTGCTCATTCCGAGTCATATAATCAGAAAAACAAAGTGATACACCGGATAACGGTGAAGTATCAACTGCCGCGCTCTCTGCCGGTTGGAAAACCCCCGCAACCGGCGCTGCATATGTAACTGCCGGTATCCCGGTCAGTGTAAGCACGCCTGCCAGTCCAAAAGCCGCTACCCTCAAAGCCTTCTTGTACATAAATACCTCCATCTATCATTAGCACTTGTCATTTGTTACGAATTTATTACATGGCTAATTATAGCGCAGCGGTCATGTATATGTCAACCCTAAATACCACCGGAATTTTCCAAAATATTTTTCTTCTTTTGTTAATTTTATACACTGCGGTAAAGATACTCTTCGGCTGAGGCAACCGCATTCGCGCCGTCCGCCGCCGCAGTAATAACCTGACGCAACTTCTTGGTACGGATATCACCTGCTGCAAACACTCCCGGCACATTGGTTACACAGTCTTCTCCCGCTGCAATATAACCTCCTTCGCCCATCTGCACAAAGTCTCTTGCATAATCCGAATTCGGCGAAATACCTACCGCCAGAAAAACCCCGTTTACCGGAAGATTCCGACGCTTTTCTTCCCTCTTATTGTATATGGAAACACTCTCCACCATTTCTGTCCCGCAAATTTCCTCCACAACAGTGTCATAGAGGATTTCAATATTTGACGCGTCCTTTACCCTCTGTTGCAAAAGCTTTGCTCCCCTAAATTCTTCTCTTCTATGAATCAGATATACCTTTTCGCAGCCCCTTGCAAGAAACAGCGCGTCCTCTAACGCAACATCTCCGCCGCCCACCACTGCAACAGTACGGTTTTTGAAAAAAGCTCCGTCACAAGTCGCACAGTAGGATACGCCCATACCGCCAAGCTCCTCTTCTCCCGGAACCCCCAGCTTACGATGGCTGGCTCCGGTTGCAAGAATCACCGTCCTCCCCTCTATGATTCCGTCCGCAGTCTCTATTTTATGGATCCCATTCTCTGTATGGAGCCTTTTCACCTCAGCGGTTCTAAATTCTGTCCCCAATTTTTCTGCATGTTCTTTAAACTTCATACCCATCTCAAATCCACCGATTCCCGGCAATCCCGGATAGTTATCCACCTCGTAGGTATTTAAAATCTGCCCTCCGCCCATAGGCTGTTTCTCTATCACCAGTGTATGCAGTCTTGCCCTCTGTGCATAAATTGCTGCCGTAAGGCCAGCCGGACCGCTTCCGATAATCACCACGTCATAAATCATATCTCTTTATCTCCTTTTCTTCAATATCTCTATCTTACCATCTCCTTTTATGCTTTCCAAGAAAAATATGGAATATTCACAAGTTCTCTCTCTTAAAGCACTTTCCCATCCGCCATCAAGATTTCTTTTCGGCTCATACCCACCCATTCCTTATCATGCGTTGCCATCAAGATTGTCATCCCCTCCTGATTGAGTTCATGGAACAACTCCATGATGCCGTATCCGGTCTTCTCATCAAGCGCCCCGGTGGGTATTGTTCAATTGGTACAACATATGAAAAGCCCCGGAAAACTGCTGCTGGGGCTGCTTTTATCTGTATTCTAATCTTTGCTTGTTCTCTGAACAATATTTTGCCATGTACCTCCAGCAGTCCAGCATATATTCAAAGCCGCCGTCCTCTGTATCTATTTTGCTTCCCTGCTTCGCTCATACATAAATCCTCCAATACCCACATTTTTTACCAAGGCAAAAGAGCGGTGGCAAGTTCCGCTCTATCTTTTTTACTGTTGTTTACTGATTTCCAAATCCTCTGTGGAGATTCCCAGCATTTGCAACTCTGCCCTTGCTATCTTCTCCTGATACTCTACTTCTTCCTGTCCGTGCTTTTTAATGCGCTGGATATTTACATATTTCTCAATAGCGATTCTTTTCATTTCCTGTTCGTTCATTTGTTCCAAAACCTCCATATTCCTATTCTCCTTTCCGTTCGTCAGATTTACTTGCCCCATCTGATATTACTATCATACTATATTCGTACGAATATTTCAAGTCTCTTCTATTTCTTCTTTTATGATTCTCCGAATAAATCCGTTTATACTTTCTCCTGTATTATCGGTATATTCTTTCAATGCTTCGTATTCCTCTATTTTCATATCCAAGGGAATCCGTTTATATGCCTTTGCCTTATATTTCAGCGTTGCCCTCACCTGCGCTTCACTGGTAGCCATATTCTCACACTCCTTTCAAACTAATAGTACCATAATGCATATATTCGTACAATTATATGATATGCACAATTTATATTCGTACGATTTGTACATATTTCCCATTGATATATTCGTACAAATACATTATGCTAGTATCATCAAATGAAACACAGCCCGGTTGCCGGGGAATAGAGTTCGGCAACAGCGAACCTTTACCGACTGAATAATAAAGGGGTGAAAATCCAACATAAAAGAAACCAATAAATTACATTTAACATACAGGGGGTACACACTATGAAGAATACATTTACACTTTTTGACATTCCAAACCTTATGAAATCTTTCGGGAACGCCCGCATAGCAAATGACTGCCTTGCCCCATTCCTAAATAGTTACGACTTTGAGAGTGTATCATAATCAATACTGCATTCTGCAAAGATATCTGTAATCTGCTGCCAGATACGCCTCTCGCTTGCACGAATAGAACGTACTCTCTCAAGCAATTCTTTGAAATAGTCTGTTCCAAATGCCGTTTTCCCCTGTTTGAGACGTTCATCATCTAACACAAACCCCTTTGTCATATATTCCTTCAGAATACTGGTTGCCCAGATACGAAACTGTGTGGCTCTTCCGGAATTCACACGATATCCGACAGAGATAATGGCATCCAAATTATAAAATTGTGTATTATATTTTTTACCATCAGCGGCAGTTACCGAGATTTTCTCGGTAACTGAATTCTTCTCCAATTCTCCATCTGCGAATATATTTTTCAAATGCAAAGAAATATTGTCTGTAGAACAACCAAACAGCTCAGCCATTGCTTTTTGCGTAAGCCAGATTGTTTCATCTTTTACAAGCGCATTAACAGATACTTCTTCATCGGCAGAACTATAGAGCAAAAACTCAAAATTTTTTTCGTCCATCCTACACCTCGATTTCTGCAATTATTTTTGCAATCTCGTCACGAAGCACCTGTTCACGCGCTACTATTTGTTCAATTTCCGCATTCAATTTCTTGATATCAATCTTTTCCCTGGTGTCCTTTGCCTCCACATAAGTAGATACTGATAAATTGTAATCATTTTCGGCAACTTCCTCATAACCTGCCAAATGCGTAAAATGCTTTACTTCTTCTCTTCTTGTAAATACATCTACAATTTTATCAACATTTTCCGATGTCAGTTTATTGTTGTTCGTCATTTCCTGACCATAAAAGCCATTTCGAACCGCATCTTTACCTAGAATCTTTAAAGCCTTTAAAAGAAGCGAACCACTTCCACAAGCCGGATCATATACTTTATTAACCTCTGTCTTTCCCACAGTTCCAAGTCTTGTTAAGAGTTCAGATACATCAGCAGGTGTAAAAAATTCCCCCCTGATTTTCCTGCATTACTTGCATACATGGTCATGAGATATTCGTAAGCATCACCGAATGCATCAATATCATGGTCGTGGACACTTCCAAGGTTCATATTTGCGACACCACTAAGGAGCTTAACTAACTTTTCATTTCTTTTTGCTACAGTAGCTCCTAGCTTATTGCTGTTTACATCATAATCATTAAACAGTCCTGCATAGCTTCCCTCAGACTTACTTCCTTGTGCAGATTCTTCAATATGTCTAAATACACTTTCAAGTGTCTCATTTAGATTTTCAGATATATAGCGATAAAACATAGTTCCAAGAACATAATTCTTGAAATCCCATCCGTCTACTGATCCGCGAAGTTCATCTGCAATCGCCCAAATAGCACGATGTAACTCGTCTCTTTCCTGCTCTTTTTTAGTATCTACCATGTACATTCTCCTTTAGTTTTATTGTCAGATCTATGTAATTGCAGCAACACTGCTGACACAAATTATTTCTTTACAAACTCCACAATATCCCCAATATTGCAATGCAATTCATCACAGATTTTTTCCAATACATCCAATGTAACCGGTTCCGCCTTTGATAGCTTTGCAAGAGTACTGGAGCTAATCCCTGTTGCAAGCCGCATCTGCGTTTTATTCATTTTTTTATCAATCAATAACTTCCATAATTTATCATATGATACCGCCATTTTTCTAATCCTCCGTGGTTACACCTATCATTTTGCAATGCCCAAATCAGTATATCACACAAGGTGCGATTTTCAAACAAAATATTTGCAAGTCCAAACATAACTACAACGTTTTCCTCCACCGCTTTGATTGCCGGACAAAGCCTTGAAGCAGGTGTATCTGAAACCAATGGGTTAATCAAAAACTTGTAAAGTGGTGTTATTTCCGCAAAACAGCCAATATTTTCATATTTACCTTTGCTTTTTTCTCCATTTCGTGTCATAATAATAAAAAAGGAAAGGCAGGTGAGGCTGAATGAATATAACAGGCTATAACGACATCGCACTGAACGCTTTAAACTCCGCAACATCTTCAACCGGTCAGGCGCTCGGACTTGCAATGTTAGATAAGCAGTTAGAGGTCACAGATGCATTGAATTCAAAAATGATACAAGCTATGGAGAATTCGGTCAATCCGTCTGTGGGAAGTAATATTGATGTATATGTATAGGCGTTGCATGAAGATTATTTCTGATTAGCAAAAGAAGGCATCCATAACGGATGCCTTCTTTCATACCATCACGGCAAAGGAGAACAAGCGTTTCTTTTTGCCGTCAATCCAAATCCTATTTTTCTGCAATCGCCTCAATCTCAATCAAAACGTCTTTCGGAAGACGCGCGACCTCTACACAGCTTCTTGCCGGAAAATCAGCCGAGAAAAATGTCTGATAAACCTCATTGATTGCTCCGAAATCATTCATTTCCTTGATAAATACCGTTGTTTTGATTATCTTGTCCATACTTGTGCCGGCTGCCTCCAACAAATTCGATAAATTTGTCAGCGCCTGCTTTGCCTGCGCTGCGGAACCCTCTGGAATCTCTCCTGTTTCCGGAACCACGGGGATAATCCCTGAAGTATATACCATTCCGTTCACCTCAATTGCCTGTGAATACGGTCCGATTGCTGCGGGAGCCTTATCTGTTGCGATAACCTTCTTCATAAATTATTCCTTCTTTCCTCATTCTCTTAAGCCGCATCAGATTCTTTCATGTTCTGCACTTACGGCTGATATCTGTCTGATGACATTCTCATTCTATCCCAACAACGAATGTGTTGCAAGTTCTATTTCCCCGTTTTACGAATACTCTTCTCCGTTATTTCAATCCGGCGCTCCTTATAGAGCCGTCCTACCGCACGTTTAAATGCCGCCTTGCTCAACCCCGTTTCCCGTTTGATTACTTCAGGTGACGCTTTATCATTAAACGGAAGAACACCTGCAAATTCTTCTATGACCTTCATCACCTTTTCGGCGTCCTCGTCCATCTGTAAATATGCTTTATCCCGCAGGGTCAAATCCAGCTTGCCGTCCTCCTTCACATTGGTGACCTTCGCCGATATGATATCGCCAATCTTTAAAAAGCTGTGATCTTCATGTGCCGGAATCAATGCGGAATATTTATCGTCCACTGCTACAAAAGCTCCGAAGTTATCACTGAACTCATAGACCCTGCCCTCGATCGTATCGTCTCTCTGGTAAGGTGAATTCGTATAAAGCAATTCATAAATTCCTTTCATACTGGCACAGAGCCTGCGGCTCTTATCAATATACAGCGTTACCAGCACCTCATCTCCTGCCTCTACCCTCGCAGTCATCTCTTTATATGGAAGAAACAGATCTTTCTCTAATCCCCAATCCAGAAAAGCTCCAATCTTTCCCACTTCCAGCACCTTTAATACAGCAAAACGTCCCAGCGTCAGCTTCGGCTCTTTCAAAGTAGAAATCAGGCGGTCTTTGGAATCCTTGTACAAAAATACCCGCAGCCTTTCTCCCGTCTTTACCTCAGCGGGAACTTGATTCTTTGGCAGAAGAACTCTCGTCTCATCCTCCTGTTTTTCCGCCAGATAAAGACCAAAATCAACTTTTTTTACTACAGTCAGCTCCTGCCATTCTCCTAAATTTATCATACTGCCTCCTTAAACTCTACAATTGCAAAAGGTTTTCTCTTCTCATCCGCAAGTACCACCGTCACCTGATTCGCTCCTCTGTGAACCACCGGGTAAATCATATCGCCTAATACCGCAGAATTCCGGTATTCTGCTCTCATTTCCTGAATCACAAATGTTTCCGGCAGATACTCCTTTGCCATTTCGACATAACGCTCATTATTCACATGATGATTCGTGTCAATCTGTGAAGGATGTACGGCAAATGCCTTCTCCTCCACGCCTTCGCCCTGTACTTCGATCTTACGCTCTTTATATTCCATCGGAAAACGTTCCTCCTTGGAATAAACCTCAAAAAGCCTGGGCGCAATCTTACGAGGTCTTCCTTTTACGAGATCCATGAACACCCATACAGAATTTGCGTAAGCAATCGCTCTTCCGCCCTCATCCTCCATCGTAAAATTACGAAATCCATAAAATCCTCCAAAATCATAAGGCCAGGTAGAAATCTTTATTTTCTCGCCAAACACCGGCTGACGCTCCACTACGACCTGCCAGGAAACCAACATCCATGCTGCTTGCTCCTCTTTCAGAAAATCAATTCCCACTTCTAAGTCTTCCGATTGAAAGGTACAGCAATCCTGAAAGTAATTCAAAAGCGCCGGAAACGTCATATTTCGTCTGCAATCGACCTCACTGTATCTTACCCTGCTTTCAAAACTATACATCTGATTCATCCTTTCCCAAGAATAAGACCGTCCACATCAACGCCAATTCTTTCCTAATGAAACCGAGTAGGGAAGGGTTGTCTTCCCCTGCTCGCCGTGCCGGGCTCCGCCTGCTCTGCTGGCAATCTTCCTCTAGAGCCCGTGCACATAAATAAAAAAACACCACATCAGTGGTGCTTCCTAAGAGCTGGCCCACAAGGATTCGAACCTTGAAATGACGGAGTCAGAGTCCGTTGCCTTACCATTTGGCGATGGGCCATTGTGCTGTCAACAAAAGATATGATACACAATAACGAGAAAAAAGTCAAGAGGTTTTTGAAAAAATTTTAATTTCTTTGCCGACTTTTGCAAACTCCGCCTTCTGCTTCCAGACAAGTTCCGCCTTAGCGCCTGTCGCATCTATAATGCTTTTTTCTATATATGCCTTTTTCTCTTCCGGCACTATCACCGTCATCTTTACCTCATCCGAATACACAGTATCCAAAACTGCTATCTTCTCATTTCCTAGCAAATACTGAATCTTACCCATCCCATTGTAATCCGTGCCAATCTCCAAGATCCTCCCCTGATTCTTTTCTATGACAACACAGTTCTTCAAGCCTTCCTGTACGCTCCTTTGGTAAGCCCGAACCAGCCCGCCGGTTCCGAGAAGGGTTCCGCCGAAATATCTTGTCACCACCACTGCCGCATTATGTATCCCTTCCTTTAAAAGCACATCTAACATCGGCCTGCCTGCCGTACCGGAAGGCTCTCCGTCGTCCGAACAGCGTGTAAGCTCCTGATTCCTTCCTATTATAAATGCACTGCAATTATGTCGGGCGTCCCAATACTGCTTCTTCATTTCGGCAATAAATGATACTGCCTCCTCCTCCGATTCCACCGGACGTATCGTTGCGATAAATCTGGATTTCTTTTCCTCTATCTCCCCGCTGCCGCCCTGATAGACCGCCTTGTAGCTATTTTCTCCCATATCCGATAATCCTTTCCCGAATTCTTGGAATTAAAACATTTTTCATAAATCCTACAGAATTCTTTTACCCTTTCAAGATACATTGGGACTATAATTTTATATATTCAGTGTAACACGCAGCCGCTTTTGGCGCAATCTTTAATCAGCGCCATCAAGGCATATTTCACTTTTTTCTTTATTATATAGTATCTTTTTGTTATAATGAGAAAATAATGTTAATAATTCTATAAGGAGGAACATTATGAATTATGGAAAAAAAGGGACTGCCCATAAGGAGAAGGAACTTGTCTCCAAAAGCACTATGGTCCGCAAGAAATTTGCCGTAATTTTCTTCAAGACACTCTTTATTGGTCTTTTTGCACTCGCTGTCATCGGTGTATGTGCGGGTGTCGGTATATACAAAGGCATTATTGATTCTGCGCCGGATATTCAAACAATAGACGCTACGCCAACGGGAGCGCTATCTGTTGTACTGGATACGGACGGTAACCGTACGGCGAAACTTTTGACCTCCGGCTCTAATCGTTCGGAGATTTCCATTGACAAAATGCCGATAAATCTGCAGCATGCCTTTGTGGCCATTGAGGATGAACGTTTTTATGATCACAACGGCATTGATATCAAGGGAATTATCCGCGCAGGCTTTACCGGAATCGCAAACGGCTTTCATTTCAATCAAGGTGCAAGTACCATCACCCAGCAGCTTCTGAAAAACAATGTTTTTACAGACTGGACCACTGAAACCGCTATGGCAGATAAACTGGAGCGCAAGATTCAGGAACAATACCTTGCCATCCAACTAGAGAAACGGGAATCCAAGGAGTGGATTTTGGAAAATTATCTAAACACGATTAATCTGGGACAAAATACGCTTGGTGTGGAACAGGCTTCTCTTCGTTATTTTAACAAGCATGCTTCCGAGTTAAATCTTTCGGAATGCGCAGTAATTGCCGCCATCACTCAAAGTCCGACCAAATACAATCCCATCACCCATCCCGACAATAATGCCGAAAGAAGGAAGCTGGTTCTGGACAAAATGAAAGAATTAGAGTTCATTGACCAGAAAGAATATGATGAGGCAATCAATGACAATGTTTATGACAGAATACAGATTGTAAACGCCAACACAGAAAAGGGGCAGGTCAATTCCTATTTTGTCGATGAACTGACAGAGCAAATCATTCAGGATTTGATTGATGAATTAGGTTATACCGAGACACAGGCTTATAAAACGCTGTATCAGGGCGGTCTGACCATTTATTCCACGCAGGATTCTTCTCTCCAGAAAATCTGTGACGAAGAGGTAAATAATCTTGAAAACTACATTGAGGAACCGGAAGTGTCGTTCTCTTACCGGCTGACTATCCAGAAATCAGACGGTACGCTCGCAAATTACAGTGAACAGACAATGCTCAGTTATTACCGCGCTTCCAACAGCAACTATGATATTGATTTTGCTTCACAGGAAGAGGCAGAAGCTGCAATTACACAATATAAAGCAGATATCATGGAATCCGGCGATAAAATCGTTGAAAATGGCGAATCCCTGACCTTCACTGTCCAGCCGCAGGCTTCCCTGACACTGATGGATCAGTATACCGGAGAAGTAAAGGCAATTGTAGGCGGACGCGGAGATAAGACCGCCAGCAAGACCTTGAACCGCGCGACCGGCACTACCAGACAGCCCGGCTCCACCTTTAAGATTCTTGCTTCCTACGCTCCGGCGCTAGACACAGGCGGTATGACGCTTGCTTCCGTACAGGATGACGCCCCATATTCATACGCCAACGGAACGCCTCTTAGGAACTATGACGGCAGCTTCCGTGGATTTACCACACTGCGCACCGCTATTACCAACTCCGTCAACATTGTTACCGTTAAGACTTTGACAGATATTGGTACAGATGCCGGTTACAACTATCTGCTGAACTTCGGTTTTACGACTTTAGTTCCGGAGGACAACAATCAGGCTCTTGCACTAGGCGGTATTACCAACGGAGTTACCAATCTGGAATTAACTGCCGCTTATGCAACCATTGCCAACAGCGGCACCTATGTGAAACCGCGCTTTTATACTAAGATTCTGGATCATGACGGAAACATATTGATTGACAATACACCAAAGACACATACTGTTTTGAAGGATACCACCGCATGGCTGCTGACCAGCGCTATGCAGGACGTAGTTACATCCGGTACCGGTACTCCCGCAAATTTTGGCAACATGTCAATTGCCGGTAAAACCGGAACCACAACGAAGGACCGCGACTCCCTGTTTGCAGGCTTCACTCCTTACTATACCTGCGTTGTCTGGGGCGGATATGATGACAATGCACAGTTAAAAAGCACGAGATATACCAGACTTATCTGGAAAGCCGTTATGGGACGTATCCATGAAGGCTTGGAATATAAGACCTTTGACATGCCGGAAGGAATCACCTCTGCGACAGTGTGTAAAAAATCCGGAAAAGTGGCTGTCTCCGGTCTGTGCGACTGCGATCCCCGCGGCAGCATGGTAGAAACGGAATATTTCATTACCGGAACGGCTCCTACCGAGGTCTGTGATCACCATGTAAACGCCACCGTCTGCTCTTCCTCCGGTCTTCTCGCCGGCGAATTCTGCCCGGATGAGACAAAGCAAACCACTGTTTACATTGTAGGCGGCTCTTCCGCTTCTGCTGACGGAGCTTATCTGTTGTCCGAAGAACTGGCCAACAGCACCTGTACCGTGCACACCTCTGCGGCTGCCCCGCCCCCTGTCGGAGGAATCATTACAGACGGTGATGAGAATGAGGATGAAAATCCCAAAGACGAGACTCCTCCTGATGACAATCCTGACCCAGATAATGGGGATGATGACCCGGATCCAGATGATGAGGATGATGACCCAAAGGATAACGAAGATTCACCTACAAATGAATAGCGGCATATATTGCACAATATTTCAAAAATCTTACTATATTTAAACCAAAAAAGAGCGACCGAATGGCCGCTCTTTAAATTATATAGCATCAATCCTTCTGAGCATACCCACCGGATTGCCTCTCCTTTCGTTTATAATTCCCCGACTTTCTCCTAACTCTCTGCCGGATAAACTACGGATGCCGTCCCATATTCCACCCGCTCCAGCTTCCCAAACTTGGCAAACGGACCTCCTGCCTGACTGACATCCGTAGGAAATCCAAAACCTCCTGTATTCGGCATAACCTTAGCCGTTCCTGCCATGACCTGCTCATCCAGTGTAATAAAATCCTGTAAATAAATATCCGGCAAAAGCGGCACGCCATTGTGCGCCGGCCACAGCCAGTCATATTCCTTCCGATACGATAGCAATTTTTCCATATTTCGCTTATGGAGCGCCGCCACTTCCTTAGGAGTAAGCGCATGATCCCTTACAAACCATAAGACCTGTCCGCTCTCAAGTTCATCTCCGGTAAACATTGCTCTGCTTGTGCGGTCTAAGAGCGCAATACTGCCTTCACTATGCGCTCCAATTGCAATTACTTCTACCTGTCTGTTTCCAAGCTCAATGATATCTCCGTCGGATAATTCATGAATCTGATAATCCGGGTATCCCTTGGAGTCGAACCATTCCTTATGCATTGGTGAAAAAGGAATCTTCGCACTTTTTGCCGCCTCCTTCGTCATCCATGCCTCGGCCCAGCAGGAGTTGCCGCCCGTATGGTCAAAATGCCCATGTGTATTTACCACCATAACAGGCTTATCCGTGATAGTCTCTATAAATTCTCTGAGATTCCCCTCCGCAGACCCCGTATCAATGAGCATCGCTTTTTCTTCTCCGATCAAAAGATACATGAAGTTCGCCCAACGGTTCGTGATACACCATGTATTCGGTGCAATCTGCCATTTTCCAAATAAGTTACCATGTTCATCCTGATTCGCCATATTCGCCCTCCTACAATTTCTAATATATTTTAGCCATTCAGCTTTGCACTGAAATCTGCCATAGCTTCCGAAATCTTAATCTGCTGCGGACAGACTGCCTCGCAGCTCTTGCAGCCGATACATGCAGAAGGCTTCTTATCCTCCGGAACCGCCATCAGCGCCATTGGTGCAATAAAACCTCCGCCGGTAAAGCTGTGTTCATTGTAAAGCTCAATCAAAGACGGGATATCAATTCCTTTCGGACAATGGCTTACGCAATAATGGCATGCCGTGCAGGGAAGAGTAATTCTAGCCGTCATATCTTCTGCAATTTTTGCCAACTCATCCATCTCATCACCAGAGAGCGGCTTATCCGTCTCAAAAGTTTCTATGTTCTCCTTGAGCTGCTCCATATTTGACATACCGGAAAGCACAACCGTCACTTCGGGAAGCGCCTGAAGGAAACGGAACGCCCATGCCGGAATTCCCTCATCCGGGCGTAATTCTTTTAATCTTGCTTCGGTCTCTTCCGACAATGCCGCAAGCCTTCCGCCCCGAAGCGGCTCCATGACCCATACCGGAAGATGATATTCCTTTAACAGCTCCACCTTTGCCTTGGCATCCTGAAAACGATAATCCAGCCAATTCAACTGAATCTGGCAAAACTCCATGTGCTCACCATAAGCCTCCAGAAAACGTTTCATCACCTCGCAGCTTCCATGTGCGGAAAAACCAAGATGGCGGATTCTCCCTTCCTCCTTCTGCTTCATCAAATACGAAAAGATTCCATGCTTCTCATCCAGATAGGCATCTATATTCATTTCACATACATTATGGAACAGATAAAAATCGAAATACTCTGTCTGACATTTCTCCAGCTGTTTTTCAAAGATTTCCTGCACCTTATCCATATTGGAAAGGTCATATCCTGGGAATTTTGTCGCCAGATAATAGTTCTCTCTCGGGTATTTACTCAGCGCCTTGCCCATAGCAAGCTCCGAATTACCGCCGTGATATCCCCATGCCGTATCATAATAGTTGATTCCCTTTTCCATTGCATATGCGACCATCTCTTCTGTGGCTGCCTCGTCGATCTTCGCATCATCTCCCCCAATAACCGGAAGACGCATTGCGCCAAGACCAAGCGCAGATAATTTTAAATCCTGAAATTGCTTGTAAACCATATGTAATTACCTCCTTCTGTATGTTTGGCTATCTATTATTAATTACACATTACCATATCGCAAGAATCAATTCCCACTTTTTATATTAACATAAAATTCTCTGTCAGGAAATATTTATTCACTATATCCCCAGAAATTAACGTTCAAATTCTCTCCTTCACCATCCCGGTTCTGTATGCCAAAAGCAATTCCCGCAAATCATGAATCTTTTTGATAATCATACGATAATAAAATTTGTGGCAGGAAGGGGAGATTATCTCCCTTTCCTGCCAATTACCTATATCCACTATTTACTTAAGTCGCAGTCACGGATTGCAGCCCTGACTGCCAGAATTCTCGACGGGCTTACGGATAATTCATCCACGCCCATGCGTAAAAAGTTCTCTGTCAATGCAGTATCTGCTCCCAGTTCTCCGCAGATGCCTACCCATGCACCGCCCTTATGTCCATTCTCGACTGTCATCTGAATCGCACGAAGCACCGCAGGATGATGCGCATCGTAGAAGGAATCCAGACGCGGATTCTGACGGTCAATCGCCAGCGTATACTGTGTCAAATCATTGGTTCCGATTGAAAAGAAATCTACTTCCTTAGCCAGCTCCTCCGTCATCCATACAGCCGCCGGCGTCTCAATCATAATTCCCAGTTCTACGTCGCCATATGCCAGACCATGATCATCTAATTCCTTTTTTACCTCATCCACAATTTCCTGAATGCGTTTCACCTCATCTACCGATATAATCATCGGAAACATAATCGAGATATTCCCATAATAGCTCGCCCGATAAATCGCGCGCAGCTGCGTCTTGAAAATATCCGGCTGCTCCAGACAGATACGGATTGCGCGGTATCCCATAGCAGGATTATCCTCATGCGCCAAATTAAAGTAATCCACCTGTTTATCTGCGCCGATATCAAGCGTACGGATAATGACCTTTTTCCCCGCCATTGTCTGTACCACGGTGCGGTATGCATTAAACTGCTCTTCCTCGGTCGGGAAGGTATCCGATTCCAGATACAAAAATTCGGAGCGGAACAATCCAATACCGGCAGCGTCATTCTGTAATACGGACGGTACGTCGCCCACACCCCCGATATTTGCATAGAGCTTAATCTCCCTGCCGTCCTTCGTAACATTCGGCATCCCTTTCAGTTCCTGCAGCAGGCGCGCCTTCTCTTTCTCTTCCTCCTGCTTTTTGCGGTATTTCTCTATGGTCTCCTCATCCGGGTCTACATATAATGTCCCCTCAAACCCATCCACAATACCAAAATGCCCGTCAATATCCTCGCTAAAGTCCACACCGATCAATGCCGGAATGTTCATGGTCCTTGCCAGTATCGCCGTATGGGAATTGGTAGAGCCAAAGCGCGTCACGAACGATAACAGCAATGACTTGTCGAGCTGGACCGTCTCGGACGGCGCCAGATCTTCCGCCACCAGAATGACAGGCTCTTCACTGTCAAGCTCCGTATTCTGGATACCCTGAAGTACGGATATCACACGGTTACTGATATCCTTCACATCAGCCGCCCTTGCTTTCATATAATCATCATCCATAGCCGCGAACATCTCGGAAAAATTATCCCCGGTCACTGCGAGCGCATATTCAGCATTGATTCCCTGTGTCCGTATCATGTTGGTGACTGACTCCTGATAATCCAAATCATCTAACATCATCTGATGAACCTCGAAAATCGCCGCGCTTGATTCCCCCACTTCCTTAAGCGCTTTGTCATAAAGGGCAGCCAGCTGTTCTTTCGCTTTCTCGCTTGCGTTCTCATAACGCCTCACTTCGGCCTCCGTGTCAGAAACCCTCGTCCTCTTTACAACCTGATCATTTTTTTTGTAAATGGAGAGGCGTCCCATTGCCACCCCTCCAAATACAGATTTCCCATCCATCTTCATCTCTTATAAATTCTCCTTAAAGAATGCCTCCAACTCGGCTGCCGCCGTATCTTCGCCCTCACCGTCACATTTTACAGTAATCTCCATGCCGCATTTGACGCCAAGGGACATAACTCCCATGATGCGCTTTGCATCTACCTCCCTGCCGTCCTTTGCGATTTTGACCGCACATGCATAGCTTGCCGCCCGTTTTACCAGTATTCCTGCCGGTCTTGCGTGAATTCCTTCCGGATCCGTAATTGTGTAAGTAAACTCCCTCATTTTCTTTCTCCTTTCCTGCTGCATTCACAAGTAACTTTTTCCAAACTGCCCTAACAGAGTTCCTACCGCTTCTTTCGTCGCCATACCCTCTGAAAACGCAGATGCAGAACCAGTACATAAGCCCATATAAAAGGCTTGCTCATAATCTCCCGACGCCAAGTATCCCGCTATAAATCCTGCCACCATAGAATCACCTGCGCCGACTGAATTTTTCACTTTTCCCTTTGGCGCTTCGGACTGACAGACCTTTCCATCCTCCGTCAAAAGAACCGCTCCTTCTCCTGCCATAGATATCAGCACATTGCCTGCTCCTTCCTCCTGCAGCTTATGCGCATACGGAATCACTTCGTCCCTTGTCTTTAACTCAACTCCGTAGATTTCTCCCAGCTCAAGGTTATTCGGCTTGATTAAAAACGGGTGATATTCAAGCACGTTCCTCAGAAGATCCTTCGTGGCATCCACCACAATTTTAATCTTCCTGCCGGACAGATACTCCATGATATCGCGGTATATGGTTTCCGACATAACAGCCGGTATGGAACCTGCCAGCACTAAGATATCGCCTTCTTTCAGTTTTCCCAACTGCTCATAGAGCTTTTTGATATCCGCATCGCTAATCTCCGGTCCCATGCCGTTAATCTCAGACTCCTCATTTGACCGTACCTTCACATTGATGCGGGATAATCCCTTTTCCACCTCAATAAATTCCGACTGGATTTCCTGCTCATTTACAAGTCTTACAATCTCTTTTCCCGTAAAACCTGCCTCAAATCCCAATGCCGTACTGCCGTATCCAAGATTGCGCAATACCAGGGAAACATTAATTCCCTTACCGCCGGGATTAATGTTTTCCCGGCTCGTGCGGTTCACCGCTCCCAGCTTCAAGTCATCCACCGTCACAATGTAATCAAGCGACGGGTTAAATGTCACTGTATAAATCATTTGTCAGCCCCCTTTTTCTCCTACTTTAACTGTTTCACCGTCTTCTTAACGGATTCCTTTTCCTCAGACGTGCCGTGCGGAATTGCCAGCCCCATTCCCACCCTACCGCAGTTCTACTCCTGCTCTTTCACACTCCAGCCGGAATTCCTTTGAAACATTCTTATCCGAAATCACCATGTCCGCCTCTTCCAACCGACAGATATGGAACGCACTTTTCTTATCAGTCTTAAAAGAATCCATCAAAATAATTTTCTCCGCAGAGCGCTGCAGCACGGCCTGTTTTAAATAAGATTCCATTAACACCCCACATGAAAAACCAGCATCCGCAGAATAACTGGTAACTCCCAAAAAAGCCATATCAAAATTAACCGCTTTTACCGAATCAATTGCCGCTACGCCGCATACGCTCATGCTATACTTATTCAGTTCGCCTCCGAGGACAAATACGGTAGGCTGTTTCAGTCCGGACAACTCCATCGCACAGGTCATACTGCTTGTAAAAATGAAATTCGGCTGATCCGGCCAGACTTTTGCCAATGCTGTCGTCGTACTCCCGGAATCCAGAAACACCGTTGTATTTGCTCTGATAAGCGCCGCCGCCTTTTCGACGATACTTTCCTTTTCCTCTACATTGCGCACAGCCCGCCGCCCAATATAATCATCCGTCCCCAAAACCACATCCACAGATTTCGCTCCCCCATGAATGCGGACAATTTTCTTCTCCTCGTCCAGAAACTTCAAGTCAGTCCGCAATGTCATCTGGGACACATTAGGGAATCTTTTTTCCAACTGTGCAAATGTAATATTCCCTTTGTCGTTTACAAAATCTACTATTGCATTTCTGCGCTGTTCCATACTATCCATAGTTTTATACCTCTACGAAATTAGCCAGCAAATATTCTTCCGCCTCCGGACACCACAATCCCTTATTTGCATCCAGAATATCAGCAAGACCAATAAAGCGCTCATCCTCTGCCCCCTTTGCACGGAAATCCTCCAATGCGGTCAGCGGCATGTTCAGATGCGTGTAAATCAGTTTCTTCCCTCCCGGGATCTTCGGCAGATTCAGCGTAGTCTCCGCCACAGCATCCAGCCCTCCTACATGAGTCACCATAACAGCCGGATTGATGCGCTTTGCCGCCGTCAGCTCCAGAGACTCGACCATATCCGCCGTATTGCCTCCGGTAGTGCCCATAACATGTGTAGAATTATAATGTACATCATAGAAGTTCATTTTTGCACTGAACTGCTTATCGGTAGGCCCTGCAAAGAAATTCAGGCAGCCATCCCTTCCTAAGACCCCGCTGCTCTGCTCTACTACCGCTGCAACAGGCGCATAACAGAACACATCATCATAGCCTGTGCCTCCCGATATTTCACGAAGTCCGGCAACCGGATCTTCCATAGCCCCGGTATTTACAAAGTGAAGCTCAATGCCGTCGGCTTTTGCTTCCTCTACAGGAAACAGCTCTTCGGCGCGTTTCAATCTGTCCTCATTTACATCTGTTACGACAATCATAGAAGGACGGACATCCCTGTGAAGCGCATAAGTCAGAGCGCCTAATCCCATCGGTCCGGCTCCGGCCATAATTGCCAGCTTTCCGCCTTCTTTAATTCCCATCTCATGATGGTAAACTCCCATCTTCGTATGGTAAGCCGCATTGAATGCGCCAATGCTGCATGACATCGGCTCTGCCAGAGAAGCCTCATAATATGCACGGCCCTTGTATTCTAACAGACATCCCAGCTCCATTACCTCAGCCGGAATAATGCAGTATGTGCAGTCCCCGCCAAAAAATTCATAAGAATATCCTGGGCTCCACATTGTTCCCTTGTAGTTTAACGCCGGCTGCAGTGTAAATTTCATGCCCGGCTGAAACTTATCCTGATGCGCAGCTCCCACTTTTACAATGTCACCTGCAAACTCGTGCCCCATAATTGCCGGATGTTCTGCAACATCATCATGTACGCGTTTGTGCTCCGTACCCAAAATAGCGCATTTGTAAGTGGACATGCAGATACTGTCCGATATTACTTTTACAAGAATCTCGTCATCTTTAATCTCCGGTAACTCAAACTCATCCATCCTAAGATCATTCGCTCCATGAAGCCTCACCGCTCTTGTTTTCATTTTAAAAGTTCTCTTTTCTATTTTGTTACATTTTTATTTCGTTTTAACAATTATATTTTTGTTTCAAAAGTTAGTGTTATTATAATAACAATTATATCCCCTGTCAAGACTTTTATTCCAAAAATCTGTAATTGAGCAGGAAAGATTTATTCCCCCTGTCCATTGCACAGAGCGCATGCAGCTCCCTTGTGCCCCCTATGCCAAAAGAACAGCAAAAACCCCAGACATCTGTCTGGGGCGTCTGCCGTTGATGTATATACTACTAAGGGGATTAGATTTTACTAACCTAACCTCGATTAGATTAGCACATATTAGTGAAGCTCTCTCGGAACGAAATCCGGATAGGATGACTCTAAGCCATGCTCAGTTGAATCAAGCCCTTCCAATTCCTCTTCTCTGCTGACACGCAGGCCAATTGTTTTCTTCAGCACAAGGAATACCGCCGTCATTGTAACAATCGTCCACCCGCCTACGCACAATACGCCAAGCGCCTGAATACCTAACTGATGGAAACCGCCGCCATAGAACAGACCGGTGTTATAATCAAACAAACCGACTGCCAGTGTTCCGAATAAACCGCAGCAGCCATGAACCGCTACCGCACCGACCGGATCGTCTACTTTTAATTTATTCTCAACCACATAGACTGCTACACATACGATAATACCGGAGACGACGCCGATAACCAGCGCGCCGATGACGTCTACATTCGCACAGCCTGCGGTAACGCCCACAAGTCCTGCAAGAGAACCATTCAGGGACATGGATACGTCCGGTTTTCCGTTTTTTATCCATGTAAAAATCATTGCCGCACAGGTTGCAGCAGCCGGAGCTACGGTTGTGGTCGCAAAAATCTGGGATAACTGCATCGTGTCTGTTGCAGCGGCGCCGTTGAATCCATACCATCCAAACCAAAGAATGAACACTCCAAGCGCACCGATTAAAATATTATGGCCAAGAATTGGTCTGGAGTTTCCTTTTTTATCATATTTTCCGATACGTGGACCTACCAATGCAGCTCCGATAAAGGCTGTAATACCGCCTACCATATGAATACAGCAAGAGCCTGCGAAATCAACAAATCCCATATCTGTAAGCCAAGGCGTTCCGCCCCATACCCAATGTGCTTCGATCGGATATACAAATAAACTGATGAGAAAACTGTAGACACAATACGTAACAAATTTTGTACGTTCCGCCATTGCGCCGGATACAATCGTTGCCGCCGTAGCACAGAACACAAGGTTAAACACAAATCCCGACCAGTCAGTCTCTGCAAAATTGGTAAAAGGATTTAATCCCCATCCTACAAATGTACCATCTCCGCAAAGAAAATTGTAACCCAGCAAATAAAAAGCTACTGTACCAAGACAGAAATCCATCAGGTTTTTCATCGTAATGTTACCGGCATTTTTGGCTCTGGTAAATCCAGCCTCTACCATTGCAAATCCACATTGCATGAAAAATACTAACGCCGCTCCCATAAGGAACCATACACTCATATCCATAAACTTTTCCTCCTTAATCTTCCCGAAAATCTGATTTTTCGGGTAAATTCTTGCAAATAAAAAGGAGATAATATTCCACACGCCGCCGTCTGGTCTTATTATCTCCTTTGATAATCATTCTTCATTTTATTCAATTGTCCTCTTTCTATAATGCGTTCTCGCCTCGCTCACCGGTACGGATACGAACTGCATCCTGCACGTCATACACAAAAATTTTACCGTCACCGAAATTACCGGTATTGATTTCATCCACTACTTTATCAATCAATCCGGGAGCAACCTCATCTACAACAACTGTTTCCACCTTGATTTTCGGCAAAAGCGTTACGTTGTAGGACGCTCCTCTGTAATTCTTAATGATACCCTTTTGATTACCATAACCCATGCTGTTCACAACATTCAGTCCATTCACCTCGCAGCTTTCAAGAACTTCTTTCAAATCCTCCAGCTTTTCCGGTTTGATAATAATTTCCAGTTTTTTCATATGATCTTCCTCCTCTTTTCAATTTTTTTGTTCACAATTTATTCATTATCCATTCAAAAAAGTTTCATTTTGTGAACATGGAATTGTAAAATCTATCTCATATAATACAAATATAGCAAAAGATAACTCCTAGTAATATTTTAAAACTATTTGAATAAACTTTTTCATAATAACGCCAGGCGACTTACAGGTTGCCTGGCATCCTCCCTTTTTAGGACTTCTTTTTCAGGGGAGGACGCCAAATCTCAACACTTCCTAGGGTTAACCGGCTATACCTCGAAAATCAGATCTCCATAAGAAGGCATCGGCCAGATATCCTTATCCACAAGCATTTCCAACTTGTCAATCGGCGCTCTCAAGGCATCCATTGCAGCTTTCACTTCATCTCTGTAGTAAACTGCCTGCTCTCTTCCTTCTTCCATTGCGCCGCCTTTTTCCGTAATTTCAATCAGTTTTGAAAGCGCTTCCTTCGTCTCGGATAATAAATCAGATACTTCTGTCAGAAGCTCCGTCTGAACACTGATATTCGCATCACATACGGATTTCACAAGGCTTGCCGACTCAGCAAGTTTCGTTGTGTATTTAATTACAGCCGGAATAATCTGCTTTCCTGTAATGTCAATCATTGCCTTCGCTTCAATATTAATCTCTTTAGCATAGGTCTCATATTCAATCTCAACGCGGGACTCCAACTCCGCCTTTGTGAATACGCCGAATTTTTCAAATAATGCAATCGCCTTATCCGTAGCAAGAGCCGGAATCGCATCTACCATAGATTTGATGTTCGGTAATCCGCGTTCCTCAGCTTCAACAATCCATTCGTCAGAATATCCGTTGCCGTTAAATACAATTCTCTGATGATCCGTCGCATATTCCTTGATCAAATCATGTACTGCAAGACCAAAGTCATCCGCCTTTTCCAATACATCACATGCCTCCGAAAATGCTTCTGCCACGATTGTGTTCAACACTACGTTTGGCTGTGCGATAGAATCCTGGGAACCAACCATACGGAATTCAAATTTGTTTCCGGTAAAAGCAAACGGCGATGTTCTGTTTCGATCGGCAGCATCCTTTCTAAAGTCCGGCAATGTCTTTACACCGGTCTCTAATTTCTGTCCCTTCAGACTGTGTGTTGCCTCGCCGGTGCTGATCAACTGTGTCAGCACATCCTCTAACTGCTCGCCCAAGTAGATAGAAATAATTGCAGGCGGCGCCTCGTTTGCACCCAATCTGTGGTCATTACCAACATCTGCCGCAGACTCGCGAAGCAGGTCTGCATGTATATCTACTGCCTTCAAGATACAAGTCAGTACCAATAAGAACTGGACGTTTTCATGCGGCGTCTTACCCGGTTCTAACAGGTTAATTCCGTCATCTGTCGTAATAGACCAGTTGTTGTGCTTACCGGAACCATTCACACCCGCAAACGGCTTCTCATGAAGCAGGCATTGCAGCCCGTGGCGGCCTGCCACCTTCTTCAAAGTCTCCATCACCAACTGATTGTGGTCTACCGCAACGTTTGCTTCCGAATAGATCGGAGCCAGCTCATGCTGTGCGGGAGCAACCTCGTTATGCTGTGTCTTTGCAGATACGCCTAACTTCCAAAGCTCCTTATTAACGTCCTTCATATAAGCAGCGATTCTCTCGCGGATGGAACCAAAGTAATGGTCATCCATTTCCTGTCCCTTTGGAGGCATTGCTCCAAATAAGGTACGTCCGGTAAATATCAAATCTTTTCTCTTTAAATATTTCTCCCTGTCAACCAAGAAGTATTCTTGTTCCGGTCCCACGGAAGGCGTTACTCTTTTGGAAGTCGTATTTCCAAATAATCTTATTAATCGAATCGCCTGATCGTTGATTGCTTCCATAGAACGAAGCAGCGGCGTCTTCTGGTCAAGCGCTTCTCCTGTGTAGGAACAGAAAGCCGTTGGAATACAAAGTGTTGCGCCTGCCGCATCCTGCCTTACGAATGCCGGGGAAGTACAATCCCATGCCGTATATCCTCTTGCCTCAAAGGTAGCGCGAAGACCGCCGGAAGGAAAGGAAGATGCATCCGGCTCGCCTTTAATCAATTCCTTGCCGGAAAAACTCATTAAGACCTTGCCGTTTGGCATAGGCGCTGTGATAAAGGAGTCATGCTTCTCAGCGGTAACGCCTGTTAACGGCTGGAACCAGTGCGTATAATGCGTTGCTCCTTTTTCGATTGCCCATTCCTTCATCTCGTGTGCAACCACATCCGCTGTCTCTAAATCTAATTCTCTTCCTTCTTGAATCACTTCTTTCAATTTCTTGTAAGTCTTTTTCGGCAAACGCTCCTGCATCACAGAATCATTGAATACGTTTTCTCCGAAAATGTCTGCTACGTTAAAGTATTCACTCATATTCATACTTCCTTTCCTTCTTTGTCTCAACCAACCAATCGGGTAGGGTTTTCCCCCTACTCGCTGCGCGGGATGCATGCAGCATTAGCTGCTGATTTCCTTATGCGCCCCTGTGCAAAAAAAGGGCATTCCAATCCTCTTGGAACACCCTTGTTCTACACGTTTGTTTTCTGTCTGGTATTAAGATACTCTACTTTTTTAGAAAAATCAATAGTATTTTTAGAAAAATTTTATTTTTTGCATTTCCGAGCAATTATATTCATTTTTTTCTATTTTTTTGTAAAATTATCACAAAGTATTATTTTCTGCCGCTTATTCTGCCTTACCAACAGAACCAAATAATTCCATCTTCTCTTTTACAGTCGCTTTAATTGCTTCTGCGCCAGGAGCCAGTAATTTACGAGGATCAAAGCCCTTGCCCTCTAAATCCTTGCCTGCTTCGATATATTTTCTTGTAGCATCAGCAAAGGATAACTGGCACTCTGTATTTACGTTAATCTTAGCTACTCCAAGGGAGATCGCTTTCTTAATCATATCCTCAGGGATACCTGTACCGCCATGAAGCACTAGCGGCATATCGCCGGTCTTCTGCTGAACTGCATCTAATGTCTCAAAGCTTAAGCCTGCCCAGTTCTCCGGATATTTGCCGTGGATATTGCCGATACCTGCTGCCAGCATATCTACGCCAAGGTCAGCGATTGCTTTACATTCTTCCGGATCTGCACACTCGCCTGCTCCGACAACGCCGTCTTCCTCTCCTCCGATGGAACCAACCTCAGCTTCAATGGACATTCCGTTCTTGTGAGCCAAAGCAACCAACTCTGTTGTCTTAGCAACATTCTCCTCAATTGCATAATGAGATCCGTCAAACATAATGGAAGAAAATCCTGCTTCCACACATTTTAAACATCCGTCATAAGAACCATGATCTAAGTGAAGCGCTACCGGAACTGTAATGTTCAACTCTTCAATCATAGCCTTTACCATAGCCGCTACTGTCTTGTAGCCTGTCATGTATTTACCGGCTCCCTCAGACACACCTAAGATGACCGGTGACTTGCATTCCTCTGCTGTAAGCAAAATTGATTTGGTCCACTCCAGATTGTTGATGTTGAACTGACCTACTGCATAATGTCCGGCTTTTGCTTTCTTTAACATTTCTGCTGCTGATACTAACATTTCATTGTCCTCCGTTATTTTTAATATTGAAATCCCCAATTGGGGACACTTATACATTTGTAATAATCATAGCATGTCTTTCCCAAAAAATAAAGTTAAAATTATAACAATCATTTGGGATAAGACTCCCGATTCTTCACCATAATTTCCAAAGCCCGGCAGCGGTTGTGTATCTCCACTGCCTGATGTTCCCCGCCAAATTCACCGTCTAATGTCCAGGGAATCACCTCGTCAGGATAAAACCGGATGTAATCAGTCTTAAAGGAATAAATTAAATCCGATTCATCCTTTCTGCTCGTGAGACTAAGTATGATCTCATTTAATTCGAGTGGATTCTTCGGCATTTTAATCAAAGTCACTTCAAACAAACCATCGTCCAACAGAACATTCTTCCCTGTCAGATTCTTAAAGCCTCCGACCGAAGTGGAATTTGTAATCATTCCATAGATGAATTCATCCTCATAAACCTGATCCTCATATTCGACACGCATATGGTATGCCTTGATATCGATTAAACTCTTTGCGCCTTCCAATATGTATGCCGCATGCCCTAAGATATTTTTCAGTTCCTGATTCGTCCGATAAGACACCGCGGTAAATAATCCAAATGCCGCCACATAAATAAAAGAATCCCCGTTAAATTCTCCGACATCACATGAAAACGTTTTTCCGTTTACAGCGATTTCCGCCGCCTTTATCATATCCTTCGGAATCTTTAAGGACGCCGCAAAATCATTGGTACTTCCCGCCGGAATATAACCAAGCGGCACCTTTTGTTCCGACAGCATCATCCCTGTAACAGCCTCGTCCAAAGTACCGTCACCTCCACTGCATACAACCAAATCGTAATCCTTCGCCTCTCTGCGAACCTTGCCAAGCGCGTCCTCCCTTGCCTGAGTGGGATAAATCGTCACCTCATAATCCGCTTTTACCATAATGTCCACGATTTCCAATAGTTTATTTTTAATCTGCCCCTTACCGGAATGTGAATTGAAAATAAACATCAATTTCTTTTTCATAGCCTATGCTACCTCTTTACCCTGAATTAATAACTGTACCATTATTGTTTGGAAAGAAACGCTTCCATATCCGCCATTGCCTCTTCCTCGTCTTCGCCTGCAACCTCCACAATCACTTTTGCCTCATAGTCCACACGCAGCGACATCATCCCCATAATGCTCTTGGCATTCACTCTGGCATGTTCGTACTCCAGATAGATAGCGCTTTGGAACCGGCTCGCAGTCTGAACCAAAAGTGCGACCGGGCTTGTATCCATGCCATTCGGAATCCGAACCTGAATCTCTTTTCGTATCATACTTGTTCCTCCTCTTCCTTTAGTTCTTTTGCAATTTCACTTAATTTCCGCAATCTATGATTCACTCCGGATTTCCCTACTGGAGGATTCAAATACTCTCCCAGCTCCTTCAACGGAGCATCCGGATAATCCAGCCGTAACTCCGCTATCTCCCTTAAGTTCTCAGACAAAGAAGACAGCCCTCTCTTCTCTTGTATCAAACGGATATCCTCAACCTGCCGAACCGCCGCATTCACCGTCTTATTAATGTTGGCAGTCTCACAATTCACCTGTCGGTTCACTGAATTGCGCATCTCCTTCACAATCCGTACATTCTCCAGATTCATCAGCGAGGTATGCGCCTCCATTACATTTAGGACATCTACAATCTGTGCACCCTCTTTAATATAGACGATATAATATTTTTTCCGCTGTACCACCTTGGCGTCAGGAACAAACTCCCGCATAATCTCACAAAGCTGAGCTGCCTGCGCCATCGCAGAACAGACAATTTCAAAATGGTAAGATTTCTGCGGATCGCTCATTGAGCCCGACGCCAGAAACGCTCCCCGGATATAAGCGCGCCTGCAGCAAGACTTCTGCACCAAAAGTCCGTCCACCAACTCTGCGGAGCCTCTTGGAACCCCGTTAACATCCACCAGCTTCACCGCCTGCAAAATCCGAAGAACGTCTTCCTCACGTTCTACCACCACACCATAATTCACCGCAGTATTTATCCGGGCATTGCAGGAAAACGCCTTCTTAATCAATGTATAACACTTTCTCGCAATCGACGCATGATCTGCAGAAATCTTTAAGACTGTCCCGCCTTTTTCTGCGGATATCCTGCCGGCAAAATGAATCATGGCTGCCAGTTCGGCGAGCTGGCAATGTCTGCTCCTGCTCAGCTGCTTTGCCAGTTCTTCTTTCACTTCACCTGAAAATGACATAATTCTCCCTGTTATTTACGTAGGGCATCCTTAGCAATGTCCCTGTGTTCAATCTTTATCCCATATTCCTTCCTGTCACTCAGCCGCTTGTACAATTCGTTGGCAAGGGTTACAGAACGGTGCTTGCCGCCTGTACAGCCTATTGATATCACAAGCTGATTTTTTCCTTCTATAATATAATTTGGAATCAAAAAGCTGATCAAATCGTCAAGTCTATCCAAAAATTCATGCGCTTCTCCAAACTGAAGCACATAATCTTGTATCTCTTTCTCATTTCCATTCTTATACTTCAAGCCCTCAACATAATAGGGATTCGGCAAGAAACGCACATCAAACACCAGATCGGAATCCGCCGGGATTCCATATTTGAATCCAAAAGAAAGAATCGTAATAAACAGATTTTTAAAATCCTGATTTGCAACAAATATCTTTCCGATTTCTGCCTTCAGTTCTCTGGTCAAAAGCCTGCTCGTATCAATAATGTAGTTAGCTCTCTTCTTCAGGAATTCCATTTTCTTTCGTTCCAGTTCAATTCCTTTATCCACCCGTTCCTCTCCGGCAAGAGGGTGGCTTCTTCTCGTCTCTTTATAACGTTTGACCAGAACAGAGTCTTCCGCATCCAAAAACAGTATCTCACAGCTTCCGCCGTTTGCCTCCAAGTGATCTAACACATTATGTAATTCTTCCAATGCTCCTCCGCTTCGGATATCTATTCCGACTGCAACCTTCTGCAATTCAGAGCCTTGCATCTCAGACAATTCTATAAATTTTTCTATTAAGGGAATCGGAAGATTATCCACACAATAAAATCCGATATCCTCCATCATCTTAAGCGCCGTACTTTTTCCGGCGCCTGACATTCCTGTCAGAATTACAAATTTCATGCAAATTCACCCAGCTTTCTCACTTCTGCCTCCAGCGTTACGCCAAACTGCCTCTTTACTTCCTCCTGTACATGACGCATTACGGCAACGATATCTGCGGCAGTCGCGCCGCCTTTATTTACGACGAAACCACAGTGTTTCTCCGATACTGCGGCGCCGCCGACGGAAAACCCTCTTAAGCCTGCATCCATAATCAGTTTTCCGGCAAAATGCCCTTCGGGACGCTTAAACGTACTTCCCGCACTTGGATACTCCAGAGGCTGTTTCTCAACACGTTTTCTCTTTAATTCCTCCATAGCGGCGAGTATCTCTTTCTCGTCACCAGTCTCCAGCTCTAAAACCGCCGACAATACGATATAACCTCTCTCCTGAATACAGCTATGCCGATATCCCACCTCCAATTCCTCTACGGAAAGCTTCTTCTTCTCTCCTTCCGGCGTAAGCACCAGAACTTCCCGTATAATCCGGCTCATCTCACCGCCGTAGGCTCCTGCATTCATAAAAACTGCGCCTCCAATCGTGCCCGGAATTCCTGAAGCAAATTCCATTCCGGTAAGCCCTGCATGCGCCGCATCATTTGCGACTTTTGAAAGCATAGCCCCAGCTTCGGCGTATATCAGCCGTCCTTCTATACGTATCCCCGAAGCCGGCTTGCCAAACTCAATCACTACACCGGAAAGTCCTCTATCCGATACAAGAAGATTGCTCCCATTCCCGATAACCGTATAAGGAATCCCATGCACATGGCACCAGTCCACAACCGCCGATATCTGTCCGGCCTCCGGTTGAACCAGCGCTTCTGCCGGTCCGCCCACCCGAAAAGTCGTATGACGGTTCATCGGTTCTTCCGAAAATACCTGTTCCTCTGAAAGTATCTGCTTTAACTCCTCCAGCATTTGTCCGTTTACAAATCTTCCCATATCTCTTTCCATTCTTTTTGTTTTGTATTAACGTTGCTGTCCGCTTCCTTCGGCCGTTCCAGTAACGGCGCCGTGTGAACAGCAACGTCTTAACTTCTATTCCTCTTATCCTACGCCTCTTTCAGGAATGCCACATATCCTTTGTATGCCTCGTATAAATCCGCTTTGCTGATAATCTCCCAAGGTGCATGCATGTTCAATACTGCGACGCCGCTGTCAATCACCTGCATTCCGTAGTTGGCAAGAATATAGGCGATTGTTCCGCCGCCGCCCTGATCTACCTTTCCAAGCTCCGAAGTCTGAAAGAACACGCCATGCTTTGTCATGATTTCACGCAATTCTCCCACATATTCTGCATTAGCATCATTGGAACCGGATTTTCCTCTCGAACCGGTATATTTATTAAACACCATTCCCCTGCCAAAATATGCCGCATTCCTTTTTTCCATGACAGAAGGATAATTCGGGTCAAATGCAGCGCTGACATCAGAAGAAAGAACCTTTGATGCTGCAAGCGCACGGCGGAGCCCAAGCTCACTGTAACCGCCCATCGCATTCATCAGTTCTGCCGCCATATTTTCAAAAAATCGGGAATGCATACCGGTAGCGCCCACACTTCCGATTTCTTCCTTATCTACCAGAAGGCATACGCTGGTATGCTCCGGCTTCTCCATCTGCAAAATCGCTTCAAAAGACGGGTATGCGCAGACTCTGTCATCATGACCGTATCCCATGACCATGCTGCGGTCAAATCCATAATCCCTTGCAGCGCCTGCAGGTACTACCTCAATCTCGGCGGAAAGGAAATCTTCCTCCTCGATTCCATACTGTTCTTTTAAAATGTTCAGGATATTTACCTTGACACGTTCCTTTAACTCTTTCTCATCCTTCTTATCCGCCGGAATACTTCCAATCAAAATATCCAGATTCTCGCCGTCAATGACTTTATTCGCCTTCTTCTCCATCTGCTCTGCAGCAAGATGAATCAGCAGATCGCTGACTCCAAACACCGGATCGTCGGGCTTCTCTCCCACATTCACAGTCACCTTCGTGCCATCCTTCTTCACAATGACGCCGTGGAGTGCAAGCGGCAGCGTCACCCACTGATATTTCTTTACGCCGCCGTAATAATGAGTATCCAGCATGGCAAGTCCTGTATCCTCATACAAAGGATTCTGTTTCAAGTCCAGTCTCGGCGAATCAATGTGGGCTCCAAGAATATTCATGCCTTCCTCTAACGGTGCATATCCCACTACAAATAATGCCATCGCCTTTCCTTGATTGACGGCATAGACCCTATCACCCGGTTCTAACTTTTTTTGTTCCTTCTTTATCTCCGCCATGTCAATAAAACCAGCCGCCTTTGCCAGTTCTGTGAAGCTATCTACACATTCCCGCTCCGTCTTGCATTCTGATATAAATTGACGGTATTCCTCTGCAAACGAAAATACTTTTCCTTTCTCTTCGTCTGAATAATGCTCCCATGTTAAATCTCTTTCCATTTTATGCGCTCCATTTCTATCATATCCGTCGTAACAGTTCAGACAGGTCTGAACTGTTACTATCCTTCTCTATTCTTCGTCATCCTTTTTATTTAAGTTTGCCTGAACGCGGCGATATAATTCCTGCGCCGCATTATAGCCCATTTTCTTCTGCCTATGGTTGACTGCCGCCGCCTCACAGATTACGGCAAGGTTGCGTCCCGGACGAATCGGAAGAGAATGGCATACCACTTTGTTCCCCAGAAACTCTGTAACTTCCTCCTCCAGACCCAGACGGTCATATTCGTTGTCCTTTTTCCAGTCCTCCAGTTTGATAACAAGATCGATGCTCTGCTTCTCTTTGACACACTCTACACCATACAGTGTCTTCACATCTATAATTCCAATACCTCGAAGTTCAATGAAATATCTGGTAATATCAGGAGAGGTTCCGATCAAAGTATGCTCATTGATCTTGCGTATTTCCACCACGTCATCAGTCACAAGGCGGTGACCTCTGCGGATAAGCTCCAATGCCGCCTCGCTCTTTCCGATACCGCTTTCTCCCATAATCAGCAATCCTTCACCATACACGTCTACCAGTACGCCATGAATCGTAATACAGGGCGCAAGCTGCTCACTCAGCGTATAAATCAGTTCCGCCATGAACTCTGAGGTACTTCTTCCGGTTCCAAGAATCGGAACATTGTTTTCCTTCGCAATTTGAAGAAACAGTTCATCCGGCTTCAAATCACGGCAGAAAATGACACAAGGAATATCGTAATGCAGGAACTGACGGTAAATCTCTTCTCTCTCTTTCAGCTCCAAGTGCTCTAAATACGTATATTCCACCATTCCGATAATCTGAACACGCGATTGTTCAAAATGTTCAAAATATCCGCTCAACTGTAACGCCGGACGATTGACGTCCGGAAGTTTAATACGGAATTTTTTCAAATCCATATGATCCATATAGGAATTCAACTGTAGTTTTTTCGCAACCTTCTCAACACTTACACCTTCCATGAGTATGCTCCCTTCTCATTTACAATTATCCTTAGTGTAGCATAATTGTCCCTGTCCTTCAATATTTAATCCAGCAGCTTAAATCTGGACACAAGTCCGTCTAAAGAAGCGGCCTCTGCTGACAGCTCTTCACTGGTAGCCGACGCTTCCTCCGAAGCTGCGGAATTTGTCTGGATAACATCGCTAATCTGTCTCACACCGTTTTCAATCTGTTTTACGGACGTCGCCTGATTATCGGAAGCAACCCGAATATTTGCAACTTCCTGAATAATCACATCCAGCTCATCAATTACCTTATTGAGTGACGCTGACGTCTGCTGGGTCACTTCATTTCCATGATCTACTTCCACCTGATTTGCCTCAAGCAGATGTTTGGAGGTATCTGCAGAATTTGCGCTGTTTTCCGCCAACATACGAATCTGCTCCGCCACTACGGCAAAGCCTTTTCCCGCTTCTCCGGCGCGTGCCGCTTCGATTGACGCATTCAGTGACAGCAGGTTTGTCTGGGAAGCAATACCCTCGATTTCCGCAATCACACTTTCTATCTCCTTGGAAGTAGTGGAAATTCTCTCCATCGCCTCCATCAGCTCCCGCATCTTCTTCTGGCTGACAAGAGCCTCCGCTCCAACCATCTTCGCGCGGTCGTGCACAACGTCCGTAGATTTGCTGTTTGCCACCACCTGCTCCGTAACCTCTGATACATATTTGACCAGATCGTCCACTGCTACTGTCTGGTCGGTCGCACCCTTTGCAATATCCTGTGCGCTGATCGCAAGCTGCTCGGAACCTGACGCCACCTGTTCCGAAGACTCTCTGATCATCTGAAGCGTATTGGTCACATTTGTAATCGTACTTTCCAATCTGTCCATGACAGACGAAAAATTACCAACATATACTTCCTTACACTGTGACTTTACGGTATAATTACCTTTTGAGAACTCTTCTAAGATTCCATTTAAATCTTCAATAATCATTTGCAGCGTCTTTCCCGTTTTACCGAACGCCTTCACCAGTTCGCCAATCTCGTCTTCTGATTCGTATGTAATTTCCCCATCCAGTTCCCCGGCAGCCATTTTCTCTGACACCTGCTCCAGTTCCTTCAGAGGATCCACGATATAGTGAACCAGCCATTTCGCCTGACGCGCCGTAAGCAGCACGCTTGTCACTACCAATACAAGCAGAATAATGATTCCGCCGATCAGAATGAACGTCTCAAACTCCGAATCCACCACCGCTATTGCAAGCATTCCAACGATTGCAATTCCGACACTCGCCAGATATAGCAGGATAATAAGTTGAAACGTGCCGTCTACCTTTTTCTTAATGCTCTTGTTTTTAAATCGCTCTTCTCTTGTCATAATAATCTCCTTTTCTTTTTAATACGATTCTGAATCAGCCAGGAACATAATCTCTTACATTCTATTATACACTTTTTTTATAATTCAAAAAAGTTTCTAATGCACTTTTTTATGAAAAAATTGATAAACCTTGTTCGCAGACTGCTCATTCATGGAATCCGTTCCGGCAAGCTCCTCCAACGACGCATTGCGGATTGCTTCCAAGGATTGAAAACGGCGCATTAAAGCCTTTCTTCTGGTCGGTCCGATTCCCGGTATGTCGTCTAAAACAGAATGCACCTGACTCTTAGAGCGCAGCGACCTATGATATTCAATGGCAAACCGATGCGCCTCGTCCTGAATTCTGGTAATCAGCTTAAAGCCCTCGCTATGGGTATCAATGGGAATTTCTACATTGTGAAAATAAAGTCCCCTTGTTCGATGGTTGTCATCCTTTACCATTCCGCAGACCGGTATATCCAGATGCAGCTCTTCCAACACCTGCAAGGCAATATTGACCTGTCCTCGTCCGCCGTCCATCATAATCAAATCCGGAAACTTCGTAAAACTTCCATAATCCTCCTCTATTTCCTTTTCCTCTAATTCTTCACGTTCCTTCAATCCATGCAGAAACCGTCTTGTCAAGACCTCATACATAGACTTATAATCGTCCGGTCCGCTGACTGTGCGCAGCTTGAATTTCCGGTAATCGCTCCTTCTTGGCCTGCCTTTTTCATAGACTATCATGGAGCCTACCGTTTCAAAACCATTGATATTGGAAATATCGAATGCTTCCACCCGATTCAATTTCTCCATATCCAACCATCCGGCAATCTCCTTTAGCGCCCCGATTGTTCTTCCTTCCTCCCGCTTCAAACGCTCCTTGTCCTGACTTAAGACCAGCTTTGCATTTTTCTCGGCGAGCTCAACCAGCTTCTCCTTCATCCCCTTCTGCGGAACCCGTAAGACCACCTTCTGCCCCCGCTTCTTCGTCAGCCATTCACTGATTACCGCCTCGTCATTTACTCCGGTCTGTAACATAATCTCTTTTGGAATGAAAGGCGTCCCTGCATAAAACTGCTTAATAAAAGTCGTCAATATCTCGCTGACTGTATCCTCATTGGCAATCTGCACATAGAAGTGCTCCCGTCCGATTAATTTTCCGCCCCGAATAAAGAACACCTGTACTACCGCATCCCTCTCATCATGGGCAAGAGCAATGATATCCTTATCCTCCCCATCGAACTGGGTAATCTTCTGCTTCTGGGCAATCTGTTTCACGCTGTTTAATAAATCCCGAAATTCCATCGCCTTCTCAAATTCCAGTTTTTCGGAAGCTTCCATCATTTTCCGCTCCAGATCCTTCATCACCGGAGCATAATTTCCATTTAAAAATTCCAGTACCGCCTCAATGTTTTCCCTGTATTCCTCTTTCCCGATGTAGCCCTGACATGGACCGTAGCATTGCTTGATATGATAATTCAGACATGGGCGTTCCTTTCCGATATCCCTCGGAAGCACGCGGTTACAATTTCTGATATGGTAAATCTTTTGTATCAGCTCAATCGTGTCTTTGACTGCCCCTGCACTGGTATAAGGACCGAAATACCGCGACTTATCCTTTTTCATCTGACGACAAAAGAGGACCCTGGGAAATTCTTCTCCCAGAGTCACCTTAATATATGGATACGTTTTATCATCCCGCAGCATCGTATTGTATTTCGGGCGATGCTCTTTTATTAGATTGCACTCCAAAACCAGCGCCTCTAACTCGGAATCCGTAATGATATATTCAAAACGGCAGATTTTCTTTACCATCTGATCCTTCTTGATTCCTTCGTTATGGCTGTTCTGAAAATATTGACGCACCCGGTTTTTCAGGCTGACCGCCTTCCCTACATAGATGATTGCATCCGACATATCATGCATGATATATACCCCCGGAGAATCCGGAAGCTTTTTCAACTCTTCTGGTATATCAAACATAGTTTCCTCCAAACAACAAGTGAAACTTCCTTATTATACTATAAATCCGACATGCTACTCCGTAAAATCCCCTGCCAAAAGATCAATTGTCTGTCCCGCAACCAGAACATCCGTTTCCTCACCATTCTCAGCCTCCTGAAAAGCCTCTTCCTTCTGCTCATCTTCCTCGCCCGGCTTCTCTTCAATTCCGGTCAGTTCCCGAAACAGCTTCATAAATTCTTTACCGGTAATCGTCTCATGTTCATAAAGATAATCGGAAATCTTATCAAGCGCTTCTCTATATTCGGCTAACAGACGCGCCGCCTCATCATAGCAGTCTTTCAAAAGCTCCATAACTTCCTTGTCGATCTGGGCAGCAGTCTTATCGCCGCAGTTCAACGAAGCTCTTCCCTCCAGATACTGATGATCCACAGTCGCAAGGTTCATCAGGCCAAAACGTTTCGACATACCGAACTGCGTTACCATAGCTCTTGCAATATTCGTTGCACACTCAATGTCGTTCGCCGCGCCGCTGGTCGCTGAGGCAAACACCAATTCTTCCGCCGCACGCCCTGCCATATAGGTCGTAATTTTGGCAACCAGCTCATCCTTGGTCTGTAAGAACTTCTCTTCTTCCGGCGTCTGTAAGGTATATCCCAGCGCTCCCATCGTTCTCGGAACGATTGTTATCTTCTGCACCGGTTCGGTGTTTTTCTGAAGTGCGGTCACCATCGCATGCCCCACCTCGTGATAAGCCACAATCTTGCGCTCCTTCTTGCTCATAGCGCGGTCCTTCTTTTCCTTGCCGCCTACCGCTACGATTTCGAATGCTTCAAACAAGTCTTTCTGGTTCACATATTTCCGGTCATGCTTTACCGCATTGATTGCCGCCTCGTTAATCATATTGGCAAGATCGGAACCGACCAGTCCCGCACTCGCCAATGCAAGTGCGTCCAAATCTACCGTCTCATCCATCGACACATCCTTAGAATGTACCTTCAATGTCTCAAGACGTCCCTTTAAATCGGGCTTATCTACAATAATCCGGCGGTCAAATCGTCCCGGACGCAGCAATGCCTTATCAAGAACCTCCGGACGGTTCGTCGCCGCCAGAATCAAAAGTCCTTTGGAGGTGTCAAATCCGTCCATCTCTGCAAGAAGCTGATTTAACGTCTGTTCTCTCTCGTCATTGCCTCCGCCAAATCTGGTATCACGGCTTTTACCGATTGCATCTATCTCATCAATAAATATAATACACGGCGCCTGCTTCTGCGCTTCTTTAAACAGATCGCGGACACGGGAAGCGCCCACACCGACAAACATCTCTACAAAATCAGAACCTGCCAGCGAGAAAAACGGAACTTTCGCTTCTCCTGCGACCGCTTTGGCAAGCAGCGTCTTACCGGTTCCCGGAGGTCCGACCAAAAGCGCACCCTTTGGCAGCTTTGCCCCAATCTCCCGGTACTTCTTCGGATTGTGCAGGAAATCTACCACCTCCTGCAAGGACTCCTTCGCCTCATCCTGTCCCGCTACATCCTTAAAAGTAACGCCTGTTTCCTTCTCTACATAGACCTTGGCGTTGCTCTTTCCAACACCCATCATTCCTCCGCCGCTGCCCATCTTGTGCATGATGAAGCCAAGCACCAGCCACAGAAGCGCAATCGGCAGAAGAATACTAAGTACGTTGTAGATAATCGCCGAGGTCCCGCTCGGAATCTCGGATTCCACCTCAACCCCATGCTCATCCAGCAGCGGAATTAAGACCTCTTCGTCATTCGCCATTCTTCCGGTATAGTAAGTGACGCGTATCATATCCTTCTGATCGTATTTCGGCGTAATATTATATTGGGAAGAAGTAAATTCCACGCTCTCAATTTTATCTTCCTTTACCAGCTCCACAAACTTTGTATACGTAATCCGCTGTGTCGTCATCTCCGTCCCCAGCCGATTCAGGAGACTCATCACAAATAGAGCTGCCAAAGTAATGAAAAGAAACACTAAAAATATCTGACCGTTTTTCCCATTCTTATTCCCATTTTGATTTTTATTATTATTGTCGTTATTATTGTCCATTCTATCCTCCGTATCTTCATAATCTCAAATTACAGTATATATAATCTCGAATTATAAATCAATAAGAAGTCTATGAAGAATTCCTTATTTTTATAAACTTTCTCTAAAATTACTTTCCAAAACTTATGCAAAAATAGGTGGATTTCTTGTCCGTCTCGTTGTATAATGGGATGTAATTGATAATTTGAAAGACCGACGAAAAATTGTCGGTCTATCGCAATTTATGCAACAGTTCAGGCAGGTCTGGACTGTTACCAATTTATACCATAGAGGCACATCTTAAGGAGGATTAAAAATGCCAGTAAAATACGTTTTTGTCACTGGTGGAGTTGTATCGGGACTTGGCAAAGGTATCACCGCCGCTTCTCTTGGACGTCTTTTAAAAGCCAGAGGATTCAAGGTGACCATGCAGAAATTTGACCCTTATATCAATATCGACCCAGGCACTATGAACCCCATCCAGCATGGTGAAGTATTTGTCACTGACGACGGAGCGGAGACCGATCTGGATCTTGGACATTATGAACGATTTATTGACGAAAGCCTGACCAAGAATTCTAATGTCACCACCGGTAAGGTATACTGGTCCGTACTACAGAAGGAACGCCGGGGCGATTTCGGCGGCGGAACCGTACAAGTCATCCCGCATATCACGAACGAAATTAAGAGCCGGTTCTACCGGGACTTCACTTCCAACGATACCACAATCGCCATCATAGAAGTGGGCGGAACAGTCGGAGATATTGAGAGCCAGCCATTCTTAGAGTCCATTCGTCAGTTCCAACACGAAATCGGACATGAGAATGCCATCCTGATTCACGTTACCTTAATCCCTTATATTAAGGCGTCCGGCGAACTAAAGACCAAACCCACACAGGCGAGCGTAAAGGAACTTCAGGGTATGGGAATACAGCCTGATGTCATCGTATGCCGTTCCGAACAGCCGTTAGACCAAGGCTTAAAGGATAAAATCGCATTGTTCTGTAATGTTCCGAATGATCATGTACTTCAGAACTTAGATGTGGAATATTTATATGAAGCGCCTCTTGCGATGGAAAAAGAAAACTTAGCCGGCGTGGTATGTGATTCCCTGCATTTAGATTGCCCCGATCCAGACCTTGCCGATTGGACGCAGATGGTAGACAATCTTCGCAATCCCGTCCAAGAAGTCAACATCTCTTTAGTCGGTAAATACACACAATTGCATGACGCCTACATTTCGGTTGTGGAAGCATTAAAACACGGCGGAATCGCAGAGCGCACAACGGTCAACTTAAACTGGGTAGATTCTGAGCTTTTGACAGAAGACAACGTAACGGAATACCTTGGAAATGCCGATGGCATTATTGTACCGGGCGGATTCGGAAACCGCGGCGTGGAAGGTATGATTATTGCTGCCAAATATGCAAGAATGAACCAGATTCCTTACCTTGGGCTCTGCCTTGGCATGCAGGTTGCCATCATTGAATACGCAAGACATGTCTGCAAGATCCATGATGCGCACAGCATTGAGTTAGACCCCAATACAGCGCATCCGGTAATCGATCTGATGCCCGACCAAGACGGCGTGGAGGACATCGGCGGAACTCTTCGGCTCGGCTCCTATCCTTGCGTACTGGATAAAACCTCTAAAGCCTATGAGGTATACGGATCGGAAAATATCCAAGAAAGACACCGCCACCGTTATGAGGTCAACAATGACTTCCGGCATGTGCTGACGGAAAATGGCTTGAAGTTATGCGGCATTTCCCCGGACGGAAGAATTGTGGAAATGATTGAGGTTCCAACACATCCTTGGTTTATTGCCACTCAGGCGCATCCCGAACTAAAATCCAGGCCAAACCGTCCGCACCCGTTATTCAAAGGCTTCGTCAAAGCTGCCATTAATTATCGGAATGCAGAATAATAGCTTGTTATCCTATTTGCAATCGAGTAGTGAAGTTTTATCCCACTACCCTCTATGCGGGGCCGCATGCAGCAATGCTGCAATTTCCTTATGCGCCCCCGTGCCTAAAACGGCGCACCCACAATATACGGTGCGCCGTTTTATTCCAATTATTGCTTTTCTCTTTCTGCCTCCATAAACCGCATCCTGCCCTCTTCTGCAGTAGGCAGTCCGAATCCCTGCTTTTTCTCTCCGTTGAGTTCTTTCAGACACTTCTGACACAGTGTTCCGAAATTAAGCTTCACACCGCAGCGTGAACACTGCGTAGAGCCTAGACTCTTTACTTCCTGCTCTTTATATTCAATTCTGCCTTCTTTTATCCACTGCTTCACCTGACGCACAGGTATACTGAATCGTGCCGCCACATCATACTCATTTACATCATTGGAACGAATAAATTCCCTTACCTCATCAAATAGCTGCGTCTCTATGCAAAGGGGGCAGAGTTCGCCTGTATATTTTGGAGACATTCCCCGCCCACATCCTTTGCAATAATTGTAAAGATGTTTCGTTTCCATTATCTTTCTCCTTTATACCCTTCCAATATTGTTCTTAAATAATTCTGATAGGATTCTGCCGCTTCTATCGGCTCTATAACCCTCACCTGTGCACCCAGACCACAAATCCATCCATAAAATTGCGGGCTGACTGCCACATGGAGCCTTGCACGAAAATGTGTTTCATCTTCCGGTCTGACTGATACCTCCTGTCCAAAACGGTCAATCACTACTCCAATCAGCCGGTTCTCGCAAATAAGCGTCACCGTTTCCTCTTTCCCTGCGAACATCCCGAAAGTCTTCTTAGAATAACCGGCTATATCAAAGTCTGCAAACCGCTCTCCGCCGGTTCTATTTTCCTTCATAAGAGAAATCCTCAGCATCTTGTCCACGCGATAATGCTTTATCATTTCCGCCTCTTCATCATATGCAATCAAATAATAATTCTCATCATCCCATGTAAGCACCCAAGGACTGACCACATAATATTCTCCATTTTTCCGAAGGCGCATTGCTTTTGTAACAGTCCACTCAAAATACTGGAAACATATTTTCACATTCTGCGCAATTCCATTATATATCATATCTACATTATAGTAAATATCTTCATTCACTACTTTATTACGATTCGTTACTACAACCTGCCGGTTCAATTGTGTTGCCTCATACTTACTGACTAATTTTTCCAATTTATGTATCAGTTCTCTGGATTTTTTTGTAGTAATGAATTTTGAGGACTGAACGGCGTCCACCAAAAGCTTTAACTCCGGAAGCTCGAAATCCCTCTGAGAAATATAGTATCCTCCGTTTTTTCCACCAATTTTCAAAATATCCATTCCGTAATCAATAAGCGCCTGTATGTCGTCATAGATACTTTTACGCTCTGCCGAAATCCCATAAGCGGCAAGTCGGGCAATCAATTCTTTTGTTGACAGCACATGCTGTTCGTCGGTCCGCTCCAAAAGCATCTGCATAATATAAACAATTTTTAACTTCTGATGAAATGATTTTGGCATCACGGTTCCCCTCTGTCAGATTCAATTCATTCATCCTGTCAGTATCATTATCAATATATCATATTTTAATCACTTTATCTATTGTAAAATCTTTTTTTTTACTTTAAAATAAGGTAGTAGGATGTTACTTTGGGAGGGATATGATGTACCATACAAAAAAAATCGGGGTTTTTATTTCACATATTTTTGGATACTACCAGCAAACGGTTTGTCAGGGAATCATCGACAAATCTCAGGAATACGGATACACGACCGAGATTTATACTTCTATGGACGGCGAGAACCTTGGTACATATGGAATCGGTGAGCGGAGTATTCTCCGCATACCAAATTATGACGAACTGGATGGCGTTATTTTTGCATCTGAAACCTATCCTTCTGAAGAGCTCAAGGAAGAAATCATCCATACTTTAAAGACACGGTGTACCTGTCCGATTATCGAAATCGCCACGATGGAACGTCATTTTCCGGCAATCGCTATGGAGAACAATCACACTGCCGAAGATTTAACAGAACATTTGATTACCGTGCACGGCTGTAAGCGTATCTGCTATCTCGGCAGGGATTCCAGCGCCGATGTTCTCTATTCCAACAGAAGAGAATCCTATTACCGTTCAGCGATGGAAAAACATGGACTTACCATCGGTTCCCACGATATCTATCGCTGCGGATACAGCAGTGATGATGCCACTTCAGCGCTTGCCTTCTTTGATAAGAAAGGAACGCCGGATGCGGTCGTCTGTTACAATGACACTATGGCTCTTTATTTCATGCGCGCCGCATTATCCAGCGGATACCGGATTCCCGAGGATATCGCCATTACCGGCTGTGACGACACAGTGGACGGAAGAAACAGCTCTCCTGCCCTGACTACAGTCTCTTTCCCTTGTCTGGAAACCGGCACAACAGCAATGGAGCTGCTCTTGCAAATGATTCACGGGAAATTTGTTCCGGATGTTACAGATATAAGGGCTCATGCCGTAATTGCCAATTCCTGCGGCTGTAAGAAGCGTCCGGAAATCAATCCGATTTTTTACTCGCATGCACTTACCAAAAGAATCGAAAAGCTGGAAATGTCCATCTTTGGTTCTATGAGTATGTCCGCCGCCTTTCAAGGTATGACAAATATTGACGACTGCGTGGATCTGTTAGAAAAATACATTCATGAAATAGAACACTGCAAAGAATTTTATTTGTGCCTCTATGCAGACTGGGACTCAATTTCCAGCCATATTTTGGAGATTACGGAAACAGAGGATGACGCTCCATTGAATTCCGATACTATTTTCCTGAAATTAGCAATCAAAGACGGCAAACGGCTTCCCGAGTGCAGCTTTAAGAAAAATACTTTGCTGCCTGATTTCCTCTGCAATGGTTCTAACAATGCCTATGTTTACACTCCGCTTTTCTTCGAAGACAAGGAATTCGGCTATATCGCCCTTGCCTATGAGAAAAACCGGCTGGATTACCATTTCCGGCTTGTACACTGGCTGATGAACATCAATCAGATGCTCCAAAGCATCTGTGAAGCGAAACGTACCGGTCTCTTAGTCAGCCGCTTGGAGAATATTTACATGAAAGATGCTTTGACCGGCCTGTATAATATGCATGGCTATAACAATAACGAAGAAACTGTCATACATCAAGCAAAATCAAAAGGCTTGCCTATTACCTGTTTTCTTTTTGATTTGGACGGGCTAAAGCTTATCAACGACACGTTCGGACACAACGAGGGTGATTTTGCCATTCAGGTACTTGGACATGCTTTGGAAAATGCAGTTCAGGAAGGTGACGTCTGCGCCAGATTCAGCGGAGACGAATTTTATCTGCTGACCTGCAATTACTCGGAGAAGGAGGCAAATACGTTCCTAGACAGCATTCAAAAATATCTGGATAACTACAACCGCCTTTCCTCCAAGAAATTTAATATCTCGGTCAGCGGCGGCTATGCTTCCGCCATTCCGGACGCCCATTTTACCTCTGACCAGATTCAGGAACTATTTGCAGCGGCAGATAAGAATATGTACAAGGTCAAACGCGAAAAAAAGAAAAAAATTCTGCGTTAGCTATAGGATTCGGGTGTCAAAGATGCTTTTGACACCCGAATCCTATCATGTAAAAAGGGGCTGTCGGGAAATAGATGGTCTTAATCGAGTAGGAGGCTAACCATTAGTTGATTAGCCGACCTCTCACACCACCTAG
>CAJTSH010000009.1 GCA_910578885.1 uncultured Lachnospiraceae bacterium
AACAAGCGCGAGAAAGAGGACTATAAATTAGAAGACGGCAGGCACCGCTCGACTAAGATGTGGTACTGCCGCCTCTACGGCATCATGATGCTACAACATCTTGATGCCTGGGAAATGCCATCTGCTGAGGCATTTCAAGAATCATTATTAGGATTGACCGCCTAATAATGATATCTTAAGCGATTCCATAAGATTTTTCAAGGCATAGTACCCGCTATGTCCAATGTTTATGTCCATTTTTCTCAAATTTCTTTTCCTGCACGATATTCAGTTGTCAATCTTCGGTTGGAATCTCATTCATTGAGATTCCGAGAAGTTATATAACTACTATTTTTATTCCTCTGATTATCGGTCAAAATCATATCCGGTCGAAGTCACGGAACAAATCTTTCTATTTTGCAATCGTGCTTTTTAACCTCGTCATTTTTATCATAATTGATCCCAACAAGCAGTACCTCCCACGCATTCGACATCAATATCTCCGTGAAGATGTTGAGGGCGGAATGTTCCCACTGGCAAACCGCTAATTCAAAATCTTCTGCTTAAAATTCATTCAAAACATTGATCACATAAGATTGCTCTTCCTCCGTCATACCATTGTAAAGAGGAATTGACAGAACCTCATCTGCATATTTCTCTGTAATTGGAAAACTTCCCTTTTTGTATCCCAAGTAAGCGTATGCCTCTGAAAGATGCGGCGGAATCGGATAATGGATAATTGTGCCAATTTCCCGCACATTTAAATATTCAATTAAACACTGTCTCTTAGCACAATGTATTACAAACTGATGCCATACTGTCGTCGCATTGTCACGCAGCAATGGAAGTTCAATTTTGTTATGATTCAACTCTCGCAAATATCTTTCACATATCTTCTGACGTTCTATTGTCAGCTCTTTTATATGGCGCAGACGCACACGCAGCAGACCTGCCTGAAGTTCATCCAATCTGGAATTAGCTCCCACAACTTTATTGTGATACCTTTTCTCACTGCCATAATTCCTAAATATACGTGCATCTTCTGCGAGTTTGTCATTATTTGTCACAATAGCTCCCGCATCCCCAAATGCACCTAAATTTTTTGACGGATAAAAAGAAAAACAACCAATATCACCAAATGTTCCGGTCATTTGTCCATTAAAACATGCACCATGGGACTGCGCACAATCCTCCACTAAACGCAGGTTATGTTTTTTTGTCAATGCAACTATCGAATCCATATTAGAGGCCTGTCCATATAAATGAACGACTAAAACAGCCTTTGTTTTATCCGTGATCTTTTCTTCAATTTTTGTAGCATCTATATTGTTATATTCATCGGGTTCTACAAAAACAGGCGTTGCTCCATTTATCGTAATACCCATGACACTGGCAATATATGTGTTTGCCTGAACAATTACTTCATCGCCCTTCCCAATCCCTAGAATACGAAAAGCAATCCATAAAGCGTCTAAACCGCTGGCAAGACCGATACAATGTTTTGCACCTGTATACGCAGCAAATTCCTTTTCAAAAGCATCCACTTCTTTTCCAAGTACATACCAACCGGAACGAAGAACATCAATCGCTTTGGTCTCAAATTCCTCCTGATATTTATAAAATCCCCTATCCAGTCTGTTCGGCATTATTTTCATAATCTTTTTCCTCCATCATCAAGTTATGTTCTGATTCCGCAGCAATATCTGTGAATTACCATATGCTGCAACCTTTTTGCACCAGTTTCTTATGATCTTAACTACAAATCCAATCAATATAGGACATCCTATCATCACACTAAAATAAACAAATCGCTTTGCCCATATATTATTAAAAAGAATTTGATTCAGAAAATAATCCTCAAACAACCTGTGATACAAAAAAATATACATTGAATATCCACCCAGCCATGAAACAAATACTGATATATTTTTCGTCCATTTATACTGTTCCAGCAATGTAAACATCCCATAAGAAACAATCAGTACAAACAATGCCATTATAGTAAGTATAATACCCGGTGGATTAATACCGTCTCCAAGCAACAACTTGCTGTCAATACAAAAATTATCTATACACTCATAGCGCCACCATGCAGCAACTAAAATGAGCGATATCCCTGAAAGAATCCAAAGTTTCTTACGTCTCGCTGACAGTGCCTGTTCCTGTTTATAAAATACCTTTCGTAATAAACTATAATGCTTCATGATAAACATGCCAATATAAAATAAAATCAAATAAGTGCCGCCAAATAATTTTCCTCCACCGCCATATATATTTAATACATTTGTATATTTCGTTGTAAGCAGTGAAACCGCTGCAATAATAATAAAAATAATACATTCAAATAAAATCGCCCAGCGTCCCCTGCAATACTTTACAATGCACCACAGCCCTTTACTAACAATCATTAACTGCAGATACCGGAAAACAAAATAATGCGGAAGTGTAATATTAAATGAAAATAAGAATCTTATATAATTTTCCAAATCAAACGAATGATATATAACAATATAAAATACAACAACAGATAGACAATATGCTGAAAGAATCTTTTTCGATAAACGAAAAAAATTTTTCATCCATCCCATTGGATGATTTTCTATTGACATATAGGTTGTCATCCCTGCCAGTAGTATAAACATGCTTACTGAAAAATAAGATAACTTTGATATATCCTGATTATCATATAATCTCTGATATGTATGATCCACCAAAACTGCTAGTATAGCCACACATTTTGCACAGTTAATCCATGTTATCCTACCATATCTACTCGTATGCTCCATTATTTTGAATCTCCCGTAAACTCATCTTTCAGAATTCCATACCACTTCAACGACTTCATCTCTCCCCGTATCTTAATATGATTTCTAAATTCTCCTTCATATACAAAACCACATTTCTCATATAAATGTACGGCTCTGTCATTATCAGAAAGTACATTTAAATATACCCTTTGGAGTCCTATTTCTTCAAATGCAATTTTCAACAATTCTTTTGTCGCTTCCATTGCTATCCCCTGTCCCTGCGCAGCAGCACGCATACTAATGGCAAATTCCGCATTTAAAGACTGCATATCTATATCTTTTAAACTAATTGTTCCTAAATAATTGTCATCATTATCTGCAATTGCATAATGTCTGTTGTTTCCCTTAATAAATTGTATCTGTGCATTACGAATAAATTCAACAGCCTTTTCTTTATTAGTTTCCTCACACGAAAACCGGAAATACCGATATACCTCCGGATCATGCATCCACTCTAACATGCCGTCCGCATCTTTTTTATCTAACATTCTAAGCTTCATAATACATTCTCCTCATTTTCATCTTCAACAATATATGGTGGCCTGTTTCTTGACGCATCAAATGCCCTCCATAAATATTCACCCAAAATTCCTAACGTAAGCATAATAACGCCAAAGCTGAAAAGATTAAAAATAAATAACATTGTCCAGCCTTCTACAGAAATTACATTACATAATTTACAGATGAATACGACAAGCGCCCACGCAATGGAACCCAAAAATGAAATCGTGCCGATAAATGTTACTGCTGTAATCGGAATTGTTGAAAAACTAAACAATGTATCTGAAACCAAACGGATTTTTTTCTTTAATGTCCATTTGCTGGTTCCAATTTCCCTTGCAAGGCGGGTATAGGATACTGTTGCCGTCTTAAATCCGCTCCACAATACCTGTCCCGTCAAAGCGCTGTTCCGCTCGTCCAATGTAAGCAATACCTTTATCACCTTTTTATCTACCAGATAAACGTCAAATCCCCCTTTGGGCATATTAGGTAATGCTACTTTCCTTGTCAGCCAGTAATATAGATTAGCAAACAGTGTCTGGCCCTTTCCTTCCTGCCGATCATCCCTGACGGCAAGTACAACATTATTCCCCTGTCTCCAGCTTTCTACCATCTCCAAAATCAATTCTGTCGGTTCTTGCAGATCTGCTGCTTTAACAACAGCACAGTCACCGGTGCATCGTTCCAAACCACATAGAATTGCAGCATGGGAACCAAAGTTTCTAGACAAACTAATAATTTTGATATTTTTATCTTTTTTTGCAAGCTGCTGCATAATTTGATAACTTTGATCCTTTGAACCATCGTTGACCATAACAATTTCATATTCATAATCAATGACATCAATCACTTTTTTCTTTATATCATCATACAGCGGAACCAGATTATCTTCATTATAATACACAGGTATTATGATTGAAAGTTTCATTTTTTCTTCTCCTTTATGTGTAATATTGCCAAACTCAAAAACTTACCACAATGTAATAGCATATCTCCCCATAATTTCGCTGTTTAACATAAAACAAATTATAACAAAACCTGTTTATCTGCAACTTATAAATATATGTGTTGGGATATATAATATCCATGCCGTTAAAAATATGTTTTAAATAAATACATGCCATATCGCCAAAATGAGTAATCATACATTTAATATAACCAACACAAATGTCAAAGCCTTCTTCTTGTAAAATTTTCTGTCCAATTGGTTCCACAAACCTAAGCTGATGACTTTCATAATAATCTAAATCAAATAACCAATTACCGCTACTAAGTATACTGGTTTTACATAATACGCCCCAAGTATGAATGCACCTGAAAGAATACTGTATAGAATATTTATAATTCTATTTTTTCATCTCTCAGAGAAATAAGACAATACAGTGCTCCTATAAGGAAACAAAAGTAATTTGCTATGTTAAAATCATCCCATAGTCTATAGTTATATTTGCGAACTTTCTTTTTGAACTTCTCTTACATATTCCTCATAATCACGAATATACTCATTTCCATCATAATGCTCGCTAGAGAGGCAAAGCAAGACAGAATCTTCACTAAAATCATACATATCCTTCCATATCATCCTAGGTAGATAAATACCCGTATGTGGTCTGTTTAAACTAAAGACAACTTCATTGCCCTTTCCGTCCCTTACTCTCACCTTGCTTTTACCGGCAACATTAATCAAAACAAATTCGCTTCTCCTGTTTGCATGCTGTCCTCTTACCACTTCTGCATCCGAACCATAGATATAAAAGATTCTCTTAATCTCAAACGGCACGTCTTTCATTCCTTCAACAATAACCAAATGCCCCCTGTCATCTCCGCGCTGTGGAAATTCTAACATTTTTACATTTTCATTCATCTTAATTCTCCTTTTACATTCTACCTGAGTTTCCAAATATGAACATTCCCATATTCTGTGATTAAATCTTTTTTCTCCTGCTTACAACGTAGATCTACCTCTTCTCCAATATTAACCAAAATATACCGAGGTTTTAACTGCGAAAAATTATATAACACATAATCTTTAAAACATAAATTAATCCCCATTCCCTTTGGAATTGCATACAAATACGTAAAATCAATTGATGTCTCATCACTAACCAGCCAAATAACGGTATTATCCCATGGATTTTCCGTATTAAATTCTACAATTCCCGCCTCTGACAATTCTTCTGTTCCCTTGGACAATGCAATCGCCTTTTCCTCTGTATATACCGGAACCTGATAAGTATACAGATCTGTTGCCCTAATACAAAAAATCCATACAAATGCAGTTAAAATAATTAGATAACTTTTGTTAGATTTCTCCCGAAAAGAAAATATCACTAAAAATATTAGTATAAATGCCGTCGCATGCCTGCTGCCAACATTGATATCATACAGATAAAAAATTGCTAATAACATGATGCAGCTATACATCAAGCAATATCCTATATATAGTTTCTCTTTTTTGTTCTCTTTTATCTGTCCAATTGCATAAAGAAAATAAAAAATTGTTATTGCATATATTGCATAAACCCCTCCGGTTGGCGAGCCTGAGATAATCCCTTCTCCAATATTTTGCAAAAGCGTCCAGATGGACGAAAAAAATATATAAATGATATTCCATATTCCCTGCAACGGCGATGAAAATAACAGCTTCAACCAATCCATATTAATAATGCTTTTAAAATATGCCGAACAAAAATTGCTTGTAATCAGCCAGTATGCTGCCATGCTGGAAAAGGCAAGGATAAGCTCTATTACAACCATCTTCCTTTTCCCACATTTTTTATACCTGAAATATCCCGGCACAATAAATAGCAAAATCCAATATGGACGCATTAGAACCAGCAAAAACGCAATCACATTAAGTCCAATAAGATAACGATTTTTATAATCATTTTTCGTCTGACGATACAATTTAATCGCAATACCAAGAAAAACAATCAAAAACGAATATATGGTAATTTCTGGCATGGCAGAAAAAACATATCTTGTAAAGACCGTAGCGCTTAAATATAAAAGCGCTGCAAACAATGTCTGTTTCTTCGTTGGACGAACGAGATATGCGAATACAAACATCGCAACCGTCATAAGCATTATATTGCAATAAATCGGAGAACTCATTGTCCATCCAAACAATTTTGCATACAAAATATAAAATACAAATAATACCGGACTCCACGGACCAAATCCGCCTATATTCGCATAACTCTCGTTATAGCCAAAATAACCTAACGATCCGTTATATGCCGCCATAGCTTCAACTAATTTGTAATAAAAAATCTCATCATTCCATTGTGAATTCGCTAAATAAATGTCATTTAAATGCATACCATTTCTTAAGCACATAATAAGACAAGCCAGTATTGGTATAGCAGAAAAAAGAATGATTGCCACAGCGTTTTTATAATTTATCTTTTTCATGCTCTTCATCTCTTTCTATATAGCTTATGAGAATCCCATTTTGGGATTCTCATAAAAGGCGTCGCATTTGCACCGTCCATCCGATTATGTGAAGCCGGTTTTGCTTCGCATAAATTTCTTAAATCCAAAATTGAGCAGACGTATATATTTCCCATAGATATTTTATTCCGCTCACAATCTGATAAGCAAATAGTATATATGCCGCATTTCTTATAATTTTGCCGCTTCTATGACTTTCTTTTCTATTTTGCGTTTCCGCAAGCGCAACAAGCGTGCCAAACTGTACTGCAAGATCGTAGCCCCACGAAAAATCACCTGCATTTCCAGAAGAAAGCAGATACATTTGCAGCCATCCTACAACAAGCGCAGTTATTGAAATAAAAAAAGCGGGGCTTTTCATTAATCTAATTCGAAACAAAAGAATCACGACCGGAAACGTGACAATCGATGCCGCTATTACCTGTGATGCATCCAAGCCGGAAAAACCGCCGAACTGAATTACCGTATCTAATGCCGTTGTATGTGACGCTACAAACCTTTGCTGGATAATTAGTAAAATTAATGACGGCATAACCGCTGCAAAAGCTATAATACCAAAATGCAAATCTTTATTGCATATCATATAATGCAATGTATAAATTCCCATTGCCGGTAAAAATACAACTGCATAATTAGGTTTTGCGCCTACACTAAGCAATGTTACAACACTAAATAGCGCTGCATACTTATAACAACCTGCTTGTTTATAAGTCCTGACATATTTTAAAAAAAAGATAAAACTGGCAATTGCAAATGGTCTGACAAATAAAATTGTTGGATTATGAAACGGATTCGGTCCGCACTGGAATTGATAATAACGCCAATCATTCAACCAACACCGTGCGACGCCAAACACAACAGTTCCCAGAGACACTATATCTGCAAAGTATCTATTATAAACGGTATCCTCTACAATCATCATCACTAATTTTCTGTATAACAAAACTGAAACAACGATTGAAATAGGAAGGATGAATGCCGCCGCTGTTTCATAGTTTACCTGCAAGATAAGGTGTACTATTTTTTGCGTAATATGATATAACGGATATGCATATGCATGAATTGGAAAACCTTCCATATCATACTCAACATCCTGAAACAAAATTGCTTTTGCAACTAATGAATGCAGAGGTGTATCAAAACAATTAACATATGCTGCATAAAAAATGCCAAAAATACAGGCTATTAAAGTCAACCCAAAATAAAACCACTTATCATTATAATCTTTGGAATTATTCTTTTCCATTACTTCCCCCTATTTTTTCACGTATAATATATTGAGGAGCTTTGTTTATACAAAGATAAATCCTGCCAATGTATTCGCCGATAATTCCCAACACAATTAATATGATACCGCCAATAATCATCATTACGGCCATCGTCGAACTCCACCCTAACAAAACCGTAGATGAATTCAGCAGTTTATTAACACAAAGACCCAGCGTTACGCAAAAGCCAAACAACGCAAATAAACAGCCTATAATAGAGGCCAATCTTAATGGCTTCACTGAAAAAGCCGTAAAACCATTTAACCACAAGGCAATCAGCTTCTTTACAGAATATCCTGATACTCCAGCCATCCTGTCCCGATGCGTCACGTCAACATTGGTAATATTTTTTGTCGAACGCAAAACAAGACCTATCACATATGGAAATGCATTCTCATACTTTATCATCTCATCCACAATAAAATCACGAACCGCAAAATAACTTGAAATAAATAAATCATCTGGTTTGTCTAAAAGAAATTCTGTCATTTTGCTGTTTAAACGGCTTCCCCAATTTCGAAAACCAGAATGTCTTTTGTTTGCATATTTTGCATAAACAACGTCATATCCCGATTCTATTTGCCCTAATAGTTTATCAACTTCATTTCCAGGCGTCTGTCCATCATCATCCAGACAAACTACAATCTCACCAGAAACATAATGGAATCCCGCCATCAGAGCCGCATGCTGTCCAAAATTACGCGCCAAATTAATACCGATCATATTGGGATACTTCTCACATAAATCTTTAATCGCCTCAAAAGTATGATCAGGAGAACAGTCATTCACAATTACATATTCCCATTCGTATTTTCCCAGCTTATCCATGGCGCAATCTAGTTCTTGTATAACGGATGCAATGGTATTCGCCGAAGCATAACAGGGAATCACAAATGAAACCTTACTCATTATTCTCACCTCTTATAATGCCCATTAACACAATATCATAGTAGTTATCGTCTATACAAACTTCATCTTTTAAATATCCTTCTTGTATAAATCCGGCCTTTTCATAGCTTTTAATGGCTATTTTGTTAAAAGCAAAGACTCTGAGAATTATTTTGTGCAAATCTAGTTCTTTAAATCCATATTGAATCATTAATTTTGCCGCTTCAGTCCCATAACCTTTTCCTTGCGCCCCCTTCTCACCAATAAATATCCCATACTCTGCTTTTTTATTTTTCTTATCAATATCTTTTAAAAATACAGAACCAATTCCATTTCCGGTTTTTTCATGGATGATATATTGTACTGCTTTTCCTTTCTGAACCACTTCACGCAACCACTTCGTCTGACTCTGCACGGTAAATAACTCCCTATATATAAACTTATCCCTTACTTGATTTCTCCATTGTACGACAGCCTCCAAATCACGTTCAGCCATTGGTGACAACGATACTCTCTTTCCCTCAATCACCATTATTTTCTCCCTATTGATAAAAATTTGTAATCGTTTCTATTATATAATTAATCTCATATTCCCGCAATCCGTAGTACATAGGCAGACGAAGCAGCCGCTCACTCTCTCTTGTGGTATACTTATCCTCGCCAGAAAACCGCCCATACTTTTTGCCTGCCGCCGCTAAATGCAATGGAATGTAATGAAATACCGCCAAAACGCCATTCTTTTTTAGGAAGTCAATTAATTGCATTCGCTCTTCAAGATCTTTTGTTTTAATCCAAAACATATGCGCATTATGTCCACAATACTCTGGAATCACCGGAAGTTCTATATACCCTTTCTCATTTAACGGTCTCAGCCCTTCATAATATCTATTCCAACTTGCAATCCTGTCCTTATTGATTTCATCTGCCATTTCCAACTGCGCCCATAAATACGCAGCATTCATATCACTTGGCAAATAAGAAGAGCCCGCTTCAACCCATGTATACTTATCAACCTGACCTCTGAAAAATTTACTGCGGTTCGTGCCTTTTTCCCTGATAATCTCTGCCATTTCTATATTGCCACGATTTTTAACTAACAGACAGCCGCCCTCACCCATGCTATAATTTTTCGTCTCATGGAAACTATAACAGCCATAATCCCCGAACGTTCCTAATGCCTTTCCCTTATAAGTACTCATGATGCCTTGAGCCGCATCTTCTATTACATGTAAGCTATGATTTTCTGCTATATCCAAAATTGTATCCATTTCACAGGATACTCCTGCATAATGCACAGGTACAATCGCCCTGGTTCTATCCGTTATAGCATCCTCTATCAAGTTCTCATCTATATTCATAGTATCCGGTCTGATGTCCACAAACACTACCCTCGCCCCCCTTAATACAAAAGCATCCGCTGTAGATACAAAAGTATAGGAAGGCATAATAACTTCGTCCCCCGGCTGGATATTTATCAAAATTGCCGCCATTTCCGTTGCATGCGTGCATGAAGTTGTCAACAAAGCCTTTGATGTTTTTGTTCTCTCTTCCAACCATGTGCTGCATCTTTTGGTAAACTCTCCATCACCGCATATTTTATGCTTGGAAATCGCCTGTTTTATATATTCTATTTCTTTTCCCACATATGGAGGATTATTAAAATTAATCATTATCTTATTTTGTCCTCTGCTTTCTTGGTATTAAAACCTTTATACTGTCCCACTTTTTACTGCTGATACATCCATACCCATCATACCCTATTCCTTTTTTACTGTCAATCTTCTGCTAAGCTGAATGGTATGGCATCAAAGGTTAAAGACAACGATTCCCAAAAGTATTGCACCCAAACCAATCAATTTTTTCTTTCCTATTTTTTCTTTTAGAAATACGACCCCAAGCATTGACACAAAAACATAACCACTGGCCTCTAGAACCGGTCCCAGTGACAAAGGTATCTTTCTATACGCTAAAATAGTAACAAAACTAGAAAGAAAAAACAAAAAATAAGCGATTAGCACCTTAAAATTCAAATATTCACTCCACGAATTCTCATGACTTTCATTTGCGCTTGTCTTTAAAATAGTTTGAGAAACAGAAGATATGAACACAGATGCAACAAAAATAATAATATATCCCATCTTAACTTTCCTCCTCTGATACTATGAAACACACTCCCAAAATAATAATAACTGCACCAATCACATGATTTAAGCAGAGCTGCTCCTTAAAAAAAACCATTCCCCATACCATCCCCCAGATTACTGTCACTGCTTTATTTGCATAAGCAGTAATTAGCGACATTTTTTTTAATATTTGCTGCCATAAGATGGCATATACACCGAGAATCAACAATACAATTGCATATAATGCAATAAAGCGAACGGATAATACTTCATAACCAGATGCCCACTTCGAACACACCGCTCCCATAGAATAAAAAAGCATCAGCAAATGTAAATAAATAATATATCTTACTTTTTCTTTTTTTAACAATCTCACTTTCAACACCTCATGACCCTATCTATTATTACATTACTTAAAACCCATTTTCAAAAATTACTGTGTTGCAAAGAAAATGAATCTTCAACATTTTCACAAAGCCACATTAATATCGCAAAAATAAAAACAGATAAATTTCGATAAGTAAACCAAAAATGTACATAAGAATGGTTCGCCATCACCATATACCAGACAAACGGCATAACTGCAATTAATAAATAATGAAAGCTTTTTAGATATAGTTTTCTATGTTTCACCATCTTTATTATAAGACAAACCACTAAAATGAATCCCACAATCAAAAATATACCTTTTATAGGCGTTTCAAACATAGTCGACAAATTTGTCAGAATAACATCTTTTCTGGTGAAATCTTCTGAAGATGTTCTATTAAGGATTGCCATGACTGCGTCATTAATAATATTTTTCCGTAACAAAAGACTACCAACAATCCATTTCCCGGCCCACATTCCGCCATATCCTATCACCCAGATAAACCCATATTGTATAATCTTTAAAGCATCATCCAACAATGTCGTCTTTTTCTTTAACATAAAATATACGATAAGCGGTATACCAAATGCAGCCAACGGATACGTAAGCAAATCAAAAAAACTAGTCGCCATTCCAACGCTTAAAAAGAATACCGATGTATTTCCACCCGCCTCTATCGCATCAAACCAAATCAGCAGGACAATTATTGCAATGTTCATCAAATAAAATATTGCAGAAAATTGCAGTGAAAGCGCAACGCTTACCGGCATCAAGCTGCAAATCATGACCAAATAGGGAACAACATATAATTTCATATTTTTTTTCCATATAACCGCTATGACAAAAGCAATCATCAGGATTTGAATGTACATATTGATATAACGGATTTCCTGATAGTTACAGAACAATAAAAGCGGCTTCAAAAACAATTGATAACCATGCCAGTAACGCGAATAGCTTACGACCGAATAGTTCGTATCACCTTTCCCATAGGCAACTAATTCCTCTGAAGGCCTTTTATTATTGTAACAAACTCTATACATGTTTATCGTTCTATCAATCAAACCCGTATCTGCCTTATTTGTAGCGCTTACAAGCATAATAGAATCCGTAAAATTATCTAACCGGCTTGATATGTAGCCAGTAATGGGCATTGGGTAATCTCCCTCCGCTTCCATCACGGAAACTGACTCTGAGATATGCATTTGCATTTTTTCATTTGGCAAAGCATTCACAATTAATAAAGACAGTGTTCCCCCCAAAATCCCCAGAAATAAAATCAAAAATAATCTAAATGTTTTTTTCATTATTTTTCCCTTTCAACCGACAACATGAAAACCACGACAGAATATAAAAAACAAGATCTATCCTCAATTCTACCATTTCTTATTCAGCAACTTCATAAAGTTCTTCATCCGCCCACAGTATAACGCTTACATTATATTCTCTATCTGCGGCAATCACTGCGCTGCCACTTATAGAAGAATACTTGCCGTTCCGGATATCCTCTTTGCCTTCTAAATTTGACATTGCCAAATCCATATATGCAATTTCGCCGCTCAAGGTATCTTCAAGCTTCAAATAGGCGCATTGCATAAAAGAATTAGAATCTTTCTTATAGACATATCCTGATATGTTTAGAATGCCATCCATAACTTCTATTTTAATGTCAGACTGAATATCTTTCAAATCCGTATTCATCTTTCCGTTTAGTTCCACATCCTTATTGCGCACCCGCCAGATTTTCGCACCATCAATATCTTTTATAAATATCAGCTCGGCGCTTTCATCATAATTTTCCTTTATATAATCCTGAATCAGACCAGCATCTGAATTTGCAACAAATAATACATTATTGTTATTCACACTATCTCTATAAATATTATCCACATCATACCGTTCTAGCATATTATCCATAATTGGTACATTGAATTCCCAACCACCCATATAATACACATTTGCAGCATCTCCCAGCCGGGCAGGCTCCCAGAAATCATAGGAAGATTCCAACTTGTAAGGTTCTGAATGCATGGAAAAACAATATAATTTTTCCGCATCTTGTGATATGAGATCAAAGAATTTTCTTGAAGAGGCAGTCGACACCTCTTCCAATGCCATATTTTCACGAAACGTCGTCATATTCATCGCTAAAACAATGCCGCTCAACACAACCACCCACTTTCCGCTTCTTAATACTATCTTCCCAACATCCTCTGACATGCTATAAAGTACAGACGCAATTGCCGCCATCCACATACCGGCTTCAATCCGCGGCAGGCCATAACGGTTAACAAAAAAGAAATATAGCTCAAACAACATGATTGCCACAGCCTCATAGCAAACAATGCGCAAATTCTTTCTATTAAGCGCTGTGGCAATTGATGAAACAATGATAAAAAACGAAAAGAGGGACATTGAAAAAAACCTTATCGGATATTCCTTAAAATAATTTTTCACTGTCTCAGCCGTAAAAGCTTTTTGTTCCTTTACCAAAACCAATTTACGCATTGATTCTATTGGCATCAGCTCCGTATCCATGTTCCAGTTATGATAGTATTTCATATCGTTTTCACTAATTCCAAGGCTCTCATATAATTCCTGATTTTCCTCATAATTTGGAAAACCCAAATCCCATAATTGACTTCGTAATTCGTTATATTCCAGATAATAGTTCCAAGCCTCATTTTTCATATAATAAGCGCGGTCCGCTCCCCAGATTCCAATACTCAACACGCCCACAGTCCCAAATACCGCAAAGTACATTCCTATTTTTCGTTTCCATCCCTCAGGTTTCTTTTTCAACATATCCACAAATCTTAATAACCCTGTTCCCACTGCCAGAACAACACAAATGGCAAAAAACTGAAAACGAATCAGGCTTCCAAAGATACAAAGACATGCCCCAACTGTCAAAGCAATCCTTCTCTCATATTTTTGTCCGGCATACTCTATTGCATAAAATAGTAAAATCATTCCTCCAATTGTAGTAATTGCGGCTGTCCTCGTCCATTGAAATATAATATATGTATTATATCCAAAAACGCTCAACAAAAACACGCTGCTGACAAGTCCGATTTTTCTTCCCTGCAAACGTAACATTATATATGACAAAGAAACAAATGCGCAAAAAATCATAAAATATTGTCCCACAGTATACCACTTTATACTAGGAACCAAGCCGGTCAGGATACTCAAAATCTTACCCCATATCATGTTTTCAAAAACCAGATGACTGGCACGTCCACCATATGCGCCTTCCACAAAAAGTGCCATCGCATTATCGTCATTTGTTTCATAAAATATGTTGCAAAAAAACAAACAAAAGAATAAAAAAATAAGGTTTATAACCAATACTATCCCCAAATCTATCTTTTGCCTATTTCTTATGCCTGCCATAATGACCTCCCGCTTCTCTGCCTCTTATTGAAAAATTACAATACTATTCCATAAACATTTTCCGCGTCACGAAATTATAGACCATTACAATAAATGTCGCTATAATTTTTGTCAGCATATAATAGATGCCAAACTTATCCACACCGATATACATTATGATCTGGTTAATTCCAAGCCCGATAACACTTAGAATCAGAAAAATCATAAATTCCCATACTTTATTCGCATTCTCCTTTACCTCAAATACCCAAAATCTACTTGATAAGTAATTGAACACAACCGACACGGAAAATGAAATTGTTCCTGATAGTAAATAATTCACTCCCGCAAATTCCGTCAAGCAAAATAAAATGCCATAATCAATCAAAAATGCCGTTCCGCCAACAAGTCCAAAACGAAATATCTGCTTTACCAGCTTTTCAAACTTTTCTTTGCTTTTTAACACAAGCTTTCACCCTCTGTCAATCTAATTCTGCCAGATACTCCAAACAGTTTCTACACTATCATATATAAATATCGTATGGTCATTGTACTCATCTTTTGCCTTTGCTAATGCTGTATATTCTTCCGGCAGATCTTCTAACTGCCTATTCAATACCAGAACAAAACATTCCCCTGTATGCACTCCCGGCTGATACCATTTCTCTGAATTCAGCCAGTAATACGGTCTGGACCAGTCATAATCAATCGCTCCAATCTGAACTCGTCCATCCGATGCAGCCGTATAGCTATAGCTTGCCCAATAATATGCATAACCAAAGGTGTATCCCTTATCTTCCATATATTGAAGCAAATCATAATCCAACTTATAATCTAAATAAGTATTATTTATCCCCAAAACATCGGGATTATTATAATAATCATAAGTAAGATAATATGAATATACTCCCAATGTCAAGAACGTATAAAATGCAATAAGACCTTGTTTCAGCTCTTTCCCATATTCAAACTTCATTACCTCATAATTATCAATCCAGATTCCCATCCAAATAATGGCATAAAAATAGCACCAGATAAGATATCTTGGTCTTGCCATTCCTGCAACTATGAATAAATAAATATTGGCAATAGAGGATATTATGGAAAATAGAACAAATATCTTCTGTCCTGAACTTTTTAAATACTTATATTTTCTGATCAAGCAAATTGGCAGGAAAATCATCAAAAATACAAAATATACAAATGCCAATACTTTATTAATCCCCCCCAGGCTCAGCAATGACGTGTTTTTATCTGCCGCACCAAACAAACGCATAAATGCATTTACTAATTGAATCACAGATTCTCCTATTTTATCAAAGGTTATAAAATAGTATCCACCCACCGAAGAAGTATGTATGCCCAACCTTTTTGAAAGAAAAATGTTATAAAGCATTCCAATCACGGTAGCAATAATTATTACTCCCATTAGCTGGCAATACTTTATTAATTGTTTCTTTTCCTGATTCACATGGTAGATCTGAATAGCATATAGAAAGATTGTCGCAAGCATTGGACATACAAATACTAAAATCATTGAATAGCCAGTGCTAATAGAACAAACCAATATTATAATCAGTGCAATAAAACTCAGAATTTTAATCCATGTCTTTTCATTCAAACTAAGTATTGAAAATAATATCATTCCCATCAGAAACAGTACAATCGTCATATAGGTAGCCTGAAAATACCAGTGTTCTGATATAACTTCCGATATAGGAAGTAGCATTGCCAGCACAACCAGCCAGCTTCGCTTTCCAATAACCTGCAGCTTCTTATAAAATACAACAAATATCATCATCACAATCGTCTGTGCAACAACTGCGCATGCCCTTGCATCCAGCCAATGCTCACATAATTTAAAAAAGGGGAGAATGATTGTATTTAACCCAATATTCCAAATATTGGTTCCATAATGCCAGCCATCTGGATAAATTTTTTTCTGTGCCCATTGCTCTCTTGCAAACATAATCGCTGTTGCATCATCTGAATGAAAAAACGCCCATGTTCCTTTAAATATAATAATAACATTACTTGCAAAAGCAAGCGTAACAATTATCCATCCAAGTAAATCCCATTTATCTTCAAACTGCCTTTTTATCCACTTCATTTCATACGCCTCACCATTTATTCTTTTAAATCATTAGATTTATCCTGCAAAGACAATTCAAAATCCTGACGGTTTTTTTGGTTAATTGTATCTAATATTAATCCTGCAAAAAAAGATTGGATTGCCGCCATCACAGTAAATCCACTGACGATTAAAGTCGGAAACTTTTCAACAAATCCCGTCATAATATATTCGATTAATACAGGAATAAAGAAAACTGCACTTAGTAAAAATAAAATCATTGCCAATAGTGAAAAGAACTGTAGCGGTTTGTAATTTCTATATAACCTCACAATAGTTCTAATTACTTTAAATCCATCCGAATACGTATTCAATTTTGACTCGCTGCCTTCCGGCCGATCCCTGTAATCAATAATGGTGTTCTCAACGAACATATTCTTATCAATAGCATGAATACTCATTTCTGTTTCGATTTCAAACCCCTTTGACAAGACCGGAAATGTTTTTACAAACTGATAACTAAAAGCACGATACCCCGTCATGATATCTTTAATATCACTTTTAAATAATCGATTAATACTAAACCGAACCAAACTGTTCCCCAAATTATGAAATGGCCGTTTATTCTCATTAAAATATGTTGAAGATAATCTATCACCAACCACCATGTCAACACTTCTTTTCAAAACCTTATCAACCATTTCTTTTGCATATTCAGCCGGATAAGTATCGTCCCCATCTACCATTATATAACATTTTGCATCAATATCCCGAAACATGCGGCGAATTACATTTCCTTTGCCTTGTTGATACTCATAACGAACAACTGCGCCCGCACTTCTAGCGATTTTGTCTGTTCCATCTATAGAGTTATTATCATATACATATATGACAGCCTCTGGCAGCACTGCCTTAAAGTCACTTACAACTTTTTCAATTGTTTTACTTTCATTATAGCATGGTATTAAAACCGCAATTTTATCCATTCAATGTATCTCCTTCGGAACTTTTTTCTATAACATTTTCCTCTAATAACTTACAATATTCTTTATAGTTATCTGGATTATAAAAGTATTCTATTTCAAATTTCTCCAGTTCAAAAAAGGGAAACGCCTCCTCCAGCAATGTCTTTTTCACGACCTGCCTCGCTTCTTCTGTTCCCGCCGTCCTCAGATTAAACAAGCTCTCCGTCACAACCATATTCACATAACTTTGTTCTACCAGCTCAAACCTGCCTCTGGCTTTTAACTGTTCCTTCAATGCTTTGAAGGCTTTATAAAATTCTATCGGCGCCTTCTTCTTCTGCGACTGCGTGTTATCGCCGTCATTATAGCGATAAGTAACCAACGGCTGTCCTTTTACCGACGTGATTCTGTCCGCCAGTGCGCAAGCAGTCCTTACAAACAGTACGTCATTGGCATTTTTGAGGCTCTGGAACTGCAGGTTATTTTCCAGAACAAACTTGTGGCTAAACAGCTTTGACCACGGGCAGCCCGTAGTCACCTGATAAATCTTATCTTTGATATCGCCGGCGGAAAATACTCCGTCCGGAATCTCATTTTCCCGGAACACCCAGCCCATAGGCTCAAATTTTCCCGTCTGCATATCATGGCGTTCCGCCGGAAACAGGCAGACCTGCGCCTTGTTTCGTTTACTTTGGTAATAGATAAGATTGCATAGTTCCGGAAAGAATGTATCATCTGCATCAAGGAACAATAAATATTCTCCTTTTGCATGGGCAATTCCATTGTTCCTTGCGGCTCCCGCGCCACTGTTTTCCTGATTTATAATTACCACTCTTTTATCGCGTTTTTGATATTCTTCCAATATCTGTAAGCTTTCGTCTGTAGAACCGTCATTCACACAGATCACCTCTATCTGAGATAAGGTCTGATTCAAAATCGTATCCAGACAAATCCTCAAATATTTGCTTGCATTATATACCGGTATGATCACGCTTACCCTGACCCTGTTTCTTGTCAGCTTCAGCCCAAAACGATACCATGCATAATGTATCCCCTTTTCCTTTAATAAGCGGGCTATTCCATATATTCTTCTTGGGATATATGTTATAATTTTGCCGACACGGTAAGATTCACTTGTCTTATAATCCTCTACTTCCGCCCGCAAAGCGCCTATTTCATTCCGCAATTTGCGGTTCTCCGCTTGGGCTGCGCTCCTGATGCCATTCTGCCTTACCATTTCGCCATATACCCAAAGCCCGAAACCTATTTTTTGATTGGCAGGTATTTCTGCCAATTCTTCCAGAATCTCTTTCTTCGTTATATGAGCCAATGAATGGATTGCACTGTAATGCAGATTGATAAGATATTCCTCCATAAATTCCATAAACTCATCACTCATCACCTTATTTTCCATGAAACGGAGGATTTCCTGATTACACACAAAATAGCCATACGCATTTCGAATTCCTTTTCCAGTCGTCATAATGGAATTCTCATGCACACGACGCATATAGTAATCCTTCTTCACATGCATTACGCGCTTTTCTACAGATACCACCTGAAGAGAAAATAAATTATCTTCGTGTAAGATCCCTTCATAAAATGATATCTGATTTTCTAATAATAAACTTCTTTTTGGCATTTGTAAACATGCGGAAGGCTTAAAATCCTTATTTTTTCTCATCTCGACAAATATTTCTGTCCCCGAGTATACGGAATCATAAGATGCATTCCTCTGATAATATGTTTCATAACTCTTCTGGGCTTGATGAATCTCTTCTGTTTCAAAAAAGGAATGCGCATCAAAATAAATATTATCCAGACGTTTTTCCTTGACATAACCATACAATTCCTCTAATGCTTCCGGTATCAGGTAATCGTCACTATCTAAGAAATGTATAAACTCTCCTTTTGCATGTTGAAGCCCTGCATTGCGCGCAGAAGACAGCCCCCCGTTCTCCTTATTTACAATGACGATCCTCTCATCCGCTTTCGACAGCTCTTCCACAATTGACATCGAACCGTCCGGCGTTCCGTCGTTCACGCAAATGACCTCTATCTCTTTCAAAGTCTGCTTTAGAACGGATTCCACGCATTCCCGGATATATTTTTCTACATTATAGATTGGCACTATAACTGATACTTTGACATTATCTTCCATAAATTTTACCTTCCTCTGTATGCATTATGTCCTATATTTATTCACAACGTTTTTCATTTTACGGGGAATCGCCGTCATTATGCGTCCAATACGGTAAGAATTACAATTCCTGTAATCTTCTACGCTCTGCAGCAATTCTCTCTCTCTTCTCCTATGTTCCGCTTCTCTGTAAATATGAAGCATAAAATGTAACTTAAACTCATTTGAATACCCTGTAAGGCCTTCTATCACCTGCTGTCTGCTTAATCCTGAAATATAATCAATTGCATTTTTCTTTAACCAGACAAGATAGTTTTCTATTTCAAAATAATATTCTTCCCTTAATTCCTTATCCCGGATAAACCTGCCAGTTTCCTGCATACAGGTAAAATATCCGATTGCATTCCTCACGCCTTTCTGGGTCGTTACGATTGAATCAGGACGCATACGCCGCTGATAATAGCATTTATCAATATACATTACCTTTCCTTCCAGTATCATACTCTGGATGGTAAACAGATTATCTTCATGAATGATCCCTTCATAAAAACGAAGGCCATACTTCTTAAGCATTTCCCTTTTCGGCATCTGCAGGCAGGCCGACGGCCGAAAATCACCATTTCGCATGATTTTCTCACCAAACTCCGCCCCGGTATACACGCCTTCATATACGCCTTTTCTTTTATAATAATTGGAATATCCCGATTCTGTCTCTTTTATTTCCTCACTGTCGAAAAAAACCGCTGCATTAAAATAAACATTGTCTAAATCATTCTTAACTGCCGAATCATATATTTCTTCCAGCGTCTCCGGCAATATCCAGTCGTCACTATCCAAAAAGAGGATGTATTCCCCTTTTGCAGCATCCATTCCCGCATTACGCGCAGAAGAAAGTCCGCCGTTTTCTTTCTCAACAATGCGGATACGCGGATCCTCTCTTGCATATTTTCTCACAATGCCCATAGAATCATCCGTTGAGCCGTCATTCACACAAATTATTTCTATTTCTTTTAATGTCTGCCGCATAGCTGACAACAGGCATTCTTCAATATATTGCTCCACATTATAAATCGGTATTATGATTGATACTCTTTCGCATTGCCCCATAAATCCATCTATCCTCTATCCTTTATTTTATAGGAAGTTCTATAAGTTCTCCTAAAATTTCATCATATTCCGGCGGATCCCATTTACATCTTCCCGACGCGCTAGTCATAGTCATTTCTCCAAACTTTATCGTATCATCATTGAGATAATACAAATCTACCCTAACTTGATTGAAGCCCTCCGCCAGCCTTTCAGCCACTTGAATCATTTCATCCAGCTTCTTAGGACGCGGAACTTTTTCTGTATATTGCGGATAGCTGTAGGTAAACGGAAGAAGATTCCAATCCAAATCATAAAAAGCCATTTTCAAATGAATCTGTCTCTCCGCCAAAAACATAATATACTTGGCTTTTCCGTTAAAGCAAAATATCTTATAATCATTTAATTCATTGTCTCCATTTTCCACATATTCTTCCGCAATAATTTTATGCGGAATATCCATATATTGCAATTCAAGGCTATTATACGCAAAATTCTCCGCCATCCATTCCGTGAATTTCTTTCTGGCCTCCTCATGATCCATCTCTTCTTTATTCGGTACAATGTAATTATACCCGCATCCATGATTTGCTTTGAGAACAAATCTCTGCGGCAGTTTGTCAAAATCTATTTCATCAAAGCTATCCCAGACTCCCAATAAAGGAATTAAATACTCTCTTCCGATTTTTTCTTCCACCCACTCACGCACAGCATATTTATCAGCCAGACGAGTCTTCAACTCAGAGTTATCAAACAACTTGATCCACTGCATCTTTTCATTATAAGTCAAAGGATGCTCCAAATGCAGATCTTTTCCAAAATATTCATAATACCACTCACGCAAGACCCTTGGATAGTCCTCCTTGTTCAATCCCTGGAAGAAGCGGTAATTGATAAGCTTTCTCAACTGTGCATCCCGCCAGTTTAGCTTTGACTCTAATTGTTTGGTATTAACAGCAGAATTTAATCTGCCGTAAATATCCTCATTCTTACTGTCCTGTCCCTTCTTATGCTCCCAGAGCAAGTCCCGCAATTCTGCATTCCATGCATTGCATTTTGCATTTTCTCCTTTGCATTTATCCAGTTCATCCTTCAGCCTATCAGCTTCTTTTTGTGCGTCGGCATATTGCTTGTCCAATTTCCTCAAAGCGCTCCTTAATTCCTGTATTTCTCTTTCGCTTTGATCCATCCTGTTTAAAATACCGCGTATAAAAGGAAGTTTATAAAATATGTTTCGGATTTTCATGTTATTTTCACCTTCAATAAGTTTTTATATCTTCTCTGGTCTAATCCCTAAAATATAAATCTCTTGTATACACCTTTTCTAACACATCATCAATTTCACGGTTATAGCGGTTCGCCACGATTACATCCGACATCTGTTTAAATTCTTCTACGTCGCGTATTACCTCTGAGCCAAAAAATTCCTTATCCTTCAAGGTCGGTTCATATACTACAACTTTCACGCCTTTCGCTTTAATACGCTTCATGACGCCCTGAATAGAGGACTGGCGGAAGTTATCAGATTGTGCTTTCATTGTCAAACGGTAAATTCCGACCACTTTCGGATTCTTATCCAAAATACGCTCTGCAATAAAATCCTTACGCGTTCTGTTTGCATCTACGATCGCACCGATAATATTATTGGGTACGTCTTCATAATTTGCCAGAAGCTGCTTGGTATCCTTCGGCAGACAATACCCGCCGTAACCAAAGGATGGATTATTATAATGGTTCCCGATTCTCGGATCCAGGCCGATTCCCTCAATGATCTGTTTGGTATTCAATCCCCTAACTTCCGCATAAGAATCCAATTCATTAAAATAAGAAACACGCAAAGCCAGATACGTATTCGCAAACAGCTTGATTGCTTCAGCCTCCGTCAAATCAGTAAACAACATCGGGATCTCTTCCTTAATGGCTCCTGCTGCCAGAAGCCCCGCAAATTCCCTTGCCTTCGCTTTCAGGCGTTCGTCCTCCTGCGGAGCCCCGACAATAATACGGGATGGGTACAAATTGTCATATAATGCCCTTCCCTCCCTCAAAAATTCCGGTGAAAAAAGAATATTTTCCGTCTGATACTTCTTTCTGACGGATTTGGTATAACCAACAGGCACTGTCGATTTAATTACCATGATTGCATCCGGGTTAATATCCAGAACTAGCTCTATGACTGCCTCTACCGAAGAAGTGTCGAAATAATTCATTTTCGGATCGTAATTGGTCGGCGTAGAAATAATGATAAAATCCGCATCCGAATATGCCTCTTTCGCATCAAGGGTTGCCCGGAGATTTAACTCCTTCTTTGCTAAATATTCTTCAATTTCCGCATCCACAATGGGGGATTTTCCATTATTTATCATATCCACTTTTTCCGGAATAATGTCTACCGCATACACTTCATTCTTCTGGGACAAAAGAACTGCATTTGACAATCCTACGTACCCTGTTCCTGCAACAGCTATCTTCATCTCTTATTCTCCTTCCATACTATTAGTTCCATCTATTTTTCCTTTATCAACAGGAGTATCAGATATGCCATAAAGTCTCCGATAATCGTAGTCAGCCGGTGCATGATTGACAATGTCAGAATCAATTCCGCGCCAACGGTCTTTCCCAAAAGCAAGGTCAGCACAAACTCACGTACGCCAATGCCGCCCGGCGCACCGGGTACTACAAAGCCAAGCACCCACGATATGATGTATGCAGATACCATCTGCAATACAGTCCCAAATCGTGAGCATGGATTTCTTCACATAGCCCATCATACTGTTAAACAGCTGGGACGGACGCAGCTCGCTATTGGTACGGATCGGCACGGATATCATTGGAATCTTTTCCCGTCCCGCCTGCACAATCGTCTCTAGCGTATACGTATATTCATTTGTCACATTCAAGCGCATTGCCGCCTCTCTGCTATAGGTGCGGAAACCGCTTGGCGCATCCGGTATCTCAGACTTTGAGGCTTTTATCACCACCCAGCTTCCGAAATGCTGCAGCCTTTTCTTTAACGGCGAAAAATGTTCCGTCTGATCGATAGGACGCTCTCCGATTACGATATCCGCTTCCCCGTTGATAATCGACCGGATAAGCTTTTCGATATCGTCCGCTACATATTGGTTATCCGCGTCCGTATTTACAATGATATCCGCCCCGTTCCTAAGGCAGGCATCTAAGCCTGCCATAAAACCTTTCGCAAGCCCTCTGTTCTTTTTGAAATTCACGACATAATGCACGCCCCATTTCCGTGCCACTTCAACCGTATTGTCCTTGCTTCCGCCGTTAATGTTCAAATATTCTATTCCATTGATTTGTTTTGGCAAATCGTTCAATGCGATTTCCAAAGTCTCCGCTTCGTTATAGCATGGTACCTGAATAATCAGTTTCATTTGTCCGGTCTTTCCGTAATTTTAATCTTCGCTAAATTCTATCCCAAGTGATTCAAACATTTCTTTATACTCGGGAGAATTCACATAAATATATTCATTCTCATCTAACTGCGCCACATGATATCCTTTCTTCAATAGTATTTTATCATCGGAGCTAATACATTTCTCTTTCTATAAAATATACAGCATACCCCAAAAACAACTGCTAATGCGACACTGCCCATCAGATAGACGGAAAGTCCCATACTTCTTGTACTATTTACAATATCATACCATCCAAATGCTGTAAATACCTCGGAAGCCGCGCGGCTTTTATATACATGCGGCAGAATAAAGCCGATCCATACGATCTGGAATATACCTACGGCCACAAGCGAAGGCGTCAAATACTTGCGTGCTTCCTCTTTCTTATGATACAGCGCAGATAAACCGCACAGGCAAACCGGTCCCAGAAACGGTCCCATATACCTGACATAAGTAATTGCTTTATAGTCATATGCATTGGTGGCATACGTAGATTCCTTCAGGGCGTCCGCCAATCCGGCAAGCCATGTGAGGCTTTGCGCGGCAATCACTGCTCCTGCACACAAAATGAAAAAGAACGAATTGGCCGCAATATATGGCCTTGCCTGTGAAAAGTCTCCCTCATCTTCTACGGTCTCCTTCCCCGCGAAACGTTCCTGAAGAACATCCTTATACAAAAAAGCCAACGCCACGATAAAAATAACAGCGATTCCGCCGGTAAATACAATTACCGTATTTATCTGCCCAAAGATCACCGAAAAAATCCCCTGCCAAAAAACCGGGTCTCCCAGATCAGAAAGCGATATCCCCAGATCTATACTTGTATTTCTTAAATATTGCCCTTCCTGCCAATTCCAAATGACGGTTTTTACCATATTATTGAACTTCCCTGCCCCCCAATATCCAATCACTGCCGTTATCACCGTCGGCAGGATCGAAACGAGCCATTTCCGATATACGATACGGTAGGCTATGACCGTCAATGCAAATGCAATCCAAAGAACCTTCGTTCTTGTATGCGTGGTCAGCATATAAGATAATATCAGCATCAATAAGACAGAATATAGCGCTTTTATCCCATTTCAATTCCACGCTCAACGCCGGTTTCTCAGGAAATCGTTTTCGCGGCAGGAATACCATGTCGGCAAATCCCTTACCACTTGGAAATTCCCGATAAATGGTATAATAATTTCTTGCTGCATACAATGCAAGCGAAATCGTATAGCTCAATGCATTCTCATCATTATATTGAATATGGGACATCTCAAAGTGAGCCTGATTGATTCCCTCCGCAACCTGCTGCGGCCTTCTTTTCCGGATTGCGTTTGACGTATCTGCCGAATTCTTTAACGCCTTTGAAATCTCGCCCCAATCAGACACAGACACAGCATTCACATACTCCTGCCGGATTTCATGATTGGGTATAAAAACACTCTGGCATGCAGAGTCATACCCCAAATGTACCAAAAGCGTCAGCACATCGTCTTCTGTCTGGAAGGTTGTCATATCATTTGTAAAACTTCCTACATTCAACGCTACTCTTTCCCCGGCCATCATGCTGAGCACATCATCTTTTAGGCCTTCAAAATTCATATCTATATAAATCCGTAATGCTTCAAAAGTCTCTGTCTGGTTCCAATAGGTTCCTATTTTCCCAAACCGCATACAACTGACCACAGACCGAGGACTATATACGGCAGGTTCCTCTTCAAATGTATACCCGTCATACCAACTCTTAACCTCTTCCATATCCATGTCAAATCTTTGGCACAATTGTGCAACCTCTGATTCCGTAAAACCGACATAAGGAGCCAACGGTCCCGCATTTATCATTGAAAACTCATCGAACATATTCAGCGCAGAGTGCGTCCCATACTTCTTGATTGGAAGAATTCCTGTCATATATACTAATTCTATATACTCCTTGTCCTTCAGCAAGTCCCTAAGGAAATCCAGATATCGTTCCTGTGTTTCCTTATCCTGCTTATATTCCCGGAAAATGCAGTCCCACTCGTCAATAATAATTACAAAAGTGCTCTGGACATTCTGGTAAATATCCTGAATCGTCCGTGCCAGATCTGTGTCGTCAAAATATTGGATATCAGAATATTCTCTTTTCAGCTCCCATAATACTGCTTTTTTCAGAAGAACCAGCATATCATCTATGGATTTGCTGCGGCTTAAAAACTCCTGCATGTTCAAAAAAATCGTATCATACTGATTCAAATGAACTGTAAAATCCACATCCTCTGCTATTTTAAATCCTTCAAATAATTTCTACGAATCACAGCCTTTGCTATAATATGCCGCTAACATATCTGCTGTTACCGATTTTCCGAAACGTCTGGGCCTGCTGACACAGACATATCTCTGCATAGTGTTACAGACGCGGTTTGTGTATTTTATAAGTTCCGTTTTATCTACATATATTTCTGAGTTCACGGATTGTATGAATTTTGCATTGCCGGGATTCAAATAGCTTCCCATGGGCAGTTCCTCCTACAGCTCCGTCTTCACCATCTCCAACGCTGCCTCAATTACCTTGTCCATATCATAATACTTGTAATTTCCCAAGCGGCCGCCGAAGATTACCTTTTCTTCCTTATCTGCCAGCTCGCGGTATTTTGCAAATAACTCGTTATTTTCATCATTGTTAATCGGGTAATACGGCTCAATGCCCGGCTTCCATTCGGAAGAATATTCTCTGGAAATAACGGTTTTGGGCTGTTTGCCAAATTCGAAATGCTTATGCTCGATGATTCGGGTAAATGGAACCTCATGTGATGTATAATTTACCACAGCATTTCCCTGATAGTTTTCGCAATCAAGTACTTCTGTTTCAAAACGGACGGTACGGTACTGTAACGTTCCTAACTTATATCCATAGAATTCATCGATCATACCGGTGAAGAGCGTTTTGTCTGCAATATCCGGATTTTCCTTGATGAACTCAAAATAATCTGTGTTCAGCTTTACGTCAATGCCTTCCAGCATCTTTTCCACAATTTTGGTGTAGCCGCCCACAGGAATCCCCTGATATCTGTCATTGAAATAATTGTTGTCATAGATAAAACGAAACGGCAGTCTCTTAATAATAAAAGCCGGAAGCTCCCTGCACGGCCTTCCCCATTGTTTTTCAGTGTATTCTTTGATCAGTTTTTCGTATACATCCTTACCTGCCAAGGACAATGCCTGCTCTTCCAGATTCTTCGGATCTTCCACGCCGTACTCGGCCCGCTGCTTATCTATGATCTCCTTTGCTTCTTCCGGGGTACGGATATTCCACAGCTTGCTAAATGTGTTCATATTAAACGGAAGGTTGTACAATTCGTCTTTGTATACTGCCACCGGCGAATTGATATAATGGTTAAATTCCGCAAACTGATTGATGTAATCCCATACTTCCTTATTGCTCGTATGGAAAATATGGGCTCCATATTTATGCACATTGATATCTTCTATATTTTCACAATAGATATTCCCTGCTATATGAGCCCTCTTGTCAATGACAAGACAGGTTTTGCCTGCCTTTTTTGCTTCATAGGCAAATACCGCCCCATACAAACCTGCCCCAACGATCAAATAATCATACTTCATTTTGCTTCACCTCTTATCAAGAATTTTCTTTACTTTCTTCTTCATACCATCCGGCATTACTCTTTTTGCAATTGAAATGCCTTTTTGTGTACAGTACTTCACCAGACGATTTTCTCTTCTTATATGTTTATGTTGTTTCTTTAATTGTTTCTTCAATCGTTTTTTTAATCTCTCATACACATTGGCACAATTCGGCTTTATTATAGCATCAACTGCTGTATAATTCAACTTTTTCACACGCTTCACTGTTTCCTGCAGGCTTGCTGCTTCCTTCCACAGCCTGTCCGACAGCGACAGATCCACAAGATATTTCCGTAGTTCCTTCTTTACGTCTTTCTCAGGTATAATAAATACTTTTTGAAAAATAACTGCGAAATTTATAACATCTTTTTGAACCGCAGCCACAACCTGCGCATTTCTAATATAATACAGCCAATTCTCCACAACCATATCTTCTGAAAGTTCAATCAACTTCAAAGACTCTTTTTTCGCATATTCCTGAATACGATTTAATACATCTTTGGACATATCTCTGCTGTCACATGCCAGATAAGGTTCCTGCATATCACAGTCCGCATAAGTTAGTAATTGCTCATAATCGCTCTTTTCTATCAGAAATACTTTATCAAACGCAGCTTCGGCAATTTCTTTCTTGTAATCAATCACCAGTTTTTTCGGATTCCAATATCCTGCATATGCTTCCTTGTCATCCACGATGTATACTTGGCTCGTATCGCTTAACTTTTTCAATCTTTCCAAGCGATCATGATTGCTTACAAGCGGATAATGACGTTCTGCAAAACTTGTCAGACGGTATTTTAACGGTGTTATCTCCTTCGAAAGCTCTTTGGGTCTTTTTACCATTAAAACAGAATAATCCATTCGGGCAACCGTTAAATACAGTGCATAAAATGCTAATATTTCTCCATAAGAATCATCATTCATACCAACAATCGTAAAATCAAATTTATTTGTAATACAGCATTCCAGACTCTTTTCAAAGGAGCAATCCTTCAACATGCGCAGAAACCGATATCTTTTGGGATTATTGGAACATGGCTTTGCAAAAGGCTGTCCATGCGTCAATATATGATTGAGCTCTATTTTTTCCAGCAACAGAAGCTTATCTTTTATTTTATTAAGCAGTTCTGTTCCTTTCTCACTATTCACCGATACAATTGAAGTACCTTTGCCATCAGTCAGTTTCGGATTATATTTGGCGACTCCCCAGAAATCTCCCAGCGTAATGTCTCCCAATCTTGGCAGCTTCGCATAATTACAGGACGGACAGTGCGGGCGCGTCATGAGCCCCGACGTAAACGCCCTGTAATACAAATCGTCTAATTTCATTTTCCGGTAACAACTTCCGTCCTGATATTTCACAGTCATACCTGTAGAGTTAATATCCCACTTAAAATGATCCTTATCCCGAAATCCCACATAACGAACCGGTTTCTTTCCATGCACTTCTTCTAAATACTTCTGAAAGGCGATGGGGGACGGACCGCCGTGGCACATCAGGTCTATGGTAAATAACCTGTCATATTCTTTTCCCAGAAAACCTCTCAGCCCCGCAATCTGACACGGGCAGCCCACATACAATGCCGGTCTTCCTTCCTCCAGAACTTTTTTTATTTCCTGATAAGTATTCTTGGTATTGCTCTGAATATATTTTGAACGCTGTAATGCCGGCAGATCTGCTTCATCATTAATTACTTTTTGCGATAGCTCAAACTTATCGTCAAATGCCGCTCCGCATACGGCACCGTTTTCAGCCAATATCTGTTCCGCTGCCAACGAAAAAATTCCTCCGGAAGAACTTACTTCCCGAATCTGGTCGTCTCCATATGCGGCATAACATTCCGGTTTTTTTTCGTTTTTCTCATAAGGATGCAGCGCCGGACAAACCTTCATACACTTCCCACAGTTAATACATTTCTCAGCATTGATAACCGGATATAAGACTCCATCTTCGTCATACTCCATCTGTATTGCATCTGCGGGGCAGGCGTTGAAACAAGCGCCGCACCCACAGCATTCCTTCCCCGAAACACTTTGTTCCACAGTCTTTACGGGTTTCTTTTCCTTCTGAAGCGCATTCTTTAACCATTCCAGAGAACGCTTCCTCTCCATAGCAAAAATCTTACGTATTCTGCTATAGTCTATGTCCTCCAGAAGCTTCGCTTCGCGCTGCAGTCTTTTTACGTCATGAATATATCTGTCCCTTATATCAAAAACGTCCACTAAGGATTCAAATCTGGATACGCCGCGCTCTCTATTTGCAATGGCTACAAATGGTCTCTCAAAAATCACTGAAAAACTGGCTCCATGACAGGAATCTGTAATCACAAACTCTGCGTTCTTAATATACCACAGCCAAGTCGGAGCATCTAAATTCTCCACGATATTGGGTAGATTTAATTTCTCCTTATTCTTTTTAAAACTGCCGTAGCCATAGCCGTCAAGCATATTTATAAGTTTCAGGTTCTTTTTCTCCGCCACATAAAGAAGCGCTTTGCGTATCTCTGGCGTAGGGTCAAGAATATAAGAAAGAATATATTTCTCACTTTCCTGCGCCTTGCTATCAGCAATTATTGCATCGTACTCCTCTCGTTCCAGCAAAAAGACCGGATCCACTACCTGCGTACCCTCGATGCCAAATTCATTTTTTAAGACTTGTACCGCATTCGCTTCCCGGACAGAAATCGCATCAAACCTGTGAAACAGCTTTGTTACTGTAGATACTAAATCTTTTGGAGTGTAAGATTCATCATGTCCAAAGGAAGACGCATATGACAGTTTTTTCTTATCGTCCGCCACATAATCAAAATAATTATTCAGACCAAAGTATTTTGCTATTCCCCAATTCCATACCTGATCGCAGCCCATAAGAAATGCATCGCAATATTGATTCAGCAATTTCATTTCATGCGCTTTTAGCGACGGTGAAATTGCATCGTAGTGCTTCGTTGCAAAAACTCTGGAATGGATTTTAGGATCCATTTCCCAATCGTTGTCCATGATATGAAGCTTATCAACCATCAGAACAGAGTAACCTAATCTTTTCAAGATTCTGTAAAGGGCATAATAAGTCACAACGCTTCCGTAATTTGCTCCATACCAAACTCCAGTCAGCCCTATATCAAAATGTTTTCCTTCCAGCGCTTCTATTTTCTGCTCATTCTTTACTTCCATATACGTCTCCAATTATATTCCCAGATATTTCTCCCAGAACTCTCTGCTTACCAATTCTCCATATCTGTCACGGTAGCTTTTTGCCGCTGCGTCATATTTTTCATCAATCAGCTTCAGCGCTGCTTTCAGCTTCCTTCGGCATTCCCAGAACTGCTTTCTGTCACGCTCAAGATATACTCCGTTTCCGTAATTATCTACCACAATTGTTCTGTCTCTCCGATATAGACGATGAACGTTTCCATATGGATCGGTCACAACGATTTTGTGATTCTTTGCGGGAAAGAAATTTCCGTTAGCCACTGCCTTATGATACAGCCTCATAAAAGCATTCGGATTTCGGAATCCCCATTCGCGGCATTTTAGCTGTTCCTCTGTCACGCCATGAAAACCAACCCATTCTGAAATAGGCTTTGCTTTATAATTCATTGCAAAAAGTTCCTTATGCAGAGCTCCGCCGTCTGCCTGAAGCAGCCAGTCCACCCCTTTACAGAAATCTTCCACTGCTTTGATGTTGTAATCAATATATTTATACCGATACTTGGCGATATTGCGCCATACCCACTTTGTCAGGTACTTCTTAAACTCTTCCTTGGTATACTCCGGGCACTGTATTGCATTGGTAATACAAAGGTTTCGGATATCATAATAATCCAGCACGCCCGGCATCTTTCCGGCAAAAGATTCATGCCAGATGCAAATCCGGTTCATAAAAATGAAACGTCCCTTCCCAGTCCTTAATCCATACTCTACGTCATCCCGGTGTATAAAAATCGGCAGCGGAAGATTATCCTTTGCAATTTCTTTCAGCGGAATACAACAGTACCACCATCCCTGATACTCTACAGGTTCGTCCTCTATCTCGCTGTCAATTACTTCTTCTATTTTTCTTATGTCACGTTCACTTTTCAATGCATTAATCGCGCCGGCATTCCACTGTGCCCCAACCTCGAACTGCACAAAAGGAGCGTTTAAAACCAACAGTTTGCCGCCTACCGTGTGCCCAAAGTATTCCGGCTTCATATAGGATAGGAGCAGATAATTCGCTTCTACTGCCGCTGAACTGATCGTCGCATCATCATCCATCAAAAGAACATGGGTAAAACCTCTTTCTTCGGCAAGCTTCTGGGTTTCAATAATGCCGCGGGTAAATCCGCCGACACCGCCCAGATTTGCATTCTTGTCCACAGTAATATTTTCCTGGGTGTCCACAATCCCGTCTAATGAAGAGGCATTATCAGAGATATGTACCCAGACCTTGCCATAGCATGGAGACATCTCATTTTCCAGAATATCGCGCTTTAATATTTCTATATTTCTTGCAACATATTGTTCCCTTTTAAAAGTGCAGATATCAATGGCTATTTTTACCGTCTGCGTCGGCTCCAGATCTTTGGTTCCATAGTATCCCGAGAAAATCTCAGATCCGTCTTGAACCGCTTTCACCTTTGCATAGAAAATCCCGTCCTCTGCAAGCGTCCCGAAATCTAAGTTTACCGTCTCCCGTTCTTCTGCTATTATTTCACTATGTGACAGCTCTCTTTCCGCCGCTTCACCATCCTTCATTTCTGCATGCATTAGGGAAATCTCAAAATGCCCCCGCAATTCCAGACTGAGGAACACATCTTCTATAATTGTGTATTTCTTCCATTTTCCTGCGGAAAATCCATTTTGGAACGTGTCAAAGCTTGCCACTCCGTTTTCCCTGAAATAAATACCGTCAACTCCGTATGACAAGAAGGAGGATTCCTCCATTCTGACATATAACTCTTCCGTTGACATTCTTTTCCTGCGGATATTCTCTTCCGTAATATAGAGAGGCAGTAATATATTCTCTCTTGCAACATCGCGCAATATCAACTGTTGTAGCTTCATAATCCCTTCTCCTTAATCGTCCAATGTTAGTCCTTGTGCTTCCATATATTTTCTGCAGACCTCATTTACTTCGCCCTTCATCATTACATTACCTTTCTCTATCCATATCGCATGGGTACATAGCTTCATGACGGATTTGATATTATGGGACACGTAGAGCAGCGTGGTACTCTTCGAAAGCATCTCTGCCATCCGCTGATCGCACTTTTTCTTAAATTTAGCGTCTCCCACAGCCAAAACTTCATCTACAATTAAAATATCCGGATTCACAACAGTAGCGACCGCAAATCCAAGCCTCGCCTTCATACCGGAAGAATAATTCTTAATCGGAGAATCCAGAAAGTTCTGTATATCCGCAAACGTAACAATATCCTCAAAATGCTCCTGCATAAACTTTTTGGAATATCCCAGCACTGCACCGTTCAAATAGATATTCTCTCTAGCTGTCAGATTCGGGTCAAATCCCGCTCCAAGCTCGATTAAAGGAGCAATACTTCCATAAGTAGTAATCTTTCCCTTATACGGCTTCATAATGCCTGCAATCGCTTTCAGCAAGGTGCTCTTTCCCGACCCGTTCGTGCCGATCAGCCCCCAACCTTCTCCCTCACGCACTTGAAAGGACACGTCCCTTAATGCAATAAACTCCTGAAACATTAATTCGCGTCTTATAAGCTTTATGGCATAATCCTTTAAATTATCTATCTTCTGGGTCGCTTTATTGAAGCGTACCGTCACATCATCTATGTCAATCATCAACCTTTTTTCCATATTATTCACCATTCTAAATATATAAAATAAATTTATCCTGCGACTTTTTAAAGCAGAACAGCCCAATCACAAAAGAAACTATGGCTATCATCCAGCCGCCGATAAAAATGCGCGGTTCCGGGAGACATCCTTCATATACGTAACAGCGAAACTGCTTCACATAATAATAAGCGGGATTCAAATACTCAATCACAAATTTCACCGGTCCGTCCATCTGGTCCATAGAATAGAACAACGGCGTCGCATACATCCATGCCGTAGTAAATGCATTATAGATATATTGGATATCCCTAAAAAACACATTTGCCTGAGCAAGGAAGAATCCCATTCCGCAGCAGAAAATATATAATTGCAGAATTACTACCGGAAACAAAAAGAAGTATCCGGTAAACGGCGCTCGCGTAAATATCATTACAAGCAGCAAAGCTCCCATAGAAAAGACCATGTTCACAGCTCCACTGGTCACTTTAGACAGCGTGAATACATATTTGGGCACATATACTTTTTTTATCAAAGACGAATTGTCAAGAATGGAACGCATGGCGTCATTCGTCGAACCAGTAATAAATTCAAATACGGTTCTGCCCGCAATCAGATAAACCGCATAGTTTTCAATAGAGCCGCTACGGTCAAACAGATTTGTAAACACTACTACCATAACAAGCATAATCAACAGGGGATTTAAGATACTCCACAGATATCCCAAAAAGCTTCTCCTGTATTTTAGTTTCAGATCCCTTAAAACCAACTGCTTCATCAAATCTGTATATTTAATAAAGGTTTCTATTCTGATTTTTGTTTTACTTTTGTTCATATTAGCTTAACCTTTCTTTCCAAAAATATGCCAGCCGCGCCAAGCCATACAATCTATATCCGCTCCGCCTCAGCCAGAGGACCGCCTTATTCTCAACAGCCCTGTACACAGCCGGGTAACTCTCTGCAACCCTTCTGTCAAACGCTCTCATTGCATTGCGGCTGTCTTTCCCATACGGCTGGCTCAGGTAGATTTTCATCCTGCTTGCAACCATACGTCCCAGCACATGTTCCATATATGCCTTCTTTTCTATGGATATCTGCCCGCGGCATTGTTCATAATATTGAAGAAGCCGGTTCAGCACTCTGTCGTAATTTTCAGAATTCCGTTTCATTCTCTGTATATTCATGCTCTGATTCGGCAGTCCGACCCTGTACTGATAAACGAACAAATCCAGAAACGTAACCGTATCAATCCACGGTACCGGAAATAGGACATATTCCATATCAACGTAAAAACAATGTTCATCTATCGCAGGCAACGTCCGTAATATCTCAGTCTTAATATTATATCCATGCATTTTAAGGAAAAAATTGCTTTTTATTTCGTCAAAACGATATTCTTTTTTATATTCTACTTGAGGAAAAGGCTTTTCAAATTCTACTTTTCTCTTTCCCGTACGGTCGTCCACCTGATAAAAATTCGTGTAGACCACGTCAGAATCACTGCTTTGCAGGCATTCAAGAAGCTCTTTCATGGCATCCTTATCTACCCAGTCATCGCTGTCTACTACCTTGAAATATTTTCCTGACGCTTCCGCTATCCCGCAATTAATGGTAGAACCATGCCCGCCATTTTTCTTTCGGATGTGCCGAAACTGCTCCGGATACTTTTTCCCGTATTCTTCTGCTATTTCTGAAGACGAATCCGTGGAGCCATCGTCAATAATCAATACCTCCAGCAAATCGTTTATGCCCTCTATACAAAAGGAGTCCAGACACTGCCGCAGATACTTCTCAACATTATAGGTCGGAACCGTAATCGTCAATAGTTTTTCCATTGCTTAATTCCCTCTCAGCTTTCGATAAATCCACCTTGGAACAGCCGTCATCTTATGTCCAAAGCGATAGGAAAATGATTCATATACCGCATGATTGTCATTCTCCAGCCATTTTCTATCATTATCAAGATACTGTAATGCAATTTTCAGATGTACGATTTCCTGCATCAATACTCTGGCTCTGCAATCCGTATAATAAACATCATGCTGAAGTCCTGAAAACAGTCCCTGCAATTCCTCTGCACGATATTTTAAGTAGCTTTCATAATCTTCGGATATTACATGCTCATACCGCTCAACCGTCTTGCTCTCCACATTGTACGGATAATATTCTCCTTTATAATCTGTAATATCAAGAGCTGCAAATATGTCCTGTTTTAATTTTTTGAATAATTCTTTATGCGCCTCTGTAAATTCAATCGTATTCAGATTGGCAATGCAGCCGTCTAATGCATGATTCACAAAGCTCTTTTTTACATCTTCATAAATTTTCTTTTCAATTAAGCAGTTCTTTAATGCCAAAAAGGCCTCATAAAATCCATATAACTGTATATCATTGGTATTCTGGCAGCTTTTTCCCTCTTCGTCAATTCGGTAAGTGATCAGATGTTCCTTTACTGTTGTGATTCTTTCTGCTTCCACCAACGCCTTACATGTAAACAACAAATCATTCGTCCTTAAAATTTCCTGAAACTGCAGATTATGCTTTTCAATAAACTCTCTTCGGAAAATTTTATTCCATGCCCAGTTATGAAAGGTATTAAAGATAAATGGTTTCATATCCTTATAGGAGAACACTTCTTTGTCTGGCAGATTTCCTACACGCAGTCCTACATCCGTATTCCTTAGCGCACCGGTCACCTGATACAGAAACCGGACGCCGCATACCGCAATATCCGCATTCTCTTTTGAACATTTCTGATACATTCTTTCCAGAAACGTTTCATCCATAAAATCATCTGCATCTAAAAAGGCTATATATTCACCCTTTGCGCTTTTCATTCCGACATTTCTCGCCGCACCGCCGCCTTTGTTCGCGCTCCTTACAATTTCCAACCTTTGGTCCCTCTTAGCATACTCCTTTAATATAGCTCCGGAGGCGTCTGTTGAACCATCATCTACACAAATGACCTGTATCTCGCTTTCCGTCTGGCACAACACACTGTCCAAACATTGCTCAAGATACTTTTCTGCATTGTATATTGGAATAATTACTGAAATCTTAACCATATCCTTGCCGCTCCTTTAGTAATAGTATTTTCGAATCCCATTCCACGCATACTGCACAAAATAACCCAACGCTCTCCATCTGCCTATTCCCAGCAGGCGATAAACTCCATACTGCATTCTTGCCGACTTCAATTTATTTCTGGACTTTCCGTTTTCACTGAGACGCGACTTAAGCATTGGCTCATTCATTCCATAAGCTTCCTTATATTTTTTTAAAATCTTAAGCCACAAGATATAGTCTTCATGCAATTCGTCATGCGTCATATAAAATTCTCTTGCGACCTCAGTCCTCATTAGAACCGATGAACATGGGATACTATTCGTCCTAAGCAGCATCTCATAGGTTACTTTTTCCGGTACTTGGACAATTCTCCCCGTGGTACTTCCATCTGAATGCATCAATTCTCTTCCCGTATAACATAAGATTCCGCCATGTGCTTTTAGAAAGGGCAGTTGTACCTGCAGTTTCTCCTGGCTCCACCAATCATCTGCATCTAAAAAAGCTATATATTTTCCTCGCGCCTGCCGGATTCCTATATTTCTAGCTTCTGCCGGTCCCTGCCTAGACTGATTTAAAACCAGCTTCACCGGTGAATCTTTTTTCCGACAATACTCTTCTACTATAGCAGCCGTCTTATCAGTAGAACAATCGTCAATTACAATCAGTTCCAGTGACGCCTTTTGTTCCAGTACAGACTCTATGGCGCGGGCAATGTGCTTTTCTGCATTATATGCCGGCATGATTACCGAAACTTCTATTTCGCCATTCTGCATTCTCTTTGTCTCCATGATTTCCTTCATTCTGTACGTTTTTCAGCACAAAAAGATAGTTAGTGAAAGAATTCACAAATTCTTTCAATCTTTACTCATTTCTCATTGCCGTAGTCAAATTATCGTCCACGCCTTCGGACTTCTCCTTCTGGAACAATATCTTCACCGTCATAAAAATCAGCTTGATATCCAGAAAGATATTATACTTCTCAATATAGGTGAGGTCTAACTTTAATTTATCATAAGGCACTGTCTGATAATTGCCATAGACCTGTGCGTAGCCGGTCAATCCCGCTTTCATCTTTAACCTGTAACGGAACTGCGGAATATACTTCTCGTATTCCTCATATATTTCCTCCCGCTCCGGTCTTGGTCCCACAAAAGACATCTCGCCGTTTAAAACGTTAAATAGCTGAGGCAGTTCATCGAAATGCAGCCTGCGGATGACCTTTCCGACCGGCGTGATCCGGTCGTCATTCTTTGCGGCCAGCCTTGCCCCGTTTTTCTCGGAATCCACCACCATGCTGCGGAATTTCCAAATTGAGAACGGCTCGCCGTCCAAGGTCAGCCGCTCCTGCTTATATATGACAGGTCCGCGGTCATACAGCTTAATTGCAGCCGCAATCAGCAGCATAAACGGTGAGGACAGCACGATTCCCACAAGCGATATCACAATATCCATCGCACGCTTCGTAAAACTTTGCCCTGCCGTTAAGCCTTTGTTCCGAAACAGCAGCAGCGGCGAGTCAAAAAGCTCAATATTTGCCGCGCTCGTAATCATGATATCCGAAATCTTCGGGATACTGTAGCAGCGGATATTTCTTGCAAAGCAATATTTTAAGAAAATATTTCTCTCATGCGCTGGGATATCACCGATCAATACCACCTCATGTTCGTCAATCTTGTCTAATACCGCCTCTATTCCGCTTTGAATATGAACGGTTTCCTTAATATGAAACCGATCCTCTCTCGTCTCCAGCTTATGCATGATTGCATCCGGGCTGATATCGCCGTGAATCAAAAGCATCTGATGCGGCGGAAACAGATTTGTGTAAATCCACCGCATAAAAACAACCCATATAACAACCAATACAATATCTATTCCGGTCAGAATTAAAATCGGGCTAAGGTTCTCCGACAATTTCCAGTTACCGATCAGGCACAACTGGATATATGCCATTCCGTTTGTGACCAGAACGGCAAATATCTGTGTGTAAATGACGTCCCAGTTCCTAAGATATCCCACTTTATATCCGCCAAAAGACTTCGAAAACACCACCACCATCACAAAATACAGCGCAATGACCGCCCAGTTTCCTCTTCTCCAATATTGGATTTCCGCAAGATCTTTTAATTTGATATACCATACCCAGGCAAACATCCCAGTCTGAATCAGTACAATCAGTACCTTTGTCCAAAACATGATCAATCGTTTTGTCTGTTCTTTTGCTCTCATATGAATTCCTTTCACTTCACACAACTACGAAGGCTCTTTCTATCAATGAAGCTGTACACTATGGGGCGCTCCCTCAAAACTATAGATAACAGCTCCCATATCTTCCATAATTTCTCTGTTTTTCTGTAATGTATACTGTTCCTCCGCACTGTCAAACAGCCATGCCGGCGCATCGAAAAATGCAGCTTTCGGATGTACCAACCGATAAAATTCCTCGCTCAGTCCACCATTTCCATGATTCCCCATCTGCAGATAATCCGACGCAAGCTCCTCTCCATAATGCTCTATGATCCACTCACTCATGCTATTTCCCACATCTGCGCAAAACAACATGCTCTCTTTTTCCCCATAAACTTTAAACATCATGGATCCGTCATTATGTATATCATCCGATATTTCGTCCACATAATCGTCATAGGCACTCAATACCTTCATCTGCACGCCTGCAACTTTCCGTTTGTCTCCCGCATGCAGATAATTTATCTTATCTATGCCAAGCTCCTGAAACCGTTCGAAGGCGTCTGTCTCATCCAACGGCGCATTTTTTGCATAAAGCTCCAACGGAGCCATCGAGACTGCATAAATTTTACTGATTCTTATATTCCCCGGATTCTCATAAATCTTGCAGAAGGCGCCCACATGGTCTTGACGGTAATTCGTCAGTATCCAGGCATTCACCCGGTTTCCCTTCACAGAGAGCGCCTCCCGAACATAATCTTCATCCGTCTCAGAGCCTCCGTCTATCACGACTAATTTTCCCTTAATTGTCTCTATTGTATAAAAGTCAGTCTGGTTCCCCCCATTATTTCCATACTGGGTAATTAAGAAATCTGATACCTTTTCCGTATCCAGCCGGTAGACAAAATAACCGCCAACATCCCCTATCAATTCATATCCCGCATCAGATAACGGGGATACCAGAGCTTCATCCGACCATGTCACCAGATACTGATAATTTCCCTTCTTTGCATCAAATGCAAGCGCCTGTGCATTTAACTGTTCCCCATTCAGCGCCTGATAAACCCTCTTCGCCAGTCTGGTCACGCCAGCCTCTCCATTGAGCATGTCCCGTCCATAGGGCATACGGATGGAAGCATCGTACTGCCGAATCTGGATAATGAGATCATTTGTCGCAAATACGCCTACATCTTCAATCCCCTGTGCCGCAGCGTCTGCCTGTATCACATCGCATACGGAAATCACACCGGGCATAAGCTTATAAGGATTCGACGCCTTTGTAAAGTTCTGCGGGGTATACAGACGCACACCGGTTACAACAATGATACCAGTAAGCAGCGCCCCCGTAAAGAACTTTCTCCACTTTGTGCTCTCTCCTGCAACGATTCTTGCGCCAACATATCCGACCAGAAGCGGAACCGGTATCATCCAGAACATCCTGCGGTATACGCCGCTTTCCACGCAATATTTCATAATGACCCACGCTGAAACAGGAAATACGATCACTGCCACAAGAACAACACCCAGCCATAATAAGAACTTATCCTGCTTTCTCTTATCCGTATTTTTCCCCAGCGAAAAGAACAGATGAAAAAACGCAAGGTAAACCAATGTCAAATTTACGCTGACACCGCAATAAGTATAATATGCACTTTTTACCAACTGCATGGTCTCGCTTATCACAGACAATATGTGCTCCATGTCATCCTCCCTTCCGCTATCGAATCAAAATATATACAAACGCAAATACGATATTCGGCAATGCGCATAGGAACATCCCTATTAAAAAACGGAAACTCTTCCGAAAAATCGCCAACACCAATCCGCCGCAGCCCAAAAGAATCGCTCCAAGCATGATTCCCATAGATGAAGCCAGACAGCTTGCAAGCATCAGGCAAAACAGCAGGACATAGTCACCTTTGGCTTCCTCGTCCTTTAGAAAACGGAGGAACAGATAGACCGCCATCGGAAGCAGCGCAGCCGCAAGAAATCCCTTTCCCTGCCAGATTCGAAGCAGCGTCATGCTCCCCTGCGTAGAAGTCGTATACCCCGACCAGATAAGAAACACCCCCGCCAGAAATACCAGCCAACCGGCTTTTTCCCTGCTGCCGTCAAACAGCTTCTTTCCCGCCAGCGCATAGACCGCATAGGCGAAACAAATCAGTACCGCCGGCAATGCCGTATGCGCCGCAATCGTAGGATGAAGCATCACGCAGCGGCTTAAAATTGCCTGAAAGACCGAAAAAGGAGATAAGACATATCTTGTAGGCAGACCGGAAAACGCTCTGCCAGTGTATGGATTTATTTGAAATATGGTATCCGTCTCAATCGTCGTCACTGATGTTGCCACATAAAACGAATCATCCGCATCTTCATGAGTATAGAATACATATACAAGCGCCTGCATGAAGACAAGTAAAAACGCAGCCCATACGATCAGAGGGGTCTTTTTGATCTGCTTTGCACACGACGCCGCCATTTGAACAATCCGTCTCCATCCAAAAAGAATCCCCGATAATGCACACAAAGCCACAACCGCATAGAACAAGATGCATACTGCACGAAAGCTGATACGCAGAAATATCGCCGGAACAATCAGAATCTGCGCCAATGCCATCATTCCGATAAAACCAGATATCCAGTTCAAGAAGATCTCACCGGTATCCTTTTTCATATATTTCGTAAACAACGTACCGCACAAAAACGGCATAATGGCAAGAAACAGCCAAAAAACGATTATTTTACCTACAAGCACCATATCTTACTCCTTTAAAACGGCAGTGAAAAGTTCGCTCCTTTTCCACCGAAATTCCGATTGTAAAATGGATCTTCCTGCGCCAGAGCTTCTCTCCACTTTTTTCGGATAAAGGCTTCATCCGCATCATTTGTCTCATTTTCGAGATGGTGGGAAATACGTTCCATAGAAAATGCCGTGTAAGGGGTATATACCGCCAATTTGCCGGCTTTCTGCAATTTCAGACATAAATCCGCATCCATATACAATTCCTGCAAGTTTTCCTCAAATCCTCCCATTTCAAGAAACAGGGATTTTTCAATCATCATTCCTCTCCAAGAGAGCCCGCGTACATTCTGCTGCGCCAGCATCCTTCCGGCATATCCCGGATCCCCTGCGACGCCGCCTGCGAAAAGGTCCGTACTGACCAAATCTCCTACCCCAAACATCTGTCCGCTATACGCAATGTATCTTTCGTTAATGAACACCGTTGCGCCGACCGCACCAATTTCTGACCTCTGGCAGTTGCCAAGCAGAACCGGAAGCCAATCGTCCCCTAAAGGCTTCATACCCGCCTGTAAGAACACAAGGTAATCCGCATCCGTCTTTTGGACCGCCCGGTTAAAAGCCGCACTGACTCCTTTGCCCTCTTCTGCCACCAGAATATCATAGCCGTTCTCCGGCGTATGCTCTCTGACTGCCTCCTTTGAGACCTGAATATTTTCTTCTTTGCCATATGGCAGAATGATAACAGCGGTCTTTACCGCCTTATCCACCGGATAGGACACCCGGTAATATCCGAAATGCGCGTCAATTGCCACCTCTGCGCCCTCTATTCCATGTGCTGCAAGATCCAGCTCAAGCGCGCGCTTTCCCGCTTCGTAACAATACATCTTCGACTGAGGATCTCCGGCTGTCGAATTCGGATGGCAGCGCCAGTGATAGAGAATCTTTGCGATATGCTCCACGCGGTTTGCCGCTGAAGTGCACCTGAGTATGAAATCATAATCCTGAGAACCGTTGCACTCTTCCCTGAATTGCCCGACCCGCTCATAAATATTTTTCTTTACCACGAAAAAATGACAGATATAATTACAGCTCCGCAGTAAATCCAGATTGAAGTCCGGTTTAAAATGAGGCTCAAAATACTCCTTTAAATCCATCGTTACCTTGTCCTCATCCGTATACAAGACCTCCGCTCCTGTTTCATTGATGCGTTTTACCACCTCATATAAAATATCCGGCGTCAGCAGATCGTCGTGATCCAACAAAGACAGATAATCACCGCTTGCAAGCTTTAACGCTTCGTTCGTATTTCCTGATATACCATAATTATCCGCTAATTTTTTATATTTTATCCGCTTGTCTTCTTTTGCATATTCCGCAATGATTCCGCAGATACTGTCATCTATACTGCCGTCTCCGATACACAGCTCCCAATTTTCATAAGATTGGTTCTTGACAGAATCTATCATCTCCCGCAGAAATTTCTCCGGCGTCCGATATGCCGGTACAACAATGCTGATTTTGGGCATATAGGCAAACGCTTCCTGCCTCTGCCGATTCCACTCTTCCGTAGTGACCCGATGTTCTTTTTCCCAGACATGATAACTCTTATTTTCCAGACGAAGCATCCGCTTCGCAATACGCACGCCCTTTCGCAGCGCTTTATGGCCAAGATATGTGATACGCCTCATACCGATTTCATTGACCGCTATTTTCTTCTGAAAATGACCTGCCTCAAATTCCACCTGATAAGTCTCATCTTTCTTCGCCTGCCATTCCAGCCGGAAACCCAGTGCCCCTTCGACACTCGGCTGTCCGGTCATCTGCTCTATATCCAGTCGGATCACATCATTGATTTTGAAATCCACCTCTCTGCCAGACGCATTCCATATACGGATTTGGGGACGCCTGCACACTCCGTCAGCCAGACTGGCATATGCCCATCCCTGTGCAACGATTCTTCCCCCGACATAATAGAAATCCTCGATTTTACATTCCATTTTCGGCTTCCAAAGATATTCGTCCAATTCCGAAAGGGATAGAGAAAGAAACAGCTTTCTCTCCTTAGATTTCGGCTTCTGCAAATACAATCTCACGATAAGCTTGTCTGCTTCCTTTTTCAGACAGTCAAACCGGCATTGAAATCCGCAGTTCGTTACATCACCATACTCCCTGCCATAACGGCTTTGCACATCTGCGCGTCTGGCCTGCTCAAAAATAATATTCTTGACGCCGGGTTCGCCATCTAAGACCACCCTGCTGTCCAAATCTCTTTTGTCAATTGCCCATCCCCTAAGCTGCACTCTGTAATTTTCTCCAATCGGAAAGACCGTTATCTGGTCTATGCTATACATAAAATCCTTCTTTTTCACCGACTTACCCTGTATCATATGCCCTCCGGTCATTTTTTTAACAAACGCTTTGTCTTTTCATATGCCTTGTAATACTTAGAATTTTTCAGTGACACCAATTCGTTCTCCAGTTCCGTCCTCTGCCCATACAGTTGGTTCAACTGGTCGAGTAATACTTGATTCACTGACAGGTTTAATGTCTGTATCCGCAAATATATCTCGGTTTCCATACCGCCTGCGCAATGAAACGTAACCTCCGCTGTCTCTGCCATCACCAGATACAGTCCCCCGCCCAGATCCATTCCATTTGCTTCAACCCCTTCCACCGTTCTCTCTTCCCTGCCCACAAGATATCTTACAATCTGTATGAGGCAGCTCCCGCTTCCAACGGTGACCGTCAGCCTGACAGCCTCTCCCGGCGGCGTCAGAAAAATCTTTACTCCTTCCGTTCCCACCGGACAGATTCGGATCTCTGACTGACATCTGAGCCTTTCTTCCGACTCCCCTGTGCAGCTTACCGTTAAATCCGAAATCGCTTTTCTCCGGACATACTCTTCCACCTCAACCATCGGAATCGCGCGATATCCGGTCTCTAACAGCATGTCCCGGATAGGCACTGTATTATTCCTGACATATTCCTGAAAATGCTCTTCCATTGAAGCATACATCTGCTGTTCGGCCTCATCGATTCCCAGCCTCCGCATCAGGACAGGAAATTTTAAACAGGATGCGTCTGCAATCTCATGAGATGCCAGAAAGCAGGCGCGGTACAAAACAAAATGAAGCGGAACCAGAAAGTCAAATGTCCACTCATAGTCAATAAAATGCCAATCCTTCCCTTCCAGTACAATATTGGAAAATATCATATCAATATTTGTCACCTGCCGGCATTTTAACTCCTCCGGCAAATCCACATCGCCAAATACCTGTACGAATCGTTCCGTCTTTTCGAAAGGAATCCAGTTACTTCCTTGCGTCATCCGCTCCAGATACTGCTCCACATAATCGGAAATTTCCTGCTCTTTCCCTTCCCTCGCAAGCTGTTCCATCCTCTGCTGCAAGGTATCGCCTGTTAAATAAGAAAGACCTACTCCTTCCGGTATCTTCCTACAGTGGTTTACCAGAAACTGCCCCTCCTCATACTCCTTCGATAACAGCTCATACCAGCGGAAAATCCCAGAGACATGTGCCTGTCCCTCTGGATAAAGCGCCCTTTTTTCCACTTCCAGATTTCCATCTTCTTTTTTCACAATGTCCGTGCGGATTGCAAATTTTCTGTCTCTCTCCGCCGAATATTTCGTAAATATCATCCGGTTCATCTAATCTTTCCCTTCGCGGCTATCACAAGAAATGCGTTCGCATATTCCGGATAACGGTTCTCCCGCAGCAGCGTATCAAACACCTTGCGCTCATCAAACAACAGATAGCGGTCTGCATCATAATTTCTCAGATTCGTCCGCAGCTCTCCCTCCTTCGGAAGATATTCGTCGGAATAAATCATCGTCGGAAACTGTGCGTCCGGATAGGGGTAGTAAAATCGGTATTCCCTTAGCCCCGCATCACATAGCAGCTCTTCCAGTTCCCGCTTCGTCCTGCCGCTTGCCAAAGTCTTATCCTTTTCCCCTTCAATTCCCCCAAAGTACGTACCGGTCGCCTCATCCTTGCAGCCTGCCCAATACTTTAGGCCCATGCGGTTCTCTATTGATAGAATAAGCTGCCCGCCCTGTTTCAGATACCGTAAAGCCAGATTCAAAACCTCCGCCTGTGTAGCGGCTCTTCCCATCAGATAAGAGGCGTCAGTTAAGGAATTCGCTAAAACCACCATATCATAGCTCCCTTCCTCTAAAACCTCCCACTCCTTATGCGCACATTCCAGACATCCCGCAAATATCCGCAGGTTAGAAGAGGACGCATTCCTTTTTGCATTACACTTTGCAAGTATTTCCGACGGCTCCACAGCATCCACCAAAAAACCGCGCTCCGCCAAAAGCTCCGTCAACGCCCCCGCTCCTGCGCCAAGCTCCAGAATCCGCTCCGTGCCTTGGAAGGAAAACCACTCTAAAAGCTGTCTGCGCATGGCGGCGAGATGATAGAGGAATACTGCGCTCTTCTTCTCTACCAGCAGGCCATGATATGCCTCCTTCGGATAATTGCAGACTGCCTCATACAACTTCCAAAGCTCCGATGTCTCCTTTTCATCCCTCACATTTCCGTATGTGATGTTCCGGCTCTGTAATTCTTCCATTATGCTTCCACCTTCTCAATGCTTGTCTTTGAATTCATATCGTAAAATCCGACCGTATCTTTATCCGAGATTACGGTCACATTGATGACGTCATATAACCGATGGTATACCTGAAATTCTCCGTCCGCATATCCGGTGCAGCTGATGGAAAGCAGATATTCTCCGCCCTGTAAGGACATATCCTGTTCAAAACATGCCACATATACTTCGCCCGGACTTGCCGTTCCGATATCTACCTTTTCTATCATTGTATTGCTCCCGGTAACTGCCGTTCCCTTAATATCCTTAAATGTAAAGGTAAAAATGGGATTGTCCACTTGTTCCATAAAACAAACCTTGGACTTAATCTGAAAGGCAGTTCCTTTCATGATGCTGTTCGTGCATCTTCCATCCTCATCTATCACTGCAAAATCTATAATGTTGGCAGCGCCTGTTCCATATTCATCCACTTCCGGATTGATGACATAATTGGACTTCCAGCTCTTCATCCCATCCCCGCTGTCAGCCTGCCCCTGTGCATCGGACTGCGCTTTCCCGTCCACCTCTCCCTGATTTACCAGAAAGCGTTTATAGAGATTCACAATTTCCTTCGGTCCGCCCTCCGCAATCTTGTTACCCTTGTTTAAAAGAATCACCCTGTCACAGTACTTGCTGATGCTGCTCAAATCATGGCTGACGAAGATAATTGTTTTGCCCATTTCCTTGAAATCTTCGAATTTTTTATAACATTTCGCTTGAAAGAACACATCTCCCACCGACAAAGCTTCATCTACAATTAAAATTTCCGGATCAATATTGATTGCCACCGCAAATGCAAGGCGGACAAACATACCGGAGGAATAGGTCTTGCAGGGCTGATGAACAAAGTCCCCGATATCCGCAAAGTCCAGAATATCCTGCATTCTTTCATCTACTTCTTCTCTGGTGAAGCCGCACATGGTTCCGTTAAGATAAATATTCTCAATTCCGGTGTATTCCATATTGAATCCGGCGCCAAGCTCTAACAGAGCCGAAATCCTTCCGTCTACCGTCAGTTCTCCTCCGGTGGGATTTAACACGCCCGTAATGATTTTTAAGATGGTAGATTTTCCTGAGCCGTTCGTTCCGATAATTCCGACGGATTCGCCTTTCTTCACCTCAAAGCTCACACCATTTAGTGCGTAATGTTCCTTATACCGCTTTTTTCGTCCAAGACCAAGCGCATCCCTGACCCTGTCAGTGGGCTTGTCATACAGCCGATATACCTTGCTGATATTATCTACTTTAATCGCAATCTCTTCCATCTGCTTTTCTCCACTATAACACATCTGCAAAATGCACCCGCAGTTTTTTAAAAACGGCAGTACCGAACCACAGCGCCAGAACCGTAAATACCCAGAAATAAACGGTAAGTCCCGGATACTCCCAGAAGGCAACTTTATTGATCAGAGCGTCTCTGTAACCATTGACAATATAGTACATAGGATTCAGCTTTAAAATTTTCATCACAACATCAGGAATCCGCTCTGCCATATCGGGAGAATCAATATTCCACATAATCGGAGTCGCCCACACGCCAATCTGAAGTGCAATCGCCACAATCTGCGCCATGTCACGGAAAAATATGACAATCGCACCCGTAGCATATACCAGTCCAGTCACCAGAAGAATCATGCAGACTGCATAATAAAATACCTGAAGCATGTACCAATTGGGGTATATACCATAGCCAAAACAGATAAGCACAGCCACCGCCAGAAAAAACAGATGTACGAACAGTGCAGAAATAATCTTTACTAACGGAAGGATGTTAATTTTAAACACGACCTTTTTCACCAGATAGTTGTATTCTAACAACGCACCAGTCCCGCCGTTCATGGCATCCTGAAAAAAGAACCAGGGCACCAGTCCCGCCATCAGCCAGATTAAAAACGGAGCCTCAATTCCCGCTCTGGTAGTCTGCGTCGCTGAACCAATCGCTTTTTCAAACACAAACCAGTAGACTAATACCGTAATCACCGGCTGTACGAACGCCCAGATAGTTCCCAGATAGGAGCCCGCAAATTTAGTTTTAAAATCATTTTTCGCCAACTTCCAGATTAACTTCCGCTCTTTCAACATCTCAATCGGATTAATCTTACTGTTTATCTCTGATACCATATCTACCTCATTCTATGTTACGATTCACTTCCTTCGGTCGTTCCGGAAACGGCATCCGCTACTTTCTGCAGTTATTCCGATCCTCTTTATAAGCGGCAATCCCTTTCCATATCTTATCCTTATCCGAAAAAATCAAATCTTCTTCTGTCATCCCCTCCGGTATCGGCCATTCGATTCCGATGTCCGGATCCTTCCACAGCAGACCGCCCTCGTCATTCGGATGATAAAAATCCGTTACCTTATAACAGAATTCCGCATAATCCGACAGAACCAGATAGCCATGCGCAAAGCCCTTGGGAACAAAGAACTGCTTTTTGTTGTCCTCAGAAAGAATTATGCCGAACCACTTTCCAAAGGTCTTAGATCCTTCCCGCAAATCCACTGCTACATCAAACACTTCTCCCCTGATAGCCCGCACCAGCTTATCCTGCGGATAGTCAAACTGGAAATGCAGTCCGCGGAGAACGCCCTTTTTGGACGCTGATTGATTGTCCTGTACAAACTCACAAGCAATTCCCGCTTCTTCAAAATCTCTTTTACTGTATGTCTCCATGAAGTATCCTCTGGCATCGCCGAGCACTTCCGGCTCAATAACCTTCAGCCCTTCGATTCCATTACAATCTTCTGTCACCTTTAACTTTCCCATTCTATCTAATCCTTTCTTTCCGCTGCATTGTTTTCTTATCCATTCTGCAGCCGGCAGCGATTTTTACAGCCCTTTTGCAATCTCCATCAGATACTGCCCGTATTCCGTCTTAAGCAAGGGCTGTGCCAGCTCAATCAACTGCTCTCTGTTGATAAATCCTCTTTTATACGCAATCTCCTCAATACATGAAATGTACAATCCCTGACGCTTCTGAAATGCCGACACGAAATCCGCCGCCGCAAGAAGCATGTCGTGATTGCCGGTATCAAGCCATGCAAATCCTCTGCCCAATGTCTCAACGGACAATGTGCCCTTCTCCAAATAGGCGTTATTTACGCTTGTAATCTCAATCTCGCCTCTGGCTGACGGTTTTACGTTCCGGGCAATCTCCACAACGCTGTTGTCATAGAAATATAATCCCGGCACCGCATAATTCGACTTCGGGTTCTCAGGCTTTTCTTCAATCGACAACGCTTTGCCGTTCTCGTCAAACTCTACCACGCCATACTCTCTCGGATCTCTGACATAGTAGCCGAAAATCGTTGCTCCGCCCTCCTTCTCCGTACGTTCCGCCGCACTCTTAAGCACCTTCGAAAAACTCTGTCCATAGAAAATATTATCGCCAAGCACAAGCGCGGCCGCATCCTCTCCGATAAACTCCGCACCGATAATAAAAGCGTCAGCAAGTCCCCTTGGCTTTTCCTGAACCGCATATTCAAAGCGCATTCCAAGCTGGGAACCGTCCCCAAGCAGCTCTTCAAACACCGAAATATCTCTCGGTGTAGATATAATCAGCACCTCGCGAATACCGGCAAGCATCAGAGTAGACAACGGATAGTAAATCATCGGCTTGTCATACACCGGCATAATTTGTTTTGAAATCGCTTTTGTCAGCGGATATAAACGCGTGCCGGAACCCCCGGCAAGTATAATTCCCTTCATAAAAATCCATCCTCCATTTTATCTAAAATGCAAAAACACTGTCCTGTAACACGGAGATAACAACTATCAATTCAAGTATTAACAATGTAAGTACCAGTACTTTATTCAAATTCTTTTTGAACACGACCGCCTTATTACGCAGCGTCAACGCCATTAGGAATAAAACTGGAATAAAATACCGTCCTTGTACGCCAAGGATTGAACCGGTCTCCTTTGGTGTCCAATATAACAGCATCGCCATCATGCTGGCACCGATTGCAGATGCTCCAATGACCCACATGCCGAACCGGTCCTTCATCCGTATGCCGACCGGCTCGCCTTCCTGCAATAGCACTCCCAGAAGGAGAACCGCTATAAAGCCAATCAGATATACCGTTGCAACTTTTATTGTCAGCCAGCCTAAGTGAGATCCGATCATTGACTCCATATAAAAATCCATATTCGTCTGAAACGTATTTATCAAGAGCTGTAGAAACAGCCGGGGCTGATGGAGCAATTCCGAGAGACTGTACGCATAGCTGTCCGCCCATGCAATATAAGCGCCTTCATGCTCCGTTACGGCGTCTACTGCACTTGTCACGGACGCCGCACTGCCTGCAAAAAACGATGCAATTTTCCCCCGCAGAAGGATAAGCGCCATTCCCGCCGTAAATCCTCCTGCATACAGCAGATTTTTTTTCGTCAGCTTCTCCTTTGAAAACATCAGCAAAAACGGCAGGAATACTATGGCAGAATATGCGCCTCCCTTGGAAATCACCAGCATAGCTGAAGCAAGGATATACACTACAATCTCACTTTTCTTTACCGGCTCTTCCCCATAGGCAAACCGCAAGGCAAGCGAAGTCACAAGAAATGCCATTGTGATTGCCATCTGATCATAGGAAAAGGAGCTTGTCTGCTGCAGGGTCATCGGCATCATACAGATCGCAAAAAGCGCAATCTTTCCAAACGGGAGCTTTTTCATCGCATAATACATCATCCCAACGAAAAAGGATACATTAAAAAATCCTCCCATCAAAAGCACTCCTGCCCAGTTCATATGCAGAAGCCTTGCAAATGCAATTCCTGTCCCGCTGACAAAATATACCAGATACGGCGTGGTATATACACAGTGTTTTTCCTTCATACTCGTATCCCCTGTTTCTTGGAACAGGCTGTCAATTAAATGATTATAAGTCCCGCGGTTAATAGTGCTGGAAAACTCCTCCGTATCGCACATACGCTTTGCGATTATTTCTCCGCCTTCATTCTCCCCCGTGGTATGCAGGATTACGTTTGACACATGATACGCAGAATTGATATGCGCCACCTCGTCCGGCGTTGCGTACGGCGGAATCACAAAAAGATATATAATTCCCATTGTAAGGCCGCATACCACATAAATCCGCTCCAGCTTCCATATTCCCTTCTCTGCAGCCAGATAAACAAACCAGATTAGCGCCATTATCACTGCAACAATCGTCATTCCCAATACCTTAAAGGCGTCCGATGGAAGATTTACCCCGACTAGCACAGACTTTGCCAGCCAAAGGACGGCAACCGTAAATACAACCAATAAGAATATCTGTGCGCACTTCCCCCGGTTCACCTTCTTTATATCAAATTTCATCCTTATTTGTACATCTCCTCGTAATATTTCTGGTAGTCTCCGCTAGTCACGTTCTTCATCCATTCCTCATTCTCAAAGAACCATGCAATCGTCTTTTTGATGCCTTCTTTGAACATTGTCTCCGGCTCCCAGCCGATCTCCGCCTTAATTTTATCCGGCGCTATCGCATATCTTCTGTCATGTCCTTTTCTGTCCTCAACATAAGTAATCAGATCCTCGCTGACAAGCTCTCTTCTCGGGTCATTCTCCGGAAGCATCTCCTGCAATGTCTCAAGTATAATGCGGATAATCTCAATATTACGCTTCTCATTGTGTCCGCCGATATTATAAGTCTCTCCCAGCTTCCCATGCTCTTGCACCATATCGATTCCCTTCGCATGGTCGTCCACATACAGCCAGTCGCGGATGTTTAAGCCGTCGCCATATACCGGCAGCTTCTTTCCCTGAAGCGCATTGTTGATAATCAACGGAATCAGCTTCTCCGGGAATTGGTATGGCCCGTAGTTATTGGAACAGTTTGTGATATTCGCCGGGAAATGATACGTGTCAATATAAGATTTTACAAGGAAATCCGAAGACGCCTTGCTTGCGGAATACGGGCTGTGCGGAGCATACGGCGTCGTCTCATAAAAATAGGAAGTTCCGTCGTCCTCCAAGGAACCGTACACCTCATCCGTTGATACATGCAGAAATTTTTTATCGTCCTGAAAGGTTCCATCCGGCAATTCCCACGCCGCTTTCGCACAATTAAGCAAAACCGCAGTTCCCAGCACGTTCGTCTTTATGAACACTTCCGGATTGCGGATACTTCTATCCACATGGCTCTCTGCCGCAAAATGTACCACCCGGTCAATTTCATTCTCTTCAAAAATCTTCATGATAGCATCTTTATCCGTAATGTCGGCACGGATAAACGTGTAGTTCTCCCGTTCCTCTACATCCTTTAAATTCTCAAGATTACCGGCGTAGGTCAGAACATCTACATTTATAATTCTGATTTCATTGTCATACTTCCGAAACATATAATGAATATAATTAGAGCCGATAAACCCCGCTCCGCCTGTCACTAAATAAGTCCTCATCTGATACCCTCCATTATTTTGTATATAATTTATGCTATTATAGCACTATTGCCATAAAATCACAAGTTTGGATGTTCCTTCCTTCAATCAGAGCAGACCTTCGATGATTTCCCGCAGCTTTTTCTCGATGGTCCCGTAAGAGAAATCCGAAAGACGTTTCCTTCCTTGTGCAATGTAGTATTCCCGTTTTTTTTCATCCTCTAACAACAGATTTATTTTCTCCGCCATATCTTCTGCGTCAGCCACGCCGCAGCGCAGACCGTATCTGTCGTTTTTCAAGATTTCGGTCACACCGGGCGGACTGTCTGTCGCCACCACCGGAACCCCGTATTTCATCGCTTCAAGCAGTACGGTCGGAAGTCCTTCTGCCGGGCTGGAATGCAGGCTGATATAGGCTGTCGTATAGAAATTCGCAACGTCATACCGCGCTCCCATAAAAATAACTTCCTCTTCCAGCCCCAGCTCTTTTGCATATGCCCTGCAGTCCTCAAGCGTGCTCCCTCCGCCAACAAAGATAAGCTTCGGCGTCTTCTGATATCGTTCCTGCAGAATCTTTCTCGCAGCAATGACCGTCTTCTGGTCTTTATCCGTCTCAAAGCGTCCCACCATCAGAAGATAATCCCCGTATTTCTCCTTTAATTCCTGTCTGAGCGCCTCATCCAGAGTCTCCGGCTCTGTGGGGATTGGATTGTAAAGCTGGCGGATATTCAGCCCATAAAGATATTGGTTGGCAAACAGCGCCGACTCCTGCCTGTCTACAGAGAGCACACAGAGATTTTTGATTTTGCGGTACAAATCCCCGTAAGTGCAGGAGGAAGCAAGATATTCCATCAATGCCCCATGCAGCCAGCACAGCTTCTTATCCGACAGAATAAAATGATTGGCAACAAAAGTCAAGTCCCTGAAATGTCCGGCAAAGGCAACCGCAATATCGTACCTCTCCCGTTTCCCCGCGAACAGCCGATACAGATACATCAAAGCAGAACTTCCCGCATACAGCAAGGGATACAGATACTTTCCCCATCTCCACCGCTTCACCGCCAGCATATAGCGATCCGGTATGATAAGATCCGGCATCCGTCTCCGGATAATTCTGCAATCCTTTGGAAACTCCTTTTCCAATTCTCTGCAGTCCGGCTTTAGATTATAGATGTCGATCTCATATCCCATTTTCTGAAACAGCCTGACATAATGAATTCCGACCCGCTCAATTCCGCCGAACCCCAGTCCGTCAAATACCAACGCAACTCTCATTCTTTTTCTCCCTCTAAAAAACCTTTGCTATATCAATTTCTCTCTGATACGGAAAGTCATAGAGAAATTCTGACAATTCCCTCTCTATGACCGCCGCTTCTTCCCGATATTCCTCACTTAAAAACAACTGTGTATTCTGTATGGATTTCTCCGGGTTCAGATATTTGCGCCGCCCAATATGATCTTCCTGCTTCAAGCCCAGAATCTCGCAGACAAGCTTCACGCTTTCCTCATAACGGTAAATCAGATCCTCAAAGAAAATCCGATGCACATGGGGATTTTGCACCTGTCGCTCCATGCTGCGCAGACGTCTGTAGTATTCGCAGTATTCCTTTACATCCGTCGGATAAGGAACCGGATTCTTGTCTCTCATAGCCCAGACATATTTGTTAGAAATAAAAACATCTCTCGGATCGCGCTCCACAACAAAGCACTCTGCATTGTCCCCAAAGTAATGCTCCATCCTCCACAGATTAAACGGCAGCAAAAGCTGATCCAGAATCAGATTTTTCTCTTCAATTCCCATGCGGATGAAAATCTGTTCCAGATAACTTTTCGACGCCGCATAGAATTCTTCCGGATAAGGAAGAGATACTGTCATCTGATCATATACCAGCGGACGCTTTATTACCAGTTTCCCTCCGCTTACCAGCATCAACGCCTTCCGCACGCACATTTTCACAAACATCGGGGGAGATAATTTCTCCTGCACATACCAGTAGTCCTCGGGCAGATACTGCACCAGTTTCCCGATATATTCTTCTGTCAGTTTCAAAAAATCCGGGTGCAGGTTTTTCTTATAATTCGCAGGCCACCAGAATTTCCGGGTATACAGCTCCTTCATTGCTTCTTTGAAGGTATGGAGCGCCTCATCGCTTCGAATTGCATTGTTGCCGATTAACAGCTTGTCCTCCAAGTCGAAAACTCCTCCCGGACAGTGCAGGAACACATATTCAAAGGATCCGTGGGAAGCTTCGTATCCTCGAAACTCCTGAACCAAATCTGTAATTGCAGAGGAACCGGAACCCATATAACCGGTCGGAATTATGATTTTATTCATCTCTTGTTCCTTTCTCGCCCCGCAGGCTCTTTCGTACCGCCGCTATTTTCTTCGCTTCAAATGCAAACAACAGCAGCGTGATTACAGCAAGAATCAGATAACGCACCCATATAACGTCCACAAACACAAACATCAGAGCCATATATAGGATAACGCAGCAGCTATTTGCCAGAATGAGCCGCATGTTATAAATCTGTTTCGCCCCAAGCTTTCCGGCAAAGACATAATTCAACAGCAGCAGGACAAAATAACTTGCAACCGTCGTATAACATGCAGCGATATAACCGAACCTGGGTATGAATATAAAATTTAAAATCAGATTCAGCACTGCAGCCGCCACCGATGCGCACGCAATCCACTGTGGTTTCTTGTAATAGTATTCCAAATCATAGAAAAATAAATAGATAAACTGAAAAAACATCGCAAGCACCAAGGGCGGGACGATATAAATACAGGGCAGATATGCCTCCGTCAAAAAAATACGTATCAATTCCGGGGATATCGTAAGCAGTCCAATGGTAAGATACATACCAAGCAATACCATAAATCCGGAATTCTCACGAATGCTCCCGGTATCTCCCTCGCTCAGTCTCCGATATACCCACGGCGACCATGCCGCCATAAGCTGTGACATCACGGTAAACGCCAGAAACCCGACCGTATGCGCCATGCTGTAGATTCCGCTTTCCGCTTCTCCTACCATTGCGGTAATCATCATCAGATCACACTGGGTCAACACCATCTGCGACAAAAGATGCGGGATTACCGGAACGGTGAATTTCAGTGTTCTTGTGATATATTTGCGGCGAAAACTGTGCCGCCCCGAAAACAGCAGCCAGACAAGAAGTACAACTGCTACTACGACATAGGTGGCGTCCAATCCCAAGACCCTGCCTATGTATTTTCCTTGCGGCATGACAAGCGCAAGTCCTACCGAAAGGAACTGCGCCGCCGGTCCGCAGCAGAGCACGATAAAGAAAATAATCAAGGATTTATTGTGGAAAATACAATAGTAATCTCCAATCGAATAGAGGGCAAAGCTCAGACAGCTAATAAACAGCCAGTAGTACAAAAAATCATCCAGTTTTAACGCCTGCTGCAAAAATTCCCGGAAGGGCAGGCTGATCAAAAATATCACGCCGACCATTGCAATGCAAAAAACCGTAATACTGAAAATATAATCTTTTTTCTCCTTCTCAAAATCCAGCATCGCCCGGTTCACAAATGCGTAAACTGCCAAAGTCGCAAGAATGACCAAGGTATTCCTCGTCGCCAAAAAGGTACTGGCAATCCCCAGATCCTTTTCCGACAGAACGCGGGCGATAATCGGAACCATCACCATTCCCACCACAAGGGAAATCACATTCGCCACTGTATTCATCAACGCTGTTTTTACTGTCAATTTGCTGTCTTTTTTCTTATCCATGTTCCCTCCGGCAGTTATTTCATTCCCGTATATTTTTTCAGAATCTCTCTCATACAATAATCAATATAATAAAATCCGGACCGAATCCCCCATAACCGAATACCATATATCAGTCGCCGTTTTCCTTTTAATTGCTTAATAATCTGCCCAAATTCCTCCCGGTTGCGCAACTCATGTTGCTTTGACCGATAGGATACCTTTCCCAAAACATCCTTACTATGATATAAATTATCCAAAGACACCACTAAGGCATTAAAATAGAACCCATACAGCTTTAAGAGTTCATCTTCCGAAACGCCTTCCGCCTTTGCATATCTGATAAACTCCTGAAAAATTTTTACCTGATTATCAAAAAAGTCCGGCCGATACCGATTATCAAGGCTTTCCTTCCCCCGCTTCATGTAATGATATAAAGGTTTATTTATAACAAGAATATCCAAGTCCGCAGCCCTAAGATACCTTAGATTAAACAGCAGATCTTCGCCCAAGCTCATAGCTTCTTCAAAACGAATTCCCACCTCTTTAAGATTTCTCACGACATATAATTTATTCCATATGGCATTCAACAAGCCAGCGCTATAAAGATTAACAATATTTTCTCTTTTCATCAGATGTATCTCTTTATGATTTAAAAATACCGGAGTCTTCTTTCTTCTATCAGACATCTCTATTTCCCGATAATACCCGCACACTGTCATATAAGAGCAATTTTGTTGTTCCATCAAACAGGACACGTAATCCGGTTCCAAATAATCATCAGAATCAATAAATACCAGATACTCTCCCGAAGCTTTTTCGATTCCCTTATTTCTGGCAGCGGATACCCCGCTGTTCTTTTGATGGATTACAGCAATTCTAGAATCTTTCTCTTTCCAGAAATCACAAATTGCGCCCGAAGCATCCTTAGAACCATCATCAATCAATATTATCTCCAAATTCTGATACTTTTGGCTGCAGATACTGGCTATGCACTTTTCTAAATACGGTTCTACATTATATACTGTAACAATTACGGATACGAACTTATTCTCCACTTGACACCTCTTCAAATCAATGAAATTGTATAAAACAGCAACTTATCCATATGTATTTTCTTTAAATTCATGACAACTCCCACCCCCAGACGGATTTTAGAGGTCTGTCCTTGCGGCTTTAACAATCCTATATAAGGATTCCTTTTATAATCCGGAAATTTTTTCTCCATATCTTCCATCCAGAAATCATATTTTTTGCGCATCCTCTTCACACCGCCGCCATGTCCATAGGTAATCAATGCATTTACCATATTGGAAATATAGGTGTATTCAATGATCTGCCTCTTCTCTTCGGACAAAGCTGAAATATCGTGCTTCTTTAAAAACGCCCCGAATATCTGGGCAACAAATTCTTCGTGGTTCTTGTTATAATTCAAAGAACCGGTGATGGACTTCCGGTTGAAATAGTAATAATATCCGGCGTAATCCATCACACGGTACACTGCTCCATAATAAAAAACGCAGAGACTGAAATAGATATCCTCTCCACACCGGATGTCCGAGAATTCCAGCCCATGCTCCGTCAGAAATCCCTTCCGAAACATTTTGGCACAAGCAATCGGATAGGTTACGACGCTCCAAACACTATCCGATACTTTGTGCTCAGTCAATTCCCCATCCACATCTCTGATGTATCCGCCGATGACTACGTCGCAAGGGTTCGCTTCCATCTCATTTAAATAAGTTTCTACAAAATCCTCCTGAACATAGTCGTCGCTGTCCACAAAGAGGATATACTCTCCCTTTGCATGACGGATCCCTCTCTCTCTGGTTCTTCCAAGCCCAATATTCTGTTCATTCACAAGAGCTGTCAGCTTCTTCGGATAACGGCGGGAATATTCTTCTAAAATCTGCTGGCTGTTATCCGGGCTGCAGTCATTGATACCTATAATTTCATAATCCCCACATGTCTGTTTTACAAGACTGTCCAGACATCTGCCAAGGTATGCTTCTACATTATATATAGGAACGATCACAGTTACTTTCGGCATATAAACCTCCAAAATAGCCGCCGCTTACAGCAGAAACAGCAGCTTAAAATGCACTTACTGCGGCGAATTTCTTATATTTCCGCCGCTTCTTGGTACATTTTAACACATGTCCTGTCAAAAAACTATCATTATTGCTTTTCTTCATTTTCTTTTAAGTATTTCTTCGCATCCTTAATAAAACTTGCCACAATCAAAATGACAATAATCCCAATCGGAAACGCTGCTATAATAGATACCGACTGCAGGCTGTTCATCGAATTCTCCGAGAAAATCAACGCGATCGGGAATAAAATAAATAATACAGCCCAGAATGTACGGACACGTTTATCCGGCTCCTCGTTAACGTCCAGTTCCTTATAGGAATACGAAGACACTACCATCGTCAGCGCGTCAAATGTCGTAGAATAAAAGGCGATCATCGTAATCACAAGCAGAATGATTCCCAATTTCGGCAGCGGAAGCGTTTCAAAAATATTCATAATCGCCTGTGAAACCGGCGCATTCTCCGCAATTGTCCCAACGGTATCCAGCCCATGCTTCATCTGCTGTGCCAGTCCATAGTTTCCAAGGATAATAAAGGAAGTGAAGGTTCCGGCAAGCCCGCAGACATATCCGCCCAGAATCGTATTCTTAATCGTCCGTCCCTTGCTGATGGTTCCGATAAAGAACGGCGTTGCCACACACCATACCATCCAGTATGCCCAGTAGTAAATCGTCCAGTTCTGTGGGAAGGAGCTCTCACGCAGCGGATCCATCCAAGTGCTTAACCCAATAAAATTCTGCACCATCTTGCCAAGAGAACCGATTCCTGTTTCAATAATATATTTCGTTTCTCCGCCGCCGACCAGAAAATAGATGAGCAAAGCGAAGAATAAGTATGTACAAAAAGAGGCAAGCCTGGAAATTCCCTTCATTCCAAACCACACGGTCAATGTGTAGACAAATGCAATCAACAAGAGAATCACAATCGTCAGGCCAATCGTTGCATCCAATCCAAATACCCGGCTGATTCCCTCTGACAGCAGCGGCGTTGCCAGTGAAAATGTTGTTGCCGTTCCGGCGAGCAATGCGAGTACGGCTATCACGTCAATTACTTTCCCCCAGAATCCATCTACCCTGCTTCCCAGAATCGGCCTGCACGCCTCGGAAAATCTCTGTCTCCTTCTGCCCCGCACATGAAGCATGAAACCAAAGGCAATCGCAAGAATGATGTAGAAGCTCCAAGGAATCGGTCCCCAGTGGAACAACGGATAAACAGATGCCCATTCCTGAACCCCTCCCATCTCTTCAATATGTGGGTCTGCAGCATACAATGCCCATTCACATAGAGAATAATAAAGAATATCCGCCGCCATCGTAGAGGTAAAAATCATCGTTCCCCATTTAAACGTAGAATACTGAGGCTTATCCGTATTTCCAAGACGAATCTCTCCGTACTTTGAAAATGCAATATACAGGGAAAACAAAAAAGTTCCCAGTCCGATCAGAATATAGTAAAATCCCAATTCATCCCCTAAAAATCCCCGGACCACTCCCAGTATCTGCTTGGACTGCTCCGGCATTGCCATAAATAAAATACTTAAAATTAAAATCCCGGCAAGCGGAATCAATGTTGTCTTCCAGTCAATATTTTTCCATAAATCCGTTTTTTTCTTATTATTCATTTCCATTTGTCCCTTCTTGATTCAACAATGTATAAGACCTATCCAGTTCACACAGTTCTTCAAAGCTGTCTACTTCCACAATGTCTCCGTCTGAAATCTTTCGGATACCAAGCGCATACTCCTTTGGATAACAGAAAAGCGCCACGTCATCCCAGTAAATCTGCCGGTTTTTCTTTTCCTCAAACTCAGCTTCCAGATGATGTTTCAGGCGTAACCCATCCTCTCCTGACCAGAAAGAAACGCTGTAAAGCTGCCAGCCTGACCTTCCTCCGGTTCTGCTGCAATGCGTCACGACGTCATTCTCCACCGTCAAAAGCCATTCCTTTGTCTCCTGCTCCACCCACTTACAGCAGTAACAGGAACGGGCAAATTCCTTTTTCAAAATCTCTGGTTCATAAATAATCTGATCCCCATCCAGAATTACACACTCTCCCAGATATTCCCTCGCCGCATACAGAGAGGAAATGTTGTTGTACTGCTCATAATAGGGATTCTCAATCAGATGGATATTTTCATATTCCTCCAAGAGCGCCGCAAATTGTTCTTTCAGATAACCGACCACAATATATATTTCATCAATTCCGTTTTCCTTCAGGGCATCTATAACGGATTCAATCATCCGCTTGCCATGCACCTTCACTAATGGCTTCGGCGTGTCGAGCGTCACCGGATGCATCCGATTTCCGATTCCCGCCGCCATGATAATGGCTCGCTTCGCCTCATACATTTCCTTCTTCCTCCTTACGTGCATTTAATATGTCTTCTTCCTCATGAAAAATGCGGTAATAATCCTTCGCATACCGATACTGGCGTAAACTGTACTCTCCGAACTCCACGCCCTTCTGCCGCTTGTATTCACACCAGTTGCTCCATAAAAGCCCGCAGGCAGCGATATAACAATAAATTTTCAACCGCACATCACCCTTCACACCCTCCGGGAAATACGCTTTTATCAGAGCCTCCACCTGTTCCCTATTGTAGAGCGCATAAATGGCAAACATCGCGATATCCACATGAGGATCCTGCATTCCCGCATACTCCCAGTCAATCAAACGGATTTCCCCATCCTCTAAGAACATAAAATTATCCGGCACCGCATCAATATGCGTTAATGCCCAATCATGCTCCCTGCTGTCAATATACTTCTTCAATTCATAGACCTTCTGCTTAGTTATAGCATAATCGCGGTAAGCGGAACGCTCTCCCCCCCAGAGCGATTCATAATATTCTATATGTTCAAAAACATCAAAACAATGCCCTACCTTCAATCCGCTCTCATGGAATTTCCGCAGATACGCCATACATTGTTTCACATCCTCCGGCTCTTCGGGATTGCAGACTCTTGCATTTTCCAGAAACGCCGTTATCTTATAGCCATTTTCCGGATCTATATAATAAATGTCATCACAGATTTTCTTATCCCGGATTGCTTCATACACCTCATATTCTTCCCGGCGGTTAATCAGTTGATCCGTACCTTCTCCCGGAATCCGCATGATATAGCGTTTTCCCTTACAGCAAAACCGGAAAGAACGGTTTGTCATTCCCTTTTTCAGCACAGTGATATCAGCAATCTCCTCCGTACCCACCTCAAGCGCCTGCGCTGCCAGACGTAAGATATCTGAATCAAGATCTCCGGAATCGGAATCAAGTTCTCTAAGCTGCTCATAGGTATTAATTTCAAACGTCTCGCCTGCAGACACAGGTCTTGCCGCTGTAACCATCACCTCATCCTTCCAGAGCGTCTCCTCCCAGAAAGAATCCGTATGTTCCCCGTTCTCTGTCATACCTTTTATCTGCCGTTTCACATATCCGCTTTCCGGCTCCTGCAGATATGCGATTCCAATCATACGGTTACCGTTTTCCTTCCTACCGCACCGGACAAGTTCATACTTCCGGTTCATACGGACATCGCTGTGTTTCTCCTCTTCTTCGCTTACCATATACCAAGAGTACAACTCATATTTCCGAAACGGATTTTTTTCACACCAGATATCACAGGGAAGAATATAGGCATTTGCAAGCCGCTCCTTTGCAAGCGCGAGGGAATAGAGATTATTCATCGTCCCATAGTTTGGATTTACCAGTAACTGTACCTGATACTCATCAATTAAATACTCATACTGTTCCTTTAAGAAACCCACAACAATGTAGATTTCCCGGATTCCCGCCTCATGAAGCTGACGGATAAGACGCTCGATCAGTATCTCTCCCCGCACCTTAAGCATCCCCTTGGTCGCCCCCGTGTTGATCGGCACCATCCGCATTCCCGCTCCCGCCGCCAGTATCACAGCGCGTTTGGGCTTCATTTCCTGCAGCATGTACCTTGCCGTCTCTGTCGGTTCTGCTTCATCCGACAAATAATCCATCTGCATCAGATGCTTTAAGCTCCGGTTGATCACTCCCAGAGAATAGCCCACCGCATCCGCAAGATGACGTTGATTTTCAAAAGAATTCTCCCTCAGGAAACCAAGGATTTCCTTTTCTTGTATGTTCATCTCATCTTCGTTTTTATTGTTCATAAACTTCTCACCATTCCATTTCTCGAACATTCTTGTATAATAATAGCGGTAAGAATGCGTTTTGTCAACTATTCTTACCGCTTTTTATAATATTTCACACTTCGGCTTCACTGTTACTGCGTCTCTCATTTTTTCGGCGTAGAAATAATAAAACCAATCTCATTCTCCATTACTCTCTCAAAACGATCAAAGTATTCCTTATTGTCGTTGTAGATTTTGGAAAAATTCAATACCGCCAGATAGTCACAAGCTCCGTCGTCAATCCGTCCTTTAATTTCTTCAAATTCATGGCACCACCCATAATATTTGTAACTGTGCTGTCCGGTAATCGCATCATACCAATAGACATACCCATATGTATCATAATCTGCAAGCAGTGGTATTTTCATTCCTCCTCTTCCCCTTTTCCCCTTCGTTTCTTCAAGGGTATATTCGCAGAAATCAAGCATCCTGTCGTCATATAAGGTGGCAACGCCAAATCTCAGCCGATTGAAGTGATACACGTCAAAAAACTGCTCACTGCGATTCGACGGAGCCAATGTCGTTTTCGCAAGTATCCGTTCCTCCAGTTTTAAGCCGTACATGCCTCCAAGAAATACTGCCAAAACGCCAAGAGACACCAGCATTTCCCATTGCCGCTTGGCCAATTCGATACAGGCAAGCAATATGACCACAAAGCACATAAGCCATAGCGGATAATACAACTTATAAAAATAATATGTAGAGAACCTTCCTATATACACCAGTACAAAGGCTCCCAGTACAAATGTCACAAAGGTAAGAAAAAATACAAGATTCTCCGTGACTTCTCTCTCTTTTATCCGGCGTATGACCCAATAAACGAGCAGCGGGAACATCAGTACAAAATTAATATATAGCTCCGTATACGTTCCTCCATCTGTATTCATGACTCCGGCAACGCTTAACCCATTTTTGAAAAACCACTGGAAATAACAGTAGTACAAACCAATCACACAGGGAAACAAGAATATCTTTAATGCCAAGCCTACATTTTTCCAGGTAAATACCTTTCCTTCTTTTTTCGCAATACATACCAGAGATAAAAAGACCGCAATATAAGTAATCGGCGCAAAAAGCATATAGCACAGAAATATGCCTGCGCAGCCAAGCATAAGGAAAAAAATGCTAAAGCGCCTGTCGATTTCCTGCGTACGGTAATAGCGTACCATCAAAAGCACAAATCCCACGAGCATCGTGCAGATGCCCCAATAGAAAAAGTGCTGCACATAACTTACCATCGGATAGCCGCCCAGATAGAACATACATAAAATAAGTCCAAGCGCCTTTTTCCATTTCTTATCCAAATAATCCCGAATCAGCACAAAGAAAAACATAAGTTCCGCCATCAATGCCAGATTATCCGCCAATATGAATATTTTATAATAATTCACTTCCGAGACAAAGGGCTTAAATGCCTCTATCAACGTTCCGGTATACAAAGATGCGAAATACATGCCCGATAATTTGTGTTTCCTCACGACATACATGGCATTCTCAAAGTGTACGGCTGCATCGCTATTCTTAAATACAAAACCGTAATCTCCAAATATCACCCTTCGTATTATATATGCCGCCAGCACAAACGCAAGCATACAAAGAATATCATACACATGCCATTTATATTTCTGTATCTTCTTTTTCAAAATCAATGGAATCAGAAATGCAAGACCTATCACAAGAAATATGACGCTCATCGTCATAAGATTAATCGGAATCGGCAGCAAGCCCACAATGCCCGCCGCAATCGAACCCATGCAAATGTCAGCAATCAGAGATAACAGCAGCCAGCTTGTAGCATTGAGTTCTTTTTCCGACTTTCTGGTCAGAAACAGACCGAAAAACGCCAGTAAGAACGACAAGAAAAAAAATAAAGTTGCAATCATTTGTACTTAACCCTTCCCCTGAGCCATATCTGTTTCGCTCAGTTTTTTATCTAACAGCGCAAGCTCCTGTGTCAGTTGCTTTACCTTCATAGAAAGCCTGGAAACCCATAACGTCATCACAAAGATAATCACAAGCGCAAAGCAAAAGCCCATGAAAAACAGCATATTGACCGCAAGCCCCACTCCCATAAAGGCAGTCGCCTTATCCAATAACCCCGGGAAAATATCCAGCACCAGAATCACCAATGCCAGTAAATACCAGATAAGCGCAAATCTCACCTCTATTTTCTTCTTCTTTATCATTCCGCTTAAGACAAGCAATGCGATGATCACTGCCACAGCGACAATGATCTGTGTTCGTAATGACATTGTATTCTCCTTCCGTTTCTCTACTTCCGTTTTCCCGCTGCAAAAAGAATTGACATCGTTACCTTAATCATATAATAAACTGCATTTAACGGTGAAATCGAAGATACTCCCGCCTCTCTGGCATTCATCAAAACCGGTATCTCTGCAACCCGTTTCTTCCTTTTTAAGATGAATGTCACTGTCTCCGGTTCCGGATAGTCCTTCGGATAGTCTTTTGCAAATAATTCTATAATATCCCGGTTCACCATACGCATCCCCGATGTAGGATCCGTAATCTTCTGCCCGGTCAGCAGCTTAATCAGCCATGTAAAATATCGGATGCCCGCCCTTCTGATACCGGACGATTGAAACCCATCTTTCGTAATATATCTGGAGCCGATTACCATATCCAAGTGATTCTTGGTAAGATAATCTGCCATTGTATTCAGAAAACTCGCAGTATGCTGACCGTCTCCATCAAATTGTACCGCAATATCATATCCGTTCCGCCAGCCATACATATAACCCGTCTGTACTCCCCCGCCAATTCCCAGATTCACAGGAAGATTTATGACATTATAGCCTTTCTCCTGACAAATCTGATAGGTATGATCCGTCGAGCAGTCATTGACAATCACATAGTCAAAATCCGGGGCGTTCTTTTCAATATCCGTCACTGTCTTTTCTATATTTCCCTCCTCATTATAAGCGGGAATAATTACCAGTTTCTTCATTTGTCACCTCTATTTTGCAAAGAGCTTCAAATAGACTCCAATCGCCACATTCCGAAGCCGTCTGATGCCCATACTAATCCGGATATCCAGCGAAGATAATCCTGCCTCTTTTGCATGCTTGTCCAAAAGCCGGCGATGCTCCGCCACATAGACATCTCTTTTTTCACCGATCAGCACCCCCGTATTGGAGTCATTCCGTATTCGGAAGCTGTTCAGAAGCCGGTGGATAATATAGACATCGCCGCTCAAAGACATTCTCACCCATAAATCGAAATCCAAAATATACGTAAAAGCCGGATCAAATCCGCCCACCTTTTCCAACGCGCTGCGGCGTATCAGATTATTCACCGGCGCTCCGTAAAAATCCTGAATCATCAGGGACGTATGCGCCAGCTTCTTACCGTCAACAACACCCGACTTAGGATAGCGCTTAAATGCTCCCGTCTTCTTACCGGTAATATCCACCAGTCTTGTATCGCTCTCTACAAGATTCACCATAGGATTCTCCTGCATTGCCTTTGCTTCCAATTCAATGGCGTTTGCATCAATCATATCGTCTGCGCAGATCAGCTTAATAAATTCTCCTCTCGCAAGCGAAAGACAGCGATTCCAATTTCCCGCCATTCCAAGGTTCTCTTCATTTTTGTATATCTTTAAACGTGTGTCTTCTATGCTTTCCAATATCTCCACCGTATCGTCCGTTGATTTGTCATCCACAACGATAAGCTCAATATTCCGATAAGTCTGATTCAGAATAGACTCGACAGTCTTTTTAATATAGCCGGCGTTATTATATGCCGGTATACATATGCTTACAAGTGGTTCCATAGTTACTCCTACTTTAACAATTCACTCAAGTATACATCCAAAGCATCCTTCCAGTCTGCCATCTTAAAATCGGATGTAAGCCTTAACATATAATTATCCAGAATCGAATATGCCGGACGTTTTGCGGACGCCGGATTCATTGCGGCGTATTCCTCAGATGTAACGCGCTTCACCTTTGTCCCTGTTCCCGCCTTTGCAAAAACTGTTTCTGCAAATTCAGCCCAGTTGGTATCTCCCTCACAGGTTGCGTGAAAAACTCCGTAATTCTCCGTCCGCTCTAAATAATGAACCATCTTAGCCAGCTCGACCGCACTTGTCGGAGACCCCTTCTGGTCGCAGACAACGCTGACCTCGTCATGATTTTCTGCAAGACGCAGCATCGTCTTTACGAAATTATGTCCGTCTCCATAAAGCCATGCCGTTCTCAAAATAAAGTATTTCTTTGCAAACGCTTTTACAAAATTCTCGCCTTCCAGCTTCGTCTTGCCATAGGCGCTGACCGGATTCGGTAGATCAAATTCCGTATAAGGTCTTGTTCCGTTCCCTTCAAACACATAGTCTGTGGACACCTGAATCAGCTTAGCATCCACTTCCGCCGCAGCAATGCTCAAATTTCTCGGACCGATAGCATTGATTTTATAAGCAAGATCCCACTGTTCTTCACATTTATCTACATTTGTATGAGCCGCACAGTTGATAATAACGTCCGGCTGCGTTTCCCGCACCAGCGTCAGAACCGCATCTACATCCGTAATATCCAAAGCAGTAATTCCTTCCCCTTCTGCCACATCTGTTCGAATAAATTCTACTTTGCTGCCGGCTTCGATTTCCTTTTGATATTCCGTATTTAACGCACGCCCCAACTGTCCGTTACAGCCTGTAATCAAAATCTTTCTCATCGCTTCTATCCTTGCCCCTTCTATATACATTCAAATAATACCGGAAAGTTCTTAATTAAAAAAAACATATTTCTTAATTTTTTCGGAAGAATCAATTTATTCTCCCAGACCGTTTTCCACTGCTTTGACCATCGCTTCCAGCGCTTCCTCTTCATCCTCGCCCTCGCAGCAGAATTCAATTTCATCTCCCGATTTGATACAAGCGCCTAAAACGCTCAGTACACTCTTGGCATTTGCAATATTCCCCCTATACTGAAATGTAATCAGGGACTTGTACTGCATTGCCTCTTTACATAATATTCCCGCCGGGCGCAGATGCAGCCCTGTCGGGTTCTTGATTGTCACCTTCTGACTTACCATTTAACTCATTCTCCTATCTCTCGTTTTCTTACAAACGCTCTTCCTTTGTCACGTTATAGCATAATTTTTGTAATTAATTCTCCCAGCTTCTTCGCTTCCGCATCAATCGCTTCTTTATCTTTTCCTTCAATCATGACGCGAATCAACGGTTCCGTTCCCGACGGGCGAATCAACACTCTTCCTTCTCCCTTGAACTTTTTCTCTACTTCTGCGATTGCCTCTGCAATCTCGGAATATTCCATGAATTTTTCTTTTTTATGGTTCGGTACTTTTGCATTGACAAGCGCCTGCGGAAGCACTTCCATAACCTCTGCAAGCTCCGAGAGCGGTTTGCCGGTGTCCACCATGACCTGCAATAAATGCAAAGCGCTCAAAAGCCCGTCTCCGGTCGTGTTGTCATCTAAGAAAATAATGTGACCGGACTGCTCACCGCCGATATTATATCCGTTCGCCAGCATATTCTCCAACACATAACGGTCTCCGACTTTAGTCTTCTCTACATGGATATTATTCTTCTCACCCATCATTGTAAACCCAAGATTCGACATAATTGTAACAACGATGGTGTTCTTTTTCAGAATTCCTTTTGCTTTCATGTTCGTTCCGCAGATTGCCAGCAATTGATCTCCGTCAACAATATCTCCGTTCTCATCTACCGCCAGCATTCGGTCCGCATCTCCGTCAAAGGCAAGCCCCACTGCCGCCTTCTCATACACGACCCTCGCCTGAAGCTCCTCCATATGGGTAGAGCCGCAATTTGCATTGATATTTGTTCCATCCGGATTCGTGTGGATTGCTACCAGCTTCGCACCTAAATCCTGTAATGTCTTCACCGCCGTATAATGAGCGGCTCCCTCTGCACAGTCCACTACAATCTTCATCCCGTTAAGCTCTACCGGTACGGTCTTTTTCATGAATTCTACATATTCGTCCCTGATATCAAAACGGTAAACGATCCTTCCTACGCCGGAACCGATTGGAAGCACCACGTCTTTCATATTATTCTTAATCAATGCCTCAATTTCATCTTCCAAGGTATCTGACAACTTATAACCGTCCCCATTAAAAAATTTAATCCCGTTAAATTCCATTGGATTGTGAGAAGCCGAAATCATAACACCTGCGTCTACCCGATGCCTTCTTGTCAAATAAGCGATCGCCGGCGTCGGAATCACCCCAACATAAATTGCATTCGCACCTACAGAACAAATTCCGGCCATCAGTGCATTAGCCAGCATTCCCCCTGATATTCTGGTATCGCAGCCTACAATAATCGTAGGTTGATGCGCCTGTTCCCTGGTAAGCACATAAGCCCCCGCCTGCCCAAGCCTTGTTGCCAGTTCAATCGTAAGCTCCGCTCCTGCCACGCCTCTTACACCGTCCGTTCCAAACATTCTACCCATTCTCTATTTCCTCCAATTATCTCTAAGACTCACACCACCTGCTATGAGGGATTAATTTCCCGTATCTGTATCTTCGTTACTTCCATTCTCAGGCTTATTCAAGGCTCCGCCCGTATTATTTTCGGTATCTTTTTTGTTATCGTCGTCATCGGTGCCATCACCTGTTCCATTCGATTCCTCATCACCGTCTTCCAATGCATTTCTGGAAATCAACCGTATCATTGCCGTCTGTGTTCCGTTGGTACTGTATAGCTCTTCATCCAGCTCCAAATTAATTACTACCGTAAACTCTCCTTGACTCCGGCCGCCTACATCCACCGTAGCTGTCACATCTTCTGGCGAGAGTTTTTCCAGATCAGCATCCAGACCGCGAATATATACTTTTACCGTTTCATCTACAAACTCCGCCCGATATCCTTCCGGAATGTTATGAATTGTAATGTTCTTGGTCGGAAGTTCCAGCATACGCGTTCCAATCTGTTCAATTTCGACCGTAACCGTAATTTTTTTATCTTCATCATCCACCAGAGTGATTCCGTCCGGCAGGTAAGTTGAGACATCCACTGTTTGGACAATCGTTTCCGATTCGCCTTCAATGTCCACGATTCCTGCCGGTATCTCAATCGTATTAATGGTATTCAGCACCGCTCCTGTTCCTTTCACCCTGACTGTCTCCGGCGAATACCTGATAGCGGTATACACATAACCTTCCTTCGGCGTACCGGTCAGCACTGCATTGACGCTAACCGACTTAATATCCTTAATTTCTGCCTGAATATTTACCGTCTGCACATTCAGCGTCAGCTTCGTCGTATCTACCTGATTGCCATCCTTATCTAAAAGTATCGGCACTACGCTATCTGTAATACTGTTAGAAACTCCTTCCACATTGATGACTGCATGAGCGCTTTCAATCGTAGAAACCACTGACTGCGGACCCGAAACCCTAAGGACGTTGCTCGTCCGAAGCGTCACAGTATCTACCGCACAATTTTCCGCCGGCGTCCCTTCATAATCCGCACTGATTACCAGCTGTTTTGTCTGCAGATCCTCTACATTCACCTGCAGATACAGAGTCTGGGCCGGAAATGTCACATAAGAAGTATATCGGACTGCCGAAATGTCAATTGGCACTCTGGACATATCCTCAATCCGGCTCATGTCGGCCACCACTCTGAAATCCGTGCTGCTGAGCATCCGAAGTATGGAACGCTTAGCCGAAACCCGGAAGGTAACCGAATTGTTTCCGTCTACGATTTCATAAAACTTCCCCATATTGGTAAGCGCTTCTTCATTCTCAATGGAAACAGAAGTCGTAAATGACGTCGTCTGTGTAGGGTCGTCAATATTTACCACGGCAAGCCAAAGAATCCCTGCAAAAAGGAGAGCCAATAGCTTTAGACCCAAATTATTTGTCACTAGCTTTACTGCCTTTTTTAACATGACTAAGCCTCCTTTGCAAAATTGAAAAACGCTTCTGTTCCAGATTGTGATTCTGCAAAAACTTCAGCTTACTGCGCAAAAACTCCGCATCTACATTTCGATACAATTCTCCGCCTGATGCAATCGACACCTTGCCATTCTCCTCGGATACCACAATCGTAAGCGAGTCGCTCACCTCACTGATCCCCACTGCCGCCCGATGCCTCGTTCCCAGCTCTTTGCTCAGCCCCATGTTATCGGAAAGCGGGAGATAACAGGTGGCTGATATCACCCGGTCTCCCCTCACAATAATCGCACCGTCATGTAACGGCGTGTTTTTCTCAAATATATTGATCAAAAGCTGACTGGACACTATGGAATCCAAAGTAATTCCGGTTCTCTCATATTCTGACAGCGTAACCTCGTTCTCTATTACAATCAGCGCCCCCGTCTTCACTTTTCCCATTTCATAAGCCGCCTTGACCAGTTCATTAATCGTCTTCTCACTGAACTTTTCTACACCGGATTCGGAAAAGTCAAAAGAAAACAATGAGGTAATAAACTTCTTTCTTCCCAACTGCTCCAATGCGCTTCGAAGCTCTGGCTGGAAAATAATCACAAGTGCAATTAATGCCACGTTGATCGTCCGCTCTGCAATCCAGAGTATCGTACTCATCTGAAAAATAGCCGCAACCAGCACAAAGACAAGAATCACCAGAATTCCCTTAAACAGCATCCGCGCCCGTGTTTTCTTAATCCAAACCATTGCTTCATAAATCAGAAAGGCAATGATAATTATTTCTACAATATCAGTCGTATGGACATCCGGTAATTCCAGTCGGTCAAAATACTTATTCTTAAATTCTCCGAACATCGTCATAATGTTTGACACTCTTTTCACATCCTTTGGTCCGTTATTTCCCTACAAATCCAACAAGTCCTCATCAATATCCATCTCTTCTGCAAGCTCTTTTCTGGATATTCTCTCCCGTCCCTTTCCGGCTCCTTGTCCCTTTCCGCTAAAACTCTTAACCCGCTTTTCCGTTGTTGTCACATAAATCTTCGGAACCGCCTTCACATAATAATAATACTCGTCATCTTCAAACTGTACCCGCTCTGTTCTTGTATAATCCAGATTAAAAAACAAAAACTGCAGCACCAGCCCAATCAATATGGAAATTACATTTCCAGCTATCAGCCAGATATTCTTTCCTGAAATTCCCAAAACCATGAATCCGGCAAACAGCACAATAAATTCCAACAGAATGCCCGTTATAATTGCGATCGTCCACGCATGATCTACTGACATTCTGCGAATCACATAAACCAGTACCACCATCAGGACAAACGCGGCGATTACCAGATACATCTCACGATTTCCCATGAGCTGATTTAAAACCACCACAAATTTCGAGGTTGCAGAGGAGTTTTCATCCTGTACTCTCCCCAGCAACACGGCATTTTCCTTCACGCCGGACAAAAAGTAATATACCACGGTTCCGCACACAACAGAAACGATAGAATAGGGCGCCTTTAAAAGCCCCACCGAAACAGGCACTGCGTAAGGAATATGCAACGCAAAGCAGACCGGCGTCAGTATGGTATAGTATCCGTCTCTAGGCGAGAACCGGAAATACAAAAGCCCGATGATTACAAAAATCAGAAGCGCCACTGCACAAACCTCCAGCGACAATGCATAGAGATTTGCCAAAATCAAACCTGCCGAAAAAACGATAATTGCATTTACCGGAAGAATCGCACATAGCAGCGCCACCACCAGAAACACCGGCATACTATTGATTCTTTCCATATAACTGATATTCTTTCCTATTAAAAGAAATGTCGTAAATGCCAATATGAACTTGATTACCGGAATAATATAGACCTCGTACTTCCCATAAAAATGCCGCACACGCTCTTTCCATTCTAACAAGTCACTCATGTCTGCCTCCTACAAAATTAAAAATCTTCCAAATTGCTCTGTCTGCCTTCGCTTTCATACAGACGGCTCACCTTTTTTAAGCGGTTATAAAACAACTTGATTCCCTTTCTCCCTTTTGTATAACGCATATTATAAACCACATAGGTTACAAGCAGATATATCGTGATAAACACGAGATACTCAATCAAAATCTCTGTCCCAAACGCAACCAGATCCATATCATTGACGTCCTCCATCAACGCTTCCATTCCGCACAATGCCCATACACCGAAAAGGATGATAAAAGCTATTGTCCCTGTCAGAAAGCTCTTCATCAGCTCCAATCCAACATAGTCCCTGCGGAAATATTGTGTCATTTTGTAATATTTCTTCCCTTCCCGTTCTTCAAAAGCGGCAAGCTTTGTCATATGTCTGACACGTTCTTTACTAATCATAGTCCACCTCATTCAATGCGCACTACGGCTTATTATAATATCTTCGGATATTATAACACAAACCATTCTCTATGAAAAGAAAAAAACTGCCGACAATCTTCGGCAGTTTTTATCTCTTTCGTGCTTATTTATCCAAGAAACGCATCCGGTCCTTACTGCGGACCTTTTTTCCGCCCTCATCTACGCTCGGAGCCTTTTGAACCAGACCACCGAACTCAACCGTCATCTTGGTCCTGCATGTTTCACAGTAACGCCCGGTCTTTATCATCTTCCCGCAGCCTTCACAATCAATTCCAAAAGAGGAATCCGGTGAAAAAGTCAAACGCTCCTCACGAATCCACTGACGAATCTGCGGAATCGGAACATCAAACTGTTCGGATATTGTCTGCATGGAAGTATTCGGATTCTCCCGCAAATACTGCTTTACATCCTGAAACTTTATTTCCAATGCATCTCTGCACGCCTGACATAGCGGCGGTCCAGAAAGATAATTAAAAAGCCTTCCACAACCTTTACAATTTCGTACATCCATTTGTCTCTCCTCCTACAATCCCCTGCCTATACTGATGCAGACAAAGCAGACCTTCTGTATACCGATGCTCTTCAATGCCTCCGCAGCGGCATCCATTGTACTGCCTGTAGTATATATATCATCTACCAAAAGTATCTTTTTAAATTGTACTACATTTCTTTGGCATTTAAAAGCCTTTTTCAGATTATTTTTTCTTTCATTTTCACTTAATTCTTTTTGGGGAGTAGTATGCCGCACTCTTACTAACAGATTCTCTTCCACCGGAAGTCCAAGCTCTTTTCCAAGATAACGCGCATATAATCCGGCTTGATTGTAACCTCTCTCCCGTTTTCTCCTTTTATGGAGCGGAATCGGAACAATCGCTTCAATTCCCATTCGCATAATCCATCCCTCATATAGCCCGGCAGTCCGCTGTGCATAAAAATAAGCATACTCCCGTTTATTTTGATACTTGAAACGGTACAACGAATCTCTGATAACGCCCTGATAAACGAACAATGCCCTGCCGCTTTCAAAAACATGCTTCTTCATCGTACAGTCATAGCAGAACTCCGCCCGTCCGTCGTCTAAAGGCTTTCCGCATTTCATGCAGAATGGCTCTGTCATAAAAACGAGCTTCTTTTCACACTCCGGACAGATAGATTCTCCAAATTCCGGTATGCCGTCGCAGATGGGACAGCGCAGCGGATACAACAGTGATAAAAAATCCCGAAACATAATCTCCTTTCCGAACTCTCTTTTTTATTCTATCACTTCCTACGCCTTGTGACCATTAAATTTCTATTAAAAATATTAAGAAAATCCAGTGTTTGGTAATTGACTTTATTATTTGTACTTATTATAATTTATATGTTCACGCTTGACACTTTCGTACATAAAAGCGTCAAAGGGATAAAGTCTCTAATATCGAACACATACAATTTCAGGAGGATAACTATGAAAAAGATGAAAAAAGTTCTTTCACTTGGCCTTGCAGCCATTATGACACTCGGTCTGACCGCATGCGGCGGCGACTCCAACAAAACCTATAACGTCGGTATCTGCCAGCTCGTTCAGCATGACGCTCTTGATGCCGCGACCAAAGGCTTTAAAGATGCCCTGAAAGAAAAGCTTGGCGATAAAGTTACATTTGATGAGCAAAACGCACAAGGCGACTCTTCCACCTGCCCTACCATTATCAATTCCTTTGTATCCAAGGATGTCGATTTGATTCTGGCAAATGCTACTGCTCCGCTCCAGTCTGCGGCAGCGGCAACGACAGAGATTCCGATTCTCGGAACTTCCGTTACCGACTATGCGACCGCATTGGACATTTCGGGCTGGACAGGGCTGACCGGCAGGAATATTTCCGGAACATCCGACCTTGCTCCGTTAGACGAGCAGGCAGCTATGCTGCACGAATTATTCCCCGACGCCAAAAATGTCGGACTGCTGTACTGCTCCGCCGAGGCGAATTCCCAGTATCAGATTGATGTCATCACACCGGAACTGGAAGCGCTCGGCTACACCTGTACGCCTTATGCTTTCGTAGATTCCAACGATTTAGCTTCCGTTGTGCAGAGTGCGGTCAGCGCGAATGACGTACTCTACATTCCGACAGACAATACGGCAGCTTCCAGCACGGAAGTCATCAACAACATCGCCAGCGAAGCGGGCGTTCCGATTATCTGCGGCGAAGCAAACATGTGCCGCGGATGCGGTGTTGCGACCTTATCCATCAACTACTACGATATCGGGTACAAAACCGGGGAAATGGCAGCAGAAATACTTGCAGAAGGCAAAGATATTTCCGAGATGGAAATCCAATACGCTCCGGCTGTCACACCTCAGTACAACCCTGTACTGTGCGAGAAATTAAACATCACGGTTCCTGATAACTACGAAGCCCTTGAAATGACTGCAGAGTAATCTAATGGCAAATATTGATATGCAGACATACTGCCGTTAACCATTATCCATCTGCCCATGTGCTTTTTTTGTACATGGGCAGAACTTACAAGAAAGAAAAGTCGGAGGAACGATTGTGAACATTTCATCATTATTCAATGCAATGCCGGGAGCCGTTGCCCAAGGGCTAATCTGGGGCATCATGGCAATCGGCGTCTATATTACATATAAAATACAGGATGTTGCAGACCTTACCGTAGACGGCACAATGAGCCTTGGCGGTGCAATCTGCGTCCTGATGCTTACCAACGGACAGAACATCTGGGTCTCTGTCATTCTGGCAACTTTAGCGGGCATGATCGCGGGACTGGTCACCGGTATTCTCCATACCGGAATGGGGATACCCGTCATCCTATCGGGAATCCTGACCCAGCTTGGACTTTATTCCATCAACCTAAAAATTCTCGGCGGCAAGTCTAATCAGGCGGTCAGTGCAGACAACTATGACCTGATTATTTCCCTTCGCTATGTGAAGGGCGTTCCATTCTACCGGAACTCTATTTTCATTGTCGCCCTGTTTGTCATTGCTATTATTGCCATATTATACTGGTTCTTCGGAACGGAACGCGGCTGTTCCATCCGTGCGACCGGCTGCAACCCAAACATGAGCCGTGCGCAGGGAATTAACACAAACTTCAATACCGTACTCGGTCTCATGATCTCCAACGGTCTTGTAGGTCTTGCAAGCGCATTGTATTCACAGTACCAAGGTTTTGCGGACGTCAATTCCGGCCGAGGAGCTATTGTCATCGGTCTTGCCGCTGTCATCATTGGAACGGTTGTATTCGAAAAAATCTTCCATAATTTTGCACTGAAACTGTTAGCAGTGGCTCTTGGCGCAGTAATTTATTATGTCGTTCTTCAGATTGTAATCTGGCTTGGTTTAGATACCAACTACCTGAAGCTCTTATCCGCTCTGGTCGTTGCCATATTCCTCGCCGTTCCTTATTGGAAACAGAAATATCTGGCAAAACCTGCAAAGAAAGGGGCGGACACAAATGCTTAGGATCAACAATATTTATAAAACCTTCAATATCGGAACTATCAATGAGAAAACAGCGCTTAACGGCACATGCCTCACCTTAAACGAAGGAGACTTTGTAACGGTTATCGGCGGAAACGGCGCCGGCAAATCCACGCTTTTAAATGCCGTGGCAGGCACATGGTTCGTAGACGAGGGCTCTATCCTAATTGACGATGTGGATGTCACAAAAATGCCGGAACACAAACGTGCCCGTTTCCTTGGACGTGTCTTTCAGGATCCTATGATGGGAACCGCTGCAACGATGGGCATTGATGAGAATCTTGCATTAGCGGCACGCCGCGGACAGCGCCGCGGATTGCACGCCGGAATCAGCAGGGCAGAACGGGAACGCTACAAAGAACAGTTAACAGAATTGGATTTAGGATTAGAAAACCGTCTCACTTCAAAGGTCGGTCTTCTTTCCGGCGGTCAGCGTCAGGCTCTTACTTTGCTGATGGCGACTTTAAAAAAACCAAAGCTCTTACTTCTGGATGAGCACACCGCAGCCTTGGATCCCAAGACCGCCGCTAAAGTGCTTGCCTTATCCGACAAAATTGTCGCCGAGCACAATCTGACAACGCTGATGGTTACGCATAACATGCGTGATGCGATTGCACATGGAAACCGTCTGATTATGATGAATGAAGGCCGTGTTGTTTTAGACATTGGCGGAGAAGAGAAAAAGAAACTGACAGTGGAAGATTTGTTAGAGAAATTTGAAGCAGTCAGCGGAGAGGAATTCTCCAACGATCAGGCATTGCTTTCGAAATAGCCATATGCAAAATGAAGTTTAAAAAGGCGCTTTGCATTGTATTTGCAGAGCAGCAATTATGGCAGCAGGAAATATCCTGCTGCCATTTGTTTTCAAAAAATCTACCGCATTTCTTCTAATCTCTGCCGCAGCCCGCAATAACGCGTCTGCTCTGTGATATTTTGCTCCATTTCCGCAAAGCAGGTATCGCTCCCCACCAAAGTCACACACTTTTTCGCCCTTGTCACAGCCGTATAGAGCAGATTTCGGTTCATCAACATCTTAGGACCGCTGAGCAGCGGAATCACGACTGCCGGATATTCGCTTCCCTGCGATTTGTGAATCGTAATGGCATAAGCATGCTCTAATTCCTCCATCAATTTAAAGGGATATTCTACGATTCTCTCATCGTCAAATTCAATGGTAAGCATTTCCGTATACTCGTTAATTTCCCGGATAATCCCCATATCACCGTTAAACACACCCATGCCTTTGTCTACCGCAAAGCCATATCTGCTGCGGACTTCCCATTCCAATTGATAGTTATTTTTTGTCTGCATGACTTTATCTCCCTCCCGGAAGATTTTATCTCCGTATTCCCGCTCCTTTTTCCCGGCTTCCGGCGGATTTAAGTATTGCTGTAATATCTTGTTCAACCGCTCCACTCCCAGATTACCCTTCCTCATAGGAGTCAGTACCTGTATATCGCAAGGCGTGGCGTCTACAAACTTCGGCAGCTTCTGTTTGACAAGCTGAAGCACCACATTGATAATCACATCCGCATCATAGCGCTTCAAAAAAAAGAAATCCATACTCTTATTATCCAGCGTTACAGGCTCCCCTTTGTTGATTTTGTGGGCATTTACAATGATATCGCTCTGGCTTGCCTGACGGAAAATCTTAGTCAGCTTCACCACATGGAACCGCCCTGATTCGATAATATCCTTCAGAACGCTTCCCGGTCCTACGCTTGGAAGCTGATTCACATCTCCCACCAGAATCAGTCTGGTTCCCTGTGCAACAGCCTTTAACAAGGAATTCATCAAGGAAATATCCACCATAGACATCTCGTCTACAATCACAACATCCGTTTCTAACGGATGGTTTTCATTGCGCTCAAATCCTTCCGTTCCTTCCATGCCGCCGTTCAGCTCCAGCATCCGATGTATCGTCCGCGCTTCATATCCCGTCATCTCACTCATACGCTTCGCCGCTCTGCCCGTAGGCGCTGCAAGAAAAATTTCGAGACCCTCCGCTTCAAAATACTGAATAATGGTATTGATCGTAGTGGTCTTGCCCGTTCCCGGACCACCGGTAATGATGATCAGTCCGTTGCGTACAGCTTCCTTTACCGCATCCATCTGTTTTTCGTCCAGCAACATTTCATTCTGCTTCTCCAGCCGGTGCACTCTCTGTTCAATTTCAGCATCTGCAACATCGTAGCTTATGTCAAGTCCCGCCAGCATAGTGGCTGTATTTGCTTCCATAAAATAAAACGTTGCCGCATAAATTGCCGTCTCACCATTTGTCTCCTTCATCATCAGCTTTCGCTCAATTGCAAGGTCCATATAATGTTTAGAAATATACTCTGGATCTACTCCCAGCAATTCACCTGCCCGCTTTGTCAGCTCCTCTTCCGGCAGATAAGTATGTCCCTCCATAGACGCCTGCAGCAATACATAGAGAATCCCGCTGCGTATACGAAAATCCGAATCTGTACGAATTCCGACTCTGGATGCAATCTCATCTGCAATCTTAAATCCGACTCCATTGATATCATCCGCAAGGCGATAGGGATTCTCACGAATGATCCCATAAACCTCCTGCCCATACTCTTGGTAAATTTTCACAGCTAGGGTTAATGAAATTCCATATTGCTGCAAAAATATCATCGCCTGGCGCAGTTCCCGCTTTTCTGCCACCTGATCGGAGATTTCCATTGCCTTACGCTCGCTAATTCCTTTAATCTCTACAAGGCGCTCGGGCTCTTCTTCTATGATCCGGAATGTATCAGCCTTAAAACGGCGCACGATCCTAGCCGCCAATGCCGTACCTATTCCCTTGATTGCTCCAGAGCCAAGATACCGCTCAATAGACAATTCATCCGTAGGTTCCTTCACTTCATATCCAGAAACCTTAAACTGCTGTCCATAGGTTGGGTGCGACGTATACTCCCCCACCACTTCTATATTTTCTCCCTCGCTGATAGCCGAAAAACTTCCTACACAGGTAATTTCCTCTTCTTGGCACAACAGCACCAATACTGTATATCCATTATCACTATTTCGGAATATGATATGATCCACAAAGCCTGTAATTTTTTCCAATGCGCGCACCTCTATACACAAAATTCAAGGGCTGCCAAACACAGACAGCCCTTTGATTGCTCTATATATTATAAACCATAATTCCGCTTCATCTGCTCATACATCGTCTTCGCAAATGTATTTCCATTCTGCTCTGCAAGAGTTTCCGAAAGCTTCTGTCTCACTGAATCCTTATGGAAGTCTGTCAGCTTCGCCATAGAAGAATCTTCATCATGATTCGGTATGGTCTTCTCTGCCTCCTTAAGAACCTGCTCAATAAAATATGCTTCGAATTCTTTGCAAACGTCCATCAGTTCATCTTCCGACGCCGTACTCAAATCCTTACTGAGCGTATTCTGCAAACCGGAAGCAGATGCCGTCTTCTGCGCTGTGTCTATGTAAGCCGTAGAATTACCTATTGATATACTCATATGCCTCTACCTCACTATCTTCTCAACTGATTCGCCTGTCCCAGCATCTCATCTGACGCCTGAATTGCTTTGGAGTTCATCTCATATGCACGCTGTGCCACAATCAGATTTACCATTTCATCTGCAAGCTGTACATTCGAACCTTCCAAATAGTTCTGATAAATATCACTCCGGACCAGTCCATTCGTAGTCGCTTCATTCATTGCCTGACCAGATGCTGCTGTTTCTGTATAAAGGCTTCCTGCCAGCTTATCCAAGCCTGCCGGATTATTGAACTGGAATAATCCGATTCCATTTCCAAATGTTACGTTCTGACCTGCATCATTCTTATAAGTAAATTCTCCGTCACTCGTAACCTTCACACTGCTGGTCTTTACGCCATCCGGCACTACAATTGTATTTCCCTCACTATCCAGCACCGGATATCCAGCGGAATTACACAATGTCGTTCCTTCCGGACCGATACTCCATTTAAAATCTCCGTTTCTGGTATAATAAATATTCCCGTCCTCTGCCCTGACTGCGAAAAATCCCTTACCGTCAATAGCAAATGCCGTATCACTGCTATTCGCAAGCATAGCGCCCTGATCGAAATCGGTAGTTGTAGCTACCACTCTTGTACCAAGTCCTACCTGTGCCGGAATCGGCTTCTGCTCTCCGTTCGCCGTTGTGGTTCTTGCCTGAATGGTTTGATACAGCAAGGTTTTAAATTCTACCTTTTCTGCCTTGTAGCCCGTGGTATTTACATTCGCCAAATTGTTGGCTATGGAATCCACATTTGTCTGCTGTGCAATCATTCCTGACGCCGCAGTCCATAATGATCTCATCATAATGACTTCACCTTACACCTTTCCTACCTGATTCACGGATTTATCCAGCATCGTATCTATTGTCTGGATAATCTTCTGATTTGCTTCATATGCTCTTGTAACCGTTATCATGTCTACCATTTCCTTGACCACATTCACATTCGAAGCTTCCAACGTTCCCTGAACAATCTTGGCATTGGACGCTATCACCTGCGCGCCGTTCTGCAGGTCATACAGATTCTCGCCATACTTCATGATATAGTTATAATCTGCAATGTCTACCACTCCAAGCTGCGCTACTAACTGCTCATTCTGATAAATATTTCCAGATTCATCAATCTTAAAATCAATATTCGGATCAAGCCGAATATAATTGCCGGCTCCCGCATCCTGATTCATAGCTCCGTTCTGATTCAGGACATAATCTCCGTCCTTAGTCACGAGATAACCCTCGGTATTCACAGTAAAGGCTCCGTCTCTCGTATACTTCACAGACGTCTCATTATTCTTATTCGTATAAGAAATAGCGAAAAAGCCGTCTCCGTCAATTGCAACGTCATATTTATTGTCTGTCACACGAAAATTGCCCTGACTATAGTCTGTATATGTCTCACCGAGATGTACGCCAAGACTGATGTCCCCTAATCCCTTCGGCAAATAATAATCCGAAGAATCTTTAATCTTAATCGCCAATGTGTCTGCAAAGGATTCACTCGTCGTTCCTTCCTTCTTATATCCATTGGTATCCGCATTTGCAAGATTGTTAGACAATACGTCCAACCGCTTCTGCTCATTGATCATTCCTGTATATGCGGTATATAAACCCTTTACCATCCGGAATACTCCTTTCGCTTTATGGTGCCTGATACATAGCATTGTCCTTGCAGTCTACTACTGCCTTTTATTATATCGGCATGTTCTACCCGATTATTTACTCATCATCGCGTTTTCCTGCAAGAAATTCTACATATTTGCCGGTTCCTACTGCAACACAGGTCATAGGTTCCTCCGCTGTCATCGTATTGATGCCTGTCTTATCCTCGATCAATTCCTCCAATCCTCTGAGCAGCGCACCTCCGCCGGTCAGTACAATCCCCCTGTCCGCAACATCCGCTGCAAGCTCTGGCGGCGTCTTCTCCAATACACTGTGCACTGCTTCCACAATCTGCAGCGTCGGCTCTCTCAGCGCTTCCTCCGTCTCCTCGGAAGAAACAGTTACGGTCTTCGGAAGACCCGTTACCAGATTACGCCCTCTGACATCCATTGTATCATTGGTCGCCAATGTAAAACATGTACCGATCTTTATCTTAATATCCTCTGCGGTTCTCTCACCGATTAAAAGGTTATGCTTCTTTCTCATGTAGCGGACAATAGCCTCATCAAAATCATCCCCCGCAATCTTAATTGAAGTGCTCACTACAGAGCCTCCAAGCGAAATCACAGCGATATCTGCAGTACCGCCTCCGATATCTACAATCATATTCCCGCACGGTCTGGATATATCAATTCCGGCTCCAATCGCCGCCGCTATCGGTTCTTCAATGATTCTGACGTCTCTGGCCCCTGCCTGATAGGTTGCATCTTCTACCGCCTTCTTCTCGACCTCTGTTACACCGCTTGGTACGCAGACACTGATAAGGGGCTTACGAAAGCTCTTCTTGCCAAGCGCCTTCTGAATGAAATATTTTATCATCTTCTCTGTTACCGTATAATCAGAGATTACCCCTTGGCGCAGCGGTCTTACCGCTACAATATTCCCCGGTGTTCTTCCCAGCATCAGACGCGCTTCCTCACCGATTGCCTTAATTTTATTTGTATCACGGTCAAACGCCACTACAGACGGCTCCTTTAACACGACCCCTTTTCCTTTAATATATACTAATATACTAGCTGTTCCTAAATCAATTCCAATATCCGTCGACATCATTCTGTTTGCTGCCCCTTTCCTCTGTTTCATTCATATGTGCTATTGTATTTGTATGTGATAGTATTCGCAAAAAGTATTCTGTCCAAACACGATTTCTGAGATTCGGGTTATGATGGCAGACTACCGCATTCAATCATATTCTTACATATATAATCACATTATATACAATAACTTCCATTTTTCAAAGGTTTTTTTCAAAAAAGTAGTTATTTAATGAATTTTCAATAACTTCTTAATAAACATGAAAAAAGAGTTTCCGCCTAAGTGAAATGACGGAGCATGTCACTCAGACGGAAATATAAGACTTCATTTTATACCGACACTTTGCATTTACAAGCGGACTGTTTTTGTCTTTACGAATTTTCCATAAATCTTTCCGGAACTATCTTTTGTATATGCTCTTATTTTGAAACAGCATGCTCCGCTTGATTTTACGTTTATCTGAAGACTGTTTTTCTTTACCTCCCTGACTTTTTTGAATTTTCCTTTTCCTCTTTTCATATAAACTTCATAACCGGAGACACCGGATGCTTTCTTCCATGTTAATGAAATCTTTTGCCCCTTTACAGTAATAGATCCCATTTTTACTTTTCCCGGCATAGTTTTACCGGTAACCACGGTTTCTTTACTGTAGAGATAACCTTTTGTTATAGGACAGTATGCCTGTACGGTCACTTTATACAGAACCCCCGCTTTTAACCCTTTCACTGTATAGCTGCATTTTGAAGTTTTCGTTATGCCTACATATTTCTTACCTGAACTGATGATAATTTGATACTTTGCACCTTCTACTTCACTCCATTTTAATGTCAGGCTGTTCTCCCCCCGCTTACTGATCCTTAATTTTTCTACCGCTGCCAAGCCTTCCAATTGTGTTTTATCTTCTGTGGGTTTTTTATCTGTATTTTCTCCCGGATTCTTGGCGTCGCCTTCCGGATTCTGTGTATTCCCTTCTGGTCTTTCTGTACTTTCTCCCGGATTCTCTGTATTCGCCCCCGGGTTCTCCGTACTCTCTCCCGGATTTTCCGTGTTTTCTCCCGGGTCTTCGGTACTCCCTCCCGGATTTTCTGTATTCTCCGTTCTTTGTTCCTTATACAATTCCATTTCATACAAACTAATGTAAGTTCCCGTTTTTTCTATCACATGTATCCGTACAAATCTATAACTTACATTGTCAAAGACAATTTCCTGTTTTCCCTTCTGCGTACATTCACCGCTTGCTATTTCCTCATAGCCTTCCTCTAGGCGGTCTGAACCCTCTACTGTATATTTTGCCCGGACAGAATCTTCATAGGGGCTATCTGCTCCCCAATATAAGACGGTCTTATTGAATTCCACTGCTTCCCCTAAGTCCACCGCAAACCACGGATCCTCATCCTCATGATGCAGCACGATATAAGATCCGGTATTTCCGTCCGTCAAATTACCGACAGTCCGCGTTCCGATTGTACTGTCCCCTCTCTCATTCGAAGAGGCATATCCCTGTTTCTTCACGGCCAGATTGATTTCTTCCGCCGGCTCTGTTTCCGACGGCACAATCGGGCGGTTCGTGATATCCGGCACATTATTCAGATCACGGTACAGTTCTGTATAATGGCTCGCCTCTTTTTGAATAAGATTTACCGTCGTCACATCATAGTTGTTACTGCTGATAAGTGCATCATTTCTTGTAAACGTTATCGGTTCACTCTTACCTGATATCGTATAGTAAATAGTGCTCGCTGATACAAGTGACGCCAGGTCTGTTCCGTGAGTGTTGTCACTGTACCATCTGACACCATAATTAAAATACAAGTCATAGTATGCTTCTCCGCTTGGAGCAAGCTGTGCATTCCGTTTTCTTCCTTCTGAAACGTACGCATTTGTAAAGATTTCCTGTCCCTTTGCAAAGATATCCTCATTTGCCCACGGCATATAGAGTACGAGCTGCGCCCCCGCCTCCGCTATCCACGGTTCAATTGCCGCCACGCCTTCTTCCAACATGTTCTGTGTAAATCCAGACGCTTTGTCCTGAAGCACAACATAGTCAAAATCTCCCGTCAGGATTTTCTCCTTTGTCTGCGCGTTATCTTTATGAATGGTCAGGGGCTCTCCCAAATTAATCAGCTTTTCGACCTCTACATTTTTTCCCTCTTTTGCAAAAATCTGTTTCACCTTATTCGGTACATCATTGTAATCTGTTAAGCTGTTTCCAATAAACAATATTCTCATACCCTGTTCTTCTCCCGGATTTTCCTCTGGAACTGCTGACTGATACAGCTCCATTTCATACAGACTGGTGTATGTCCCAGCCTTTTCCGTTACATGTATGCGCACAAATCTATAGCTTACATTATTAAATGTAATTTCCTGTCTTCCTTTCTGAGTACACTCTCCGGCTGCGATTTCTTCATAGCCTTCTTCAAGACGGTCTGAACCCTCTACCGCATATTTAGCACGGACAGAATCCTCATAAGGGCTATCTGCTCCCCAATATAAGACGACTTTATTAAATTCTACTGCCTCTCCTAAATCAACCGCAAACCACGGATCCTCATCTTCATGATGCAGAACGATAAACGAACTGGTATTTCCATCCGTCAAATTACCTACAGTCCGCATTCCGACTGTGCTGTCCCCTCTTTCATTCGAGGAGGCATATCCCTGTTTCTTTACTGCCAGATTTACTTCTTCCTTCGGCGCTGTTATGGGGCGTTGTGTAATGTCTGGAACATTGTTCAAATCACGATACAGCTCTGTATAACGGCTAGCCTCTTTCTGAATCAGATTTACCGTCATCACATCATAGTTATTACCTCTAATAAAGGCATCATTCTTTGTAAATCGAAGGGGTGCGCTCTCACCCGAAATTGTATAGTAGATAGCGCTTGCCGACACAAGCGATGCCAAGTCCGTTCCATGTATGTTGTCACTGTACCATCTGACACCATAGTTGAAATATAATTCATAGTATGCTTCCCCGCTTGGGGCAAGCAATGCATTGCGTTTTCTTGCTTCCGATACATACGCGTTTGTAAAAATTTCCTGTCTCTTTGCAAATATACTCTCATTTGCCCAAGGCATGTAGAGCACAAGCTGCGAACCCGCCTCTTCTATCCACGGTACGATTGCCGCCAAACCTTCCTCCAGCATACTCTGTTTAAAACCGGATGATTTATCCTGAAGAACGACATAATCAAAATCTCCTGTCAGAATTTTTTCCTTTGTCTCTGCGTTATCTTTATGAATGGTCAGGGGCTGTCCTAAATTTATCAGCCTTTCGACCTCTACGTTCTTTCCCGCCTTTGCAAAAATCTGTTTCACTTTGTTCGGCACATCATTGTAATCTGTCAAACTGTTTCCAATAAATAATATTCTTACCGCATCTTCCCCCATTGCAAGCATCCCACTGTCTGCCGCCATCACCGTATTCCCTAGACAGGCCATACACATAATCACTGCCAAAAGCATAGCAAAACACCTTCGAATCCATCCTTTTTTCGTTCCCCTCTTCATTCTTCTTCCTCCTCTTAAAGTTACCGGTCTCCTTGAATTGCACAGTTCAGCCTCTCGCTTCACTGCTGCTGATAAATTCATTATAAAAAGGGTTTTTCTTGTGGTAAATAATCAGATAATATATAATGATATATATCAGAGGGTATATAGGAGGTATATGATGGAATTACTACAGCTCCGTTATTTTAGAAGTGCGGCACAGTTAGAAAATTTTTCAAAAGCGGCAGAAAAACATATGATTCCCCAGTCTGCCATGAGCAAAACAATCCGAAAGCTTGAAAATGAATTAGGATGCGAGCTCTTTGACAGGCAAGGAAAAAAAATCTCTCTCAATGACAATGGCAGGCTGTTTCTAAAAAGAGTTGATGATGCGCTCCATAGTCTTGATATGGGTATTTCAGAATTAAGACCAAAAAATCTCCATATCATACGTGTTTATGTGCAGAGCGGCATACGCTTTATCCCAGACTTAACCGCTGCCTTTGAGCAAAAATATCCGAACAGCAAGGTTGTATTTTATCAAGGCGAACCCGTTTTGATTCTGGGCGTGGAATTTGATTTTACCTTTTTTCAACTTCCGATTGATGAAACACTTTATCACTACCGTGTACTGATGGAGGACGAAATCGCACTTGCCGTTCCAAGCGACAGTAAGCTGGCCCATAAAAAGGAAATCAGCCTGTCTTCCCTGAAATCAGAAAACTTTATTTCTTTTTGCAAAGGGAACCAGCTTCGCGCCCTCACGGAACATCTCTGCAAAGAACAGGGATTTTGCCCCAAGATTATTTTTGAGGCAAATGAATCCTCTGTATTCCGTACCATGATTGAAGCCAACACCGGACTTGCGCTTGTACCGTCCATCTCTTGGAATACTTTAAAAAACGACAGGGTTACACTTGTACCTCTCCAGACTCACCCCAAACGGCAGCTAGCTCTCGTATGGAAAAAATCACTTACCCTTTCCGCAGACAAGCAGCTTTTCTTAGACTTTGCAACAAACTGGTTCTCACAATTTTTACCGCACCGCGCTTAAGACGCGCCCAGATATTTCTTTACATACTTTCCGGTATAGGATTCCGGCACATCTGCGACCTCTTCAGGCGTCCCTGTTGCAACGACGGTCCCTCCGCCGTCACCGCCTTCCGGTCCCATATCAATGATATAGTCCGCCGTCTTAATCACATCCAAATTATGCTCAATTACGACGACTGTATTTCCACCGTCGGACAAACGACGTAAAATCTCCACCAGCTTGTCCACATCCGCAAAATGGAGTCCGGTCGTAGGTTCATCCAGAATGTAAATTGTCTTACCGGTACTTCGTCTGCTCAATTCCGTCGCAAGTTTAATACGCTGCGCCTCGCCGCCGGAAAGCTCTGTAGATGGCTGTCCCAATTTTACATAAGACAGTCCCACATCATACAATGTCTGTATCTTCCGCTCTATAGACGGCACATTTTGAAAGAAGTCCAACGCTTCCTCAACCGTCATATCCAGTACGTCGTAGATACTCTTCCCTTTATATTTCACTTCCAAGGTTTCACGATTGTAGCGTTTCCCTTGACATACTTCACAGGGCACATATACATCCGGCAAAAAGTGCATCTCAATTTTTAAAATACCGTCTCCCGCACACGCCTCACAGCGTCCGCCTTTTACATTAAAGCTGAAACGTCCTTTTTGATATCCTTTCGCCTTCGCATCCGGTGTTGATGCAAATAAGTCACGTATCATATCAAATACACCCGTATAGGTCGCTGGATTCGATCTGGGCGTTCTTCCGATTGGAGATTGGTCAATATCAATCACCTTATCCAACTGCTCTATTCCAACAATCTCATCATGTTTTCCCGGAATTGTACGGGCACGGTTCAAATCCCTCGCTAAGCGCTTATACAATATTTCATTTGTCAGGGAACTTTTTCCCGAACCGGACACACCCGTAATGCAAGTCATAATTCCCAACGGAAGCTTCACATCAATATTTTTTAAATTATTTTCCTTTGCGCCCTTTATCTCTAAAAATCCTGTTGGCTTTCTGCGCTCTGCGGGCACTGGGATTTTTTTCTTTCCACTCAGATAAGCTCCGGTAATGGAATTCTTATTCTTCATGATTTCCTGTGCTGTTCCCGCTGCGACTACTTGTCCGCCGTGCTCCCCTGCGCCGGGTCCGATATCCACAATATAGTCCGCCGCCATCATCGTATCTTCGTCATGCTCTACCACAATCAAGGTGTTACCCAGATCCTTCAGATTCTTCAATGTTGCAAGCAATTTGTCATTATCCCTCTGGTGCAGTCCGATACTCGGCTCGTCCAAAATATAGGCAACTCCCACTAATCCTGAGCCAATCTGCGTTGCCAGACGGATGCGCTGCGCTTCGCCGCCGGACAGACTTCCGGTAGCTCTCGACAAAGACAGATAATCCAGTCCCACATCCACCAAAAAACCGACTCTTGCCTTTATCTCCCGCAGTACCTGTTCTCCTATCAACTGCTGTTGTTTCGTTAATGCCATATCCTTTAAGAACGCATGCAGTTTCTTAATTGACATTGAAGTTGTCTCATGAATATTCTTATCGCAGACAGTTACTGCAAGTGAATCCTGTTTCAGACGTTGGCCTTTACACGCCTTACACGGAGTAATCCGCATAAATTCTTCATACTGCTGCTTCATTGTATCCGAACCGGTTTCACGATATCTGCGTTCCACATTCTTAACCAGTCCTTCAAATGCAACATCATAGACTCCTTCTCCCCGCTGTCCTTTGTAATATACCTTCACCTCTCTGCCGTTTGTACCGTAAATCAGCACATCCTGAATCTCCTTTGGCAATTCTTTAAATGGTGTATCCAGACTAAAATCATACACTTCGGACAGTGCCTTTAAAATAGCAAAGGTAAAGCTATTCTTATCTGTACTTGACTGCCATCCAATCGCCTGTATCGCTCCCTCCGACAGTGCAAGCCGCTTATCCGGTATAATCAAATCCACATCAAATTCCATCTTATATCCCAGCCCAAAGCAATCCGGGCAGGCTCCAAAAGGATTATTAAAAGAAAAACTTCTGGGCTCTATTTCATCAATACTGATTCCGCAGTCCGGACAGGAAAAACTCTGTGAGAACTGTATAGGATCACTTCCGAAAATATCTACGATCAGAAGTCCCTCCGCCAAATTCAATACGTTCTCTATGGAATCTGTCAGACGCTTCTCAATCCCCTCCTTCACCACAAGACGGTCTACTACAATCTCAATATTGTGCTTCCGATTCTTTTCCAGCTTAATTTCTTCGGTCAGTTCATAGAGATTTCCATCAATCCGCACACGCACATAGCCGCTCCGCTTTGCCCGCTCTAAAAGTTTCTGATGCTCTCCCTTTCTTCCTCTGACCACCGGCGCCAAAAGCTGAATCCTGGTCTTTTCCGGCAAATCCATGATCTGGTCTACCATCTGATCAACCGACTGCTTCTTAATCTCTTTCCCGCACTTCGGACAGTGCGGAATCCCAATTCTGGCATACAGCAGCCTGAAATAATCGTATATCTCCGTTACCGTCCCCACCGTTGATCTCGGATTCCGATTCGTGGATTTCTGATCTATGGATATCGCCGGGGACAGACCCTCAATCTTTTCTACATTCGGTTTTTCCATCTGTCCTAAAAACTGTCTTGCATAGGAAGACAGTGACTCCATATAACGTCTCTGCCCTTCTGCATAAATTGTGTCAAATGCCAAAGATGATTTTCCTGAACCACTGAGCCCGGTCAATACCACAAATTCATCTCTTGGAATATCCACATCAATATTTTTCAAGTTGTGCTCATTTGCTCCTCTGATTTTGATATACTTCCGCTCTTTTTTTGCCATTGTTGCTATCCTTTTCTGTTCGTTGTTTTCTTTGTATATGACATTGTTTTTGACCTTACAGGTCACGCAGCATATTTTTCAGCTCTACCATCTTGTCCCGATATTCCGCCGCCGCCTCGAAGTTCAATTCTGCCGCGGCATGATTCATCTTCTTTTGAATATCTGCTATCAATTTCTCCAACTCCTGTCTGCTCATAGACTCCGGATCCTTTTTGAATTCCATCTCGCTCTTAGCAACCTTTTTGGATATGCTGATCAGATCACGGACGGACTTCTGAATGGTCTGCGGCGTGATTCCATGCTCTTTATTATATTGCTGCTGAATCGTCCTTCTTCGCTCTGTCTCATCAATCGCAACCCGCATGGAGTCTGTTATCTTATCGGCATACATGACAACATGACCTTCCGAGTTACGCGCCGCACGTCCGATTGTCTGTATCAAAGAAGTCTCCGAACGAAGAAATCCCTCCTTGTCTGCATCTAAAATTGCAACCAATGTAATCTCCGGAATATCCAGTCCTTCCCTCAGAAGGTTGATCCCTACCAGAACGTCAAATACATCCAGACGCAGATCACGGATGATTTCCGCGCGTTCCATCGTATCTATATCTGAATGAAGATATTTGACACGGATGCCGATTTCCCGCATATAATCAGTCAAATCCTCCGCCATCTTCTTTGTCAGCGTAGTAATCAGGATCTTATGTCCCTCAGCCGTTTCTTTATTTACTTCGCCAATCAGATCGTCAATCTGCCCCTCCACCGGACGCACATCCACCCGCGGATCTAACAGCCCTGTTGGCCGGATAATCTGCTCCACACGAAGCAGCTCATGCTCCTGCTCGTATACATTCGGCGTTGCGGAAACAAACAACATCTGGTCTATTTTACTCTCAAATTCTTCAAAATTCAAAGGACGGTTATCCATCGCTGATGGGAGACGGAACCCATAATCCACTAATGTTTTCTTTCTGGACTGATCCCCCGCAAACATCCCACGCACCTGCGGAATCGTAATATGAGACTCATCTACGATAATCAAATAATCATCCTTAAAATAATCCATTAACGTAAGCGGCGTCGCCCCCGGCTCAAGCCCTGCCATATGTCTGGAATAATTCTCTATTCCACTGCAAAAACCTGTTTCCCTTAGCATTTCAATATCAAAATTCGTCCGTTCCGATATTCGCTGCGCCTCTAAAAGCTTGTCCTCGCCCTTAAAAAAACGAACACGTTCCTCCATCTCCTTCTCTATCTCTACACATGCCTTATTTATCTTCTCTTGTGGCACTACATAATGAGACGCAGGAAATATTCCCACATGCTCCAGTTCACACCGAATCTCTCCGGTCAGAACATCGATTTCTGTAATCCGGTCAATCTCATCCCCAAAAAACTCCACGCGGAATGCCGTATCGTCCCTGTTTGCCGGAAAAATTTCCACTACATCCCCACGCACCCGAAAGGTTCCCCTATCAAAATCCATATCATTTCTGGTATATTGAATGTCAATCAATCCCCGGATCACATCATCCCTATCCCGTTCCATTCCCGGACGCAGAGACACCATCATGTTCAAGAAGTCGTCCGGACTTCCCAACCCGTAAATACAGGAAACGCTGGCTATCACAATCACATCCTTTCGCTCTGCCAATGCAGCGGTAGCGGAAAGGCGCAGCTTGTCTATCTCTTCATTCACTGCGGAATCTTTGGCGATATATGTGTCCGAAGAGGGGACGTATGCTTCTGGCTGATAATAGTCGTAGTAGGAGACAAAGTATTCAACAGCATTATTGGGGAAAAACTCCTTAAATTCTCCGTACAATTGAGCAGCCAATGTCTTATTATGCGCTATGACAAGGGTTGGTTTATTTAATTGCTGGATGACATTAGCCATCGTAAATGTCTTGCCCGAACCGGTGACGCCAAGAAGTGTCTGAAACTGGTTGCCTCCTCGAAAACCTTTTACTAATTCTTCAATTGCCTGCGGCTGGTCGCCTGTGGGGGCGTATTGTGATACTAATTCAAAATAGTCCATGATTTTTCTCCATATTATTTACTTATAGTATGTAGTCATTGCATTTAAACATATATTTATCCTCACAAATTTTTTCAAAAGAATAATATTCCTCCCAATTCACCAAATTATTTATTATAACTTTTAATCATTTTTCCTTTTCTATAATATTTATCCATTTATCTGGTTTTCATTATAACATATAAGCTAATAAAAGTACAGAGAAAAATCGAACTTTTGTTCTGATTTTTATAATATCGACTTATGCTGTTGCTAAAATAACGGGTACAGTCGCAAACATTCTTTATTTTCCAAAGCTGATATTTTCTGGCAATTTTTTATTACAATTCAAAACGCTCTTTCATTGACACAATCCATGTTTCGATAGCCTGTGTGAGAATATATTGTTGCTCCAAAACGGCCATGCCTGTTTCTGGAATTTCGGGAACATTTTTCTTGAGGTTCATGTTTTCCTCAAGATAAGACTTCAATGTTTTTACGTTGCTTTCAATATTAGAGAGACACTGCTTTTGGGTATCTTTGGATAAGCTGTCAATATTGACAATTACAGCATTAAAATCCAAAAAAATGTTAATCGGCTTACAGGAAATTTCCATCATTAACTTTTCAAATTGGCGGTGTCCAAAATCAGTTAATGTATAGACTGCCTTTTCTGGCATTTTTCCCTCTTTGATGGTTGTGCTGGTAATATATCCTTTTTCTTCGAGCTGTATTACTTTTTTGTATATTGAGGGTGTACTGATTCTTACCCATTTAGAGATATTACGGTATTCAACCAACTTTTGAATGTCATAAGCACTCAACGATTCTTTTTTCAGGATACCTAAAACAATTAAATCAATAGTTGCCATGAAATAGACCTCCTTTTCTTCTTGACAACTACTATAAATTATAGTAGTGTAAATATCGCAGCTGCAGTTGCTATAAATTACAGTATTATACTTTACACTTCATGTCAAGAAAAAGGAGCTTTTATCATGAGCAGTAAAAATAATAAAATGGAGCTTTTAGGAAATGCTCCAATCCCCAAAGCGCTTATAGCAATGGGAATTCCTACCATGTTAGGTATGATGGTTAATGCCATCTACAACTTGGTAGACGCATATTTTGTTGGTGGCTTGGGAACAAGTCAGATGGGAGCAATTTCTGTGGTATATCCACTCGGTCAAGTCGTTGTAGGTCTAGGGTTGTTATTCGGAAATGGTGCTGCCTCTTATCTTTCCAGATTATTAGGAAATGGGGATAAAGAAAAAGCAGATAAAGTCGCAAGTACCGCTTTATATAGCAGTATTACAATAGGTGCGATTATGATTATCTCTTCCATCATTTTTCTTCAACCCATTTTAAAACTTTTAGGAGCAACAGACAGTATTATGCCTTATGCTATCACCTACGCCAGCATTTACATTGTTTCATGCATATTTAATGTATTCAATGTCACAATGAATAATATTGTAACTAGCGAGGGCGCTGCAAAAACAACTATGCTTGCATTGATGGCAGGCGCGATATTGAATATTGGCTTAGACCCAGTTTTCATTTATGTATTGGATATAGGTGTTGCAGGTGCGGCAATCGCAACCGCCATCTCACAGATTATTTCAACGCTAGTCTATCTATTATTTGTTCTTAGAAAAAAGAGTATTTACCATTTTAAGATTAAGAACTGTACCTTTACAAAAGAAATTATGTCAGAAATATTTAAGATTGGTATACCTACATTGGTATTTCAAATATTGACAAGTCTTTCTATCTCGCTTGTCAATACGCAGGCAAGACCATACGGAGATTCTGTTATTGCTGGTATGGGTGCTGTGACAAGAGTTGTTTCCATGGGAAGTTTAATGGTATTTGGATTTATTAAAGGATTCCAGCCGATTGCCGGATATAGTTATGGTGCAAAAAAATTTGACCGATTACATGAAGCAATCAAAACTTCAATTATATGGGCTACTGTATTTTGTGTCATTTATGGATTGGTATTAACAATATTTTCCAAGGGAATCATATCTCAATTTACAAAAGGTGATTTAGAAATGGTTCGTGTAGGAACACAGTCATTACGAATAAACGGTATTTCATTCATATTGTTTGGATTTTACACTGTGTATTCATCATTATTCCTTGCACTTGGAAAAGGATTGGCAGGATTTATTTTGGGAGCTTGCCGTCAAGGAATCTGTTTTGTACCAGTTATTTTGATACTTCCTATATTTGGGGGAATAAACAGTATTCTCTATGTACAACCGATTGCAGATGTACTTTCTGCGATTATTACTATATTTATGGCATTACATTTACATAAAGAATTAGCATTGACGAAGCAAAAATAAGATTTTCTGGGTTATCGTTTTTTTTAAGAGCCCAAAAGTGGAGGATTACTCGTCCTCCACTTCCTTAGACTTGATGATTCCGTCAGCAACAACTATTCCCAGCTGGAGATTTACTTTAAAGAACGCCTTTCCGGCAGGAATGTGTAAATGGATATTTTAAGAAACACATTGACAGGGTGAAAAATCCCTATATAATAGGCAGAGTTAAATCCCACCTGCTTGACAGCGTGCCATCTTTTCCCTATATACCTGATACTAGAACCATGTTCATATAATAGCTAAGGAAAAATTTATCTCATTTCCTTCACAAACAGAAATCTGCGCTCATATTATTTTTTTAAAAAATCGCTAAATTCGTTCAATTCCTTTTTCGTATTTTCTGAAAGTCTGTTAAATTCTATATCATGGATTGCTCCTTCTAATGTATATAAATGTACCAGACACACATTCGGATATTTCTGCTTTAGCTTAAAAAATGCATCTTTTGCACCTACCTCAATAAGTTTCTCGGAGGATTCAATACCAACAGATATTAGCTTTTTCGCCATTTCATTACCAATATTCATCATTGATGTTAATCCTGACATATTTATCTCCAACTTTCCATGATTTGCACCAAGCCTCAAGCAGAAACGCCTGCTTTTTCATTTAAGGCGCAAACACAAAGGGGGAAAGATGTATGTTTGCATTTTATCCTTCCTTCTTTTTTCTTTCACCCTTTTAACAATTTCCTTTCGCTTTTATGAAGTATACAAGCAAAAGTCTTATCATTTCTATATCGGCTTTTTATTTATTTTTCTGTATTGTTGGAATGGGTTTCAAATACGGAATTTGGGGTGTGAAATTTATAATAGCATTTCTCACTAATCTGTTTCAGCTCATACATTTTACGTTTCCTCCTTTAATTAGCTGGATAAAAGATTACATTGTAAACAGTGCACATCTCATCAGAAATATTGTGGTATGGGCTTTCTCATAGTCCACTTCCCCCGGCGCAAAGGCCTGTATCAAGTGAAAGGCTAAATTGTTGCTCTTATCCCGCGCTTGCGAGAGGGTATAGCCAAACTCAATATCTGCCGTTTCATAGCTGCACCCGAAAGAGGATATGAGCATTTTCCCGTCCGTCTTATCCGGGTTTTCGATATAGTCAAGCGGAGTATGAAAAGCTCCAAGCGCAGAAAGAAAGCCTTTACGCCGATTATGGCAAGCTGAAAAAACAGGTACAAGAGTATAATGTTATCAAGCGGAACATAGACAGCATTTTACAGGCAGAGAAACAGCCGGAACGGGAATGGCAGACAGAGCGCGGATAATAGGGCTTATGGTGGAAATCTTCAAAAAGTCATGGTACAATAGGTGTGTCATTCCAACAGTCTAAAAAACGAAATGAGGTGTAGCAATGTATGACGTTATCGTTGTAGGCGCAGGAGCTACCGGGTGTACTGCGGCAAAAACGCTTTCAGAAAATGGATATAAGGTTTTGCTGGTAGAGAAATTCAAAATGCCATGGTACAAATCCTGTTCGGGGCAACTGATAAAAAAGACTGTCGATTTGGTGCAGGAATATTTCAGCGCGGCGGTTCCGGCTTCGGTCATGTGTACCCCTACTGAAAACAGGGGAATGATCTTTACAAACGACAAGGGGAAAGAGTTCAGATTTGAACAGCCGGGATTGAATGTATGGCGCAGCTCTTTTGATAATTGGCTTGCCATGAAAGCATCAGAATGTGGCGTTGAAGTCCGGGATTGCACCCCCGTACATAACGACTTTTTAGACATATAATCAAGGCAGCATAGATTTAGATTATCATTACTTCTATGCCTATTTACAGCCGGAACTATCGGAATATGACGCATGGTTTAATGTAAAGGACAATCTTCTTGTGCTGGGGGTATCGGTAAAGGATAATGAAAAGATAGGGGGTTATCACCAGCGTTTTCTTGACTACATGAAAGAACATCATAATTTGCACATTGATAAACAGACGAAAGCGGATAAATGGCTCATGCCGCATATTCTCCCCGGCTGCGATATTGACTATGGTGTTGGACGGGTGTTGTTTGCGGGTGAGATCGCGGGATTTCTTAACCCTATGGGTGAGGGGATTTCTGCCGGAATGGAAAGCGGCTATTGCGTGGCACAAGTGGTCATGCACCATTTTGACAATTTGGAAATGATATATTCAGACTATAAAGAAAGGCTTCTTTCGCCCCTATTGCGTCACATTCTCCCGTATTTTCCTCATGCGCTCGGCGGTCTGCCTACTGATGGCATATAAAGCTATTGCATTCTGAGCTTTGAAATCATATAATGGGAATCGGTAATTCAACATTAGACAAATCAAAAGCTGTGGGAGTAATGGAAAATGATTGAAACAGAGAATCTTATTTTAGATAAAGCAAAATTTTCAGACTGGGAAGAAATGTACCGCAATGTCTGGTCACAGCCGGAAAGCGCAAGATATATGCAGTGGACTATTACTACAAGCGAGGAAGCTGCTAAAATAAGAATTGTGAAAACCATTGCGTTTCAAAAAGAGCATGACACTTATTTGGTTTATGAAAAATCAAGCGGTAAAGCGATTGGTTTTGCTGGTGTAGAAAAAATTGAACCTTATATATATCAAGAAGCTGGAATATGTTTGGGAGCGAAATATGTGAGAAAAGGATTTGGCAAACAAATTCTTCAAAGTTTAATTCAATACTGTAAGGAACAATTTAGCGCGAAAGAGTTTATTTATTCAGCAAGAGATGAAAACATAGCTTCTAATCGTTTGGCAGAATCATTTGGCTTTTTAATGATTTCTTCGATAACTAAAATAGACAGAAAAGACGGACATCATTATAATCTCTTGCAATATAGCTTGAAACTGTAATCTCCATCTCGTATAAAAGAGCCGGGACACGGCAGCTATCAGATAGCCACCGCGCCCCGGTTTTCTCATGGGTGCAGAGATTGGTTTGTGACGCAATAGAACCGCATTTTCGGGAGTAAAGGCATAAATCCCTTGCCGCCTTATTTTCTCTCCCGGAAAGCCGCATAAATCAAGGCTTTTTTCGCCCCTATCGCGTCACATTCGCCCGCATTTTCCTCATGCGCTCGGCGGTCTGTCTGCGGGTGATGCGCTTCCGGCAGTCCGGGCAGTAAATAGCCCGGTTAGAGCTGGACGCAAAGGGTGAGCCACACACGCTACACCGCCGCATATCCTCCGCATGGTAAAGTTCGGCGTACATCTCCTTATCTGAGGGCAGTACGGCGATACGGAACCATTTACAGAGCAGGGAATAGGAAATAAGCTGCGGACATACGCACTCGTCCCCGTCGTCCAGTAGAATACAATTCCCATTATCGCAGTTGCAGCACGTCCGGCGCACAAGGGTATTGACTTTCCGGCTTTGGGGTGGCGTTAGCCGCTTAATGTCGCTCATACCTCGTCGGCGGGGTAAAGGGCAAGGAGCATAGCCGCGACCATATCCTTGCGTATGTCGTGGAGCTAACCGGGACACAGGACGGGAAGATCAAGCCCCGCAAACTCCGCTTTTGGTGCATACAAATTTCTTAATGTATTTCCGTATATAAAAATATCCGCTAAAATGTTCTCACGGCATAATGCCGGAATTATACTTTTTAGCGGATATTGATTTTTGCCCCTGCTGCCCTCAGAGGGGTGTGCATCTTCCAGTACAATACAATTCCTATGATTTAGTGATTCATGATTTCATGGAAATTTGAGAAGTCAGCGAAAAACATAGAAAAAGATGAAATCCAAGAAAGCCCGCAGAATCAGGCTTTTTCAAGACTTTCAGAAAAATAGCCCTCCAAAACGGAAGGCTTGTTTTGTATTAAAGTTTGTCCCTTTAGACACGCATTTATTATAGCAAATCCCGGCAATTTGGCAATCCATTTTTGAAATGTTACGCAGTAAAAGCCATTTTTGAGAATAAATATATAAAATATCCTCCACATCATACCCATGCCTCAAATATCTTTTAAAATAAGGTATTCTAAAACGCTAATGCGTAACAACTCCGACAAATATTTTCTCCTTAATGTCCTTGCTTCATGGTGCTAGCACCATGTCTTTTATATCATTAAAGGAAAATTTGCTAAAAATACTATTTCTTTTAACGCACCCTCTCTCTTTTCACAATACTGAATCCATTTTTCAAATACAACTTCACTGCATTTTGATTCCATTCGGCTACATGCAAAATAATTTCTTCATAGCCTTGTTCCTTTATATGATTTATTCCCCAAAACAACAATTTTTGTCCTATACCTTGTCCTTGAAACGATTTCTCAACAATTAAATCATCTAACTCATTTTCATAGCAAGAAACAGCACCTATTATTACCCCGTTTTGCAAATAAAGGAAAATATCCTTTATTTTATCTTTAATTTGAGCATAATCATAATAAAAATTTATTGGCTCAACCTCTAACGCTTTTCTCATTTTGTAAAAACATTCATTATATATTTTCATATATTCATTCCAGTATTCTTTTTGAAAAGGAACACATATTATGTCATTCTGATACTTCAATGCTTTATTATAAATCATTTCATATGCAATTATCTGTTTCATCTATGTTTCTCCCCAAAATCAGTTATTCATCATCTGTAAAGAACTTCTCTAATTTTTCGCATTTCCCTCCAAACATTATCTTCATAAGCAACAATGCATTTCTTCCAAGTTCTGTAACCTGAGCGGATGGTTTCAAATAGACCTCCATTTCTGTTGGAACCTTAATACTAACGTCTACTAACGCCATACTATTTCTCCTTTCTAATAATTCCTTACCGGATCTGCAAATATCAAACTGGCTGCAAATTGGCTAATTCCTCCACCCGTTTTAATGGCAGCTCCAAATCCTCAGCAATCTCCTTCAAAGTAAGCTTTCCTCTTGCAATCATTTTCAATGCAGATTCCCCTTTTCCCTTTATTGCTATTCTTTTTCCATATTCTCCCATTGCTTGGCTCACTTGACTTTGATCTCTTTCTGCCTCTTTGAAATGTCTTACTGGCTTTGCAAGTTCCTGATATAATACAACAACTGCCTTGAAAATCTCATAATGACAACAATATCACCATTTAAAATCTCTTAGCCAGAACGACTTTATCAGCATCCGATATTTTCAGGGTTGTCATTGCCTGTTCCGCAGTCATTTCCATTGCTTTACACACTTGATTCTGGCCTCTTTCCGTCTCCTTGAAATGTCTTACCGACTTTGCAAGTTCCTGATAAAACATATCTACCGCACTTGTGCAGCGGAAATCATGCATCAGCTTCCCCACCGGGTCAGCATCATCTTTATAGCTTCCATTCACATAGATAATATGTGAACCATCCCCGAACAATGTTCTCGTTTCCTGCAGTGTCCTTTCCACATGGTACGTTGGCAGCCCCATCTTCATATAGTCATTCTTCGTAATGAATATGACATATGAATCATGGATTTCCTTAAATTTCTGCTTTTCTTTCAGCATCTTGGTGTCCAACATGCTGCTATGGAATCTGGCTCTGTGTATGTCTGCCCCAGCATCATCGTTCTGCACTTCAATGTCGTACACTTTCCCATCAGAATCCCTGGCATATATATCCAGTTTAATGGAGCGCCCTCCCGTGACCGGATTCTTATATTCCCTCTGTGCAACCACTTCTATAACTTTCATATCATTTCTGCCGAAAATAACGTTTAAAACAAGCTCTGTTGCCACTATATTCCGGTCAAAGACAATCGTCATAAAATCATCATCCAACAGGGTAAAACCCGCCAGCATCTTTAAATCTTCTTCTTTATACTTCAATATACTTCAATTCTACTATATCACTCAAAACATCGCCTCTTTCTTGCGATAGGCTTATCTTTATTATAACCTCATTTCATCTATCACACAACCTAAACTTTGCTACTCCCACGACAAACGCATGAATATCTCTGTTGCTCAAATTACTATAATTACCGTTTTT